>JABDEZ010000019.1 GCA_013286835.1 Bacteroidota bacterium
TATTAAGTATTTCACCCCGCCTTACCTTACTTATATTATCTGTAATACCTGTTAATATTATAATAGGTTATGTGTTTAATAAACGGGTGCGTGCGTTGTCACGGAGTGTACAGGACGAGCTTGCACAGTCCGGGGTAATAGTAAACGAGACCCTGCAGGGTATTACAAGCGTAAAGGCATTTAGCAATGAATGGTTTGAAATAGGGCGTTATAGTGGTAGCGTAAACAAGGTCATAAAGTTGGCCATTAAAAGTGGACGGTTCAGTGCGTTTTTCGTTTCTTTTATGTCGTTCACCATGTTTGGAACCATAGGCGTGGTGGTTTGGTATGGCTCCAGTTTGATGCAGCAAGGTGTGTTGACTTTTGGGAGCATGACTGAGTTT
The DNA here is from genome assembly GCA_013286835.1 of Bacteroidota bacterium. GTDB lineage: Bacteria > Bacteroidota > Bacteroidia > Chitinophagales > Chitinophagaceae > JABDEZ01. Next base: position 384 of record JABDEZ010000019.1, read on the forward strand.
GTGCTCTATACTGCTTTTGTGGGAGGTACTATGGCCAGCTTTGCAGGGCTGGTAAGCCAGTTTCAAAAAACACTTGGAGCAACACAAAGAGTTCGTAATTTGCTAACAGAAACAACTGAAAATGTGATAGTTAAACCAGTTAATCTAGATGCAAACTTCAAACTTTTTGGAGCTATAAAACTTGATTGTATATCATTTAGCTATCCATCACGACCAGACATACAAGTGCTAAATAAAGTAAATATAACCGTAGCCAAAGGAGAGCAAGTAGCCATTGTTGGACCAAGTGGTGCAGGCAAAAGCACCTTGGTATCCTTATTATTACGTTTTTACGAACCTGATGCAGGTACTCTGTATTTTGATAATAAAGATGCATCATCCATTCCACTAACCCATTTGCGCAAACAGATGGCCCTGGTGCCCCAGGATGTTTTCTTATTTGGAGGGACTATATATGATAATATAGCCTATGGGAATCCCGATGCTACTGTACCACAAGTAGAAGAAGCAGCAAGAAAGGCAAATGCCCACGATTTTATAACTGGTTTTCCTGAAGGCTACAAGACTATTGTTGGTGAACGAGGCATACAACTTTCGGGCGGACAGCGCCAGCGTGTAGCTATAGCTCGTGCTATATTAAAAGATCCTGTTATTTTAATATTGGATGAGGCAACTAGTTCGTTAGACTCTGAGTCTGAAGCATTAGTTCAGGAAGCTCTGCATAATTTAATGAAAAACAGGACCTCATTAGTTATTGCACATCGGTTGAGTACTATCCGTAATGCTGATAAAATTGTAGTGTTAGAGAACGGTACTGTAAAAGAAACCGGTACGCATGATGAACTAGTAACTATAGATGAAGGGCTTTACAAACATCTGAGTAGACTGCAAATAATGGACGTATAGTTTCTAAGAGTCTTTAAATCTACTTAATAAGTCTTTTCCGCTCATCTTCTATGCAATAAATGTGCAGCTTGCAGGCTTCGAGAGAGACGTCTTTTGCGTGTGTGCTGTCAGGATAATAGTAACCAGGTTGTAATATCTGGTTTTCGCGGGCTATCATATTTCTCTTTCCCACATAAAAACTCATATTAAAAACAAGGCATACGACTAAGCTGCAAAGTATCATTACGGGATGAAATATTTTTTTATTACTTATTTTATATGCTAATAAAATGGCGATCATAGCAACAAGCAGATCAGGATAGATGAGATATCGACTTGGTATCAAATATTCTACAGCAAGGCTCACCCTAAAGAGAGTGGCTGTAGCCATAGACCCTAACAAGAATAACGTAATAAATGCAACAGGAAGCATGTCCTTCTTTATCCAATTCTTTTTCTCAAAAGGAAAAAGAAGAATCAAAGATGTTATGACAGCGGAGCCAGCCAGCACAATTGTCTTATGATCTTGGTAGTCTACAATAGAACTGATGATGTGCAAAAAGTACATTATAATCCGAACCGGGTCAGTTGCAGGGTGCCCTGTAATGGGAACACTATAATGAAGAAAATACAATGAGGAAAAGATAATGAAGGTGAGTACACTTAGAATAATACCTGGCTTATCCCTTTTGAATATTGTAAATAAGCAAAGCAAGGCCCCCGCAACTATACCGTTACCGCTAGAAAATATAGCGATGAATTGAAGGAAGGCTCCAAGATATCTCCAATTGCCTTGTTTATTGTAAGAATACAGAGAAGCTGCAAAAAAGAGAATAATACCAAAATTCTGCATAGAAGCCATAGCGAATCCTGACGTTTCCCAACTATTAAGATCAAAAAGGCACAAGGATGTAATTAATGCTGGCCAAAACCAGTGAGTGGGCAAACATTTTTTTATAAGAGCAACAATAATAATATACAACACTATCAATTGGGCATTGCCGATAAATATAATGTCTTTGAAGTTAATGGCACCTGCAATGTAATAATATAATACATATAACAACCTTGAAGATAATATACGATGTTCATTGTGTTGACTAAATAATAAAAAGAAATTGTCGATACCAGTAGCCTTTTTAAAATTCATCAGGAAAACAAGGATAGCATCATAATCATCCTGTGCAGGCATATTCACAGAATACCGGAAAACTACCGTAAAATAGATGAGACAAGGTATAGCCAATACCAGGTACTTATATATAGACTTCTGCAAGGGTATTAACTTTATTTTTATGTTATGACAAATATACAAAAGTAGCTTCAGCTTTATTTTTAGATTTACCCATAGAAATATTATTAATTTTATTCAACATGAATAAATTATGCCTAAAGTATCCTTATTGATGCAGCGTAGGTTAGCTTACATTTTCTTTATTATTTTCTTATTACTAGTTTGTTTTTATGTATATAAGCGACCTTTATATAATTGGGATATGCTTCCATATATGTCTCTCGCATTGAAGATGGATAATACTGATGCGAGGTTGGTTCATGATATTACTTACCGCGAAGCTAAGAAGAATGTGCCAGCCAAAGTCTATTGTCAACTTACAGATACGTCGCATGCATATAAGAGAAAAATGCTGAATAGTAAGGTTAATTACGAGGCTGTATTGCCATTTTATATAGTGAAACCGTTGTATGTGGTAAGTATATGGTTTTTTTATAAAACAGGTATCAACTTACCTGCTGCCACCGTACTGCCTTCTGCTATAGCCTATTTCTTTATTGGTATTTTGCTTTTTTATTGGATATTTAAGTACCTGAACCCACTTACAGCCTTGGCTACAAGTGGGATAATTTTATTATCTGGTCCATTACTAGTGGTTGCAAAATTATCGACACCCGATTGTATTTCGGCTTTATTTTTATTTTCCTCCATGTATTTCATTGTCGAAAAAGGAAAATATTCTATTGCCTTCTTTTTTCTTATGCTGGCCGTATTGACAAGAATAGATAATATTATCCCTGCTGTTATTATTATTTCGTTCCTGGCTCTTGTAATTAATAAGATCTCGCCTTTGCATTATTTTATTATGCTCTTGATTTCCTTTATTTGTTTTTTTTGTGTCGCTTATAATGCCACGCGATTTGGATGGGACTTAATGTTCTATCCATCTTTTTTTAAGAATAACATGGTGACATTTCATAAAATGAGTCCTGCATTCTCAATTCATAATTATTTATCTATTCATATTTCAGATGCAATTGTAGGCTTTCTTTTTTCGCAGGTCAATACATTTATGTTACTGGGTCTATTCGTATTTGTAGGTAGGGCTGGCCGCTTTCGTCAATTGACATTTGATCAAATGTTTTTATTAGCGATTTTAGTTATTTACTTAACAAGATTCATACTTCATTCAGAAACGGCAGATAGATTTTATGTGCCTTATTATTTGGTTATTATTATGCTTTTGATTAGAAAGTTGTCACATTTAAATATGGGTCATCCGGAACATTGACTTTTAGAATGATATTTACTACATCGCTCCAGAAGTTAATATATTGCTATTCAAGTCATACCTATAAAATTAAACTGGTAGGTTGCTCAAAATTTTTCAAAAAAAGCGCCGCTATTTTTTTACTTTTGATGAAAACGCAGTAATTGAAGATCCTGCTCGATCATACCCAACTGAATATTACGCTGCAACGGCTGGCACATCAATTAATTGAAAATCATATTTCTCTTGCAGATACAGCTATTATAGGCATACAGCCGCGGGGTGTATGGTTGTCAAATCGTATTGCTGGTATTGTAAAAGATATTACCGGGTACCAGCATATAGATTATGGCAAGCTCGATATCACATTTTACCGTGATGATGTACATAGCACCAATACCATACATGTACCCTCGCAAACACACGTACCGTTTAGCATACAGGATAAAGATGTGATACTTGTTGATGATGTGCTGCATACCGGCCGCACCATTCGTGCCGCAATGGATGCGCTGGTTGATTTCGGCAGACCACGCAGCGTAGAATTGATGGTACTAATTGACCGTCGTTTTAGTAGGGAAGTGCCTATACAACCCGATTATACCGGGCAAACTATAGACTCTATAATGACGCAGAAAGTAAAAGTGTACTGGGCTGAAAAAGACAGTAAAGATGAAGTAGTGCTTATTGATCAATAAATTTTAAAACAACACATGTCGCTTTCAGTAAAACATCTGTTAGGCATAAAAGAACTTACATCGCAAGATATAGAGCAGATATTCCAAACGGCCGATAACTTTAAACAGGTTTTGCAACGGCCGATAAAGAAGGTGCCTACATTGCGCGATACTACTATTGCCAATGTTTTCTTCGAAAACTCGACACGTACCCGTATATCTTTTGAGCTTGCCGAAAGGCGATTGAGCGCCGATGTCGTGAACTTCGCATCATCTGGCTCGTCGGTATCTAAAGGCGAAACACTCATAGATACAGTGAATAATATACTGGCTATGAAGGTAGATATGGTGGTCATGCGCCATTCGGCCAGTGGTGCGCCATGGTTCTTGTCACAAAATGTGGATGCCCGAATAATAAATGCCGGAGATGGTATAAACGAGCATCCTACACAGGCTTTACTGGATGCTTATAGCATACGCGAGCGTTTGGGTAGCATAAAAGGACGCAGAATATGTATCATAGGTGATATCATGCACTCAAGAGTGGCACTCAGTAATATCTATTGCCTGGGCAAGCTGGGAGCAGAAGTTATGGTTGCAGGGCCTCCTACACTCATCCCCAAACATATTGAAGACCTTGGTGTAAAGGTCGAATATGACGTAAAAAAAGCGCTACAATGGTGCGAAGTTGCTAATGTGCTGCGCATACAATTGGAACGCCAGCATAAACCTCTGTTCTCCACTTTACGGGAATATGCACTTTATTATGGCATCAATAAACAAACACTGGATAGTCTTGGTAAAGAGATCGTCATCATGCACCCAGGGCCTATAAATAGGGGCGTAGAATTGAATTCTGACGTTGCTAATAGTAAACAAAGTATCATTCTCGACCAGGTTGAAAACGGAGTAGCCATACGCATGGCAGTCATCTACTTACTTTCTGGCAAGGTTGATCTGGAAGATTAAAAATTATTATACAGTTTTTTATGCATACTATTTAAAGATGTTCTGTCTTTTAACCTGTATGCATTACCTTCGCAGATTGTTTAGGATTTTTTAAAAGATAGCACACTAATCTTAGTATCTATGTCATCTACATGGTTCCGTCGTATCAAAAAAGGCATATTAACAAGTACCCACGAAAAGAAGGAAGCCCCTGATGGTTTGTGGCACAAATGCCCTGAGTGCAAGACAACAACTACAGTTAAGGAATTGCATGACAATATGTACGTTTGTCTTAAATGCAATTACCACAACAGGATAAACGCTGAAGAATATTTCGAAATACTTTTTGACGGCGAATACAAGTTGCTTTTTGAGAACATTATGCCTAAAGACATGCTTGGGTTTGTGGACATCAAAAGTTATGCAAGCCGTATAGAAGATGCCCAGGATAATACAGGCCTGCCCGATGCCATAAGTGTAGGAGTAGGGCATGTAAAGGGCCGCGAAATGCTCATTGCCTGTATGAACTTCAATTTCATTGGTGGTTCTATGGGTTCTGTAGTGGGTGAAAAAATATGCAGGTCTGTCGATTATTGCATTGAACATCATTTGCCTATGTTGCTTATTGCAAAGTCGGGTGGGGCGCGTATGATGGAAAGTGCTTTCTCACTAATGCAGATGGCAAAAACATCAGCAAGGCTCACGTTGCTTGCCAGAGCAGGCTTGCCATATATATCTCTAATGACCGATCCTACAACAGGTGGTGTTACTGCATCTTATGCTATGCTGGGCGATATAAATATTGCCGAACCTAATGCTTTGATAGGTTTTGCAGGGCCTCGGGTAATTAAAGAAACAATAAAGAGGGAATTGCCTGCAGGCTTTCAGAGATCAGAATTCTTGTTGGAACATGGCTTCCTCGATTTTATAGTTGACCGTAAAAACCTGAAGCATAAACTGGCCATAGTAACAGACTGGTTTATGAAACAACCTAAGGCTGTTTAGTACAGCAATAAAAAATAACTGTGGCTACCCCAGAGATCTATATTAAGAACCGCCCTGCTACTTTTGAGTATGCTATAGAAGATAAACTTACTGCCGGTATTATGCTTACCGGCAGTGAGATAAAATCTGTACGTAATGGTAAGGTGAGTTTTAATGATGCCTACTGCTATTTCCATAACGGCGAGTTGTGGATCAAAAGCCTTCATATAGCCCAATATATAAACGCAGGCTATGCCAGTCACGATCCTATACGCGATCGCAAACTGTTGTTGCAAAAAAAAGAATTGAATAAGTGGGCTACCAAAATAAAAGAGAAGGGTCTTACCATAGTACCGCTCAGCATGTTTGTAAATGAAAAAGGTTACGCCAAATTAGATATAGGGTTGGGCAAGGGTAAGAAAATGCACGACAAGCGGGAAAGCATAAAATCAAGAGAAGCAGATCGGGAAATAGCTCGTTATATGAAGTAGTTTAAGGTGGCATTAACCAATTTACAGTACCTCATTCCCTGATGTCCATATAAATTAAAAAGCCACCATTTAACTAGGATGGCTTTAAGGTCAAGTTAGTACTATTACAATATAGTGGCCTTCACCGCATTCAGTATATCGAGTGTTTCTTCTTTGCTATTGCCTTCAGCGTATACACGTAACACCGGTTCAGTACCGGAGGCTCGCAACATCAGCCACCCACCGTTATCCAGGTGATACTTTATTCCGTCTATTGTTTCCCTGCGGTTGAAAGTGTACTTGCCAAACTTGGGGTATTCGTTATTCTGCGCCTTGGCCATTATCGCATTCTTCTTCTCGTTTTCAACATGTAAGTCATTTCTATCGTACACAAATCGCCCCGTTATTTCATATACTTCCTCACAAAGCTGTTTTAGAGTTTTGCCGCTTTTGGTCATAAATTCATATAGCAATATACCATCGTAAATACCATCACGTTCAGGTATGTGACCTTTCACTGCTATGCCTCCGCTTTCTTCACCACCAACCAGCACATCTTCTTTTATCATGATCTCGCTTATGTACTTAAAACCTATGGCGGTCACTTCTACCGGCAATCCATATGCTTCACATAGTTTCTTCACGCGGTCGGTTACAGAAAATGCTATAACTACTTTTCCCATCAGCCCTTTATACTTGTGTAGGTAATGTATCAGCAACAGTATTATGTTGTGTGCATCTACAAAATGGCCATCTTCATCATACATTCCAATACGGTCTGCATCACCATCGGTAGCCAATCCAATTTTAAGTTCAGGTGTAGTTGCCATTGTTTTGGCCAACTCTTGCAGGTTTCTGTCAAGTGGTTCAGGAGCCTGGCCATGAAACCCCGGGTTTTCATCGCAATGCAGCAGTACCGCATTGGGTAGTAACCTGCGTAATACATTTTGCCCGGATCCAAACATAGCATCGTAAGCTATTTTGAATGGAGATTTATTCAATGCTGCAAAGTCGAATTTTTGTTGCAGGTAATCAATATATAGTTGCTCCAGGTCTACATATTCCAATAAACCTTGCTGCTCCCAATGGATTAAGCCTTGTGCCGGTATGGTCACATCATCTTTGATCAACGCTTCAACCTCGGCAATATCTTTGGGGCTGGATGGGCCGCCATGTGCGCCCTTCAATTTGTAGCCGTTGTAAGTTGGCGGATTGTGGGAAGCCGTTATCACAGTTCCCTGGTGTGCTTTTAAGTGCAACACAGCCATAGATATCATTGGTGTACTCACGTAGCCTTTCGCCAGCAATACTTTTACTCCATTGCTGCAAAATACTTTAGTTACAGTTTCAGTAAACAACTCGCCTCCAAAACGGCAGTCATGGCCTACTACAACTACCGGCTTATTGTCTTGTTGCAACAACCACTCTGCTTGTGCTTGCGCTACACGGGCTACGTTATAAACCGTAAAGTCCAAAGCTATAATGGCGCGCCAGCCGTCTGTACCAAATTTTATTTTGTCGGGTAACATTAATAAGAGTTTTAGCTATTGAATGTTTGAGCGAAGATAACTGTGTTTGCAGATCAAATATAAGATGGCCAAGTTAATGGTGGTATCGTTTAGGTTATTTAATTTCAATAAAAATATTACCATGGCAGACAAGATCGTTTCCATCAACCCCGCAACAGGGGTGGCAATTGCAGGCTACGATGCTTTTGACGATGCAAAAGTGGCCCGCATAGTGCAGCAGGCATATAAAGAATATAACAGCTGGCGATTGCAAACCTATAAAGAGCGGGCACAGGTGCTGAAGAACATAGCTAAGCAACTACGCAACAGTAAAGAAAAATTAGCTATACTGGCAACCAAAGAAATGGGTAAACCCATACAGCAGGGTAGGGACGAGGTAGAAAAATGCGCTGTGACCTTGGAGTACTATGCTAAAGACGGCGCAAGCATGCTGGCTAACGAACCTGTGGAAACCGACGCCCGCAAGAGCTATGTAACCTTTCAACCGCTGGGAGTTGTACTTGCAGTTATGCCCTGGAACTTTCCTTACTGGCAGGTGTTTAGGGCGTTGGCACCGGCTATTATGGCTGGCAACACCATGGTACTGAAACATGCATCTAACGTAAGTGGTTGCGCATTAGCTATTGAAAAAGTAATAAAGGATGCAGGAGTACCTAAAGGGTTGCTTCAAACTATACTGGTGCCGTCGTCGCGGATAGAAGCCCTTATTGCAAACCCGCTTATAGCAGGCGTAACCCTTACGGGCAGTACTGCCGCTGGACGGAAGGTAGCAGAGGCTGCCGGGCGCAACTTAAAGAAACAAGTGCTGGAACTGGGCGGCAGCGACGCTTATATAATTCTTGAAGATGCTGACCTGGATGCAGCTATAGATATATGTGTAAAGGGCAGGCTGGTAAATAGCGGGCAAAGTTGTGTGGCTGCAAAAAGGTTCATCGTTATTAAGTCTATAAAGAAGGAGTTTGAACGACGTATGGCTGCAAAAATGCAAGAGGCTACTTACGGCGACCCGATGGAGCCCAACAGCAGAATAGGGCCCATGGCTCGTGTGGATCTACGCGACCAACTGCATGAACAGGTAACAAAGACTTTAGATAAAGGTGCCAAGCTGCTGTGCGGCGGTTTTGTGCCAGAGGGTAGTGGCGCATACTACCCACCTACTGTGCTTACCAATGTAAAAAAAGGTATGGTGGCGTATGAAGAGGAATTGTTTGGCCCTGTGGCTGCTATAATAGAAGCCAAAGACGAAAAAGATGCAGTACACATAGCTAATGATAATGAGTATGGCCTGGGCAGCGCAATACTATCTAAGAATAGGGCGCATGCCGAAAAGCTGGCGGCAGGGCTGCAAGCTGGCTGCTGCTTTATCAACGATTTTGTACATTCAGATCCGAGACTGCCATTTGGTGGGGTAAAGAACAGTGGCTATGGCAGGGAGATAGGCAGGTTTGGTATTCGCGAGTTTGTGAATGTAAAAGCGATATACATTAAGTAAAGAACAAAATAAACACACACATGTTTACATACCTTGCCCTTGGCGATTCCTACACTATAGGCGAACAAGTACCGGTTAAAGAAAACTTTCCACACCAGGCTGTAAGGCTGCTACAGGAGCAGCAAGTTGAGGTAGCGCAGCCCGTTATTATAGCTGTTACCGGATGGACCACCGATGAGTTGGCGAACGCCATACGTGAGCATAACCTCAACGAAACCTTCTCTTTTGTAACCTTGCTGATAGGGGTAAATAACCAGTACCGTGGCAGGAGTACAGAAGACTATAAACCACAGTTTATCCAGCTATTGGAAACCGCTATTGGCTATGCCGGTGGCCATGCCAGCCGGGTGTTTGTGCTCTCGATACCAGATTGGGGGGTAACCCCGTTTGCAGAAGGCCGCGACCGTGCGCAAATAGGCCAGGATATAGATGCTTACAATGCAGCTAATAAAGAGATAACAACAGCTTACAAGAGCCATTATGTAGAGATAACCGATAGCACCCGTACCAATGGTGTTGATAAAGAATACCTGGCTGAAGATGGCCTGCATCCATCGGGGAAGGAGTATGCTGTGTGGGCAGAGCGGTTGGCTGCTGCGGTGGCTAAGGAACTTAAGCAGTAGGGTAGTTCCTCCTTATATATAAAAATGTCGCCTGGGAGTGCCGGGCGACATTTTATGTATTTAATATTTATGATATATTAATCTTCGTTCCTGTTGATGTCTTTGTTGGCGCGGATATCCATTTCTTTAATGAGGTTATCGGCTTTGCCCATTTTGTCTATGAGGAACAGAATATAGCGTACATCGCACACAATAGTCCTTTTATACTTTTTGTCGAAGGCGATGTCGCCACTCATCGCTTCCCAGTTGCCGTCGAAGGCTGCACCAATCAATTCGCCATTTGCATTGATAACCGGGCTACCTGAATTACCGCCTGTAATATCATTGTTGGTAATGAAGCATGTATGCAGAGTTCCATCAGCATCAGCATAGCGGCCGTAATCTTTTTTGTTATACAGGTCTATCAGGTCTGCAGGTACATCAAATTCGTCGCTGCCGGGTTTGTATTTTGCCATCAGACCATCCAGCGTTGTAAAGTATTTGTAGTGTACACCATCAACAGGATCATAACCTTTTACCTGGCCGTAGCTGATACGCATAGTGCTATTGGCATCAGGATAGAACATCTTGTCCTTCTTCCAGATCATCAGGTCGTGCACATATGTTTTAGCCAGTTCTTTCTTGTCGTTGTTGTATTGCTCCACTTTTGGTAGTACACGGTCTTTATAGTTTTTGGCAAAGCTGATGCCATATTCTGCTGCGGCATCTTTACTTATTTTTTCAAGTGTTGGTGCATCGCAAAAAGCGTTAAAGGCATTACTGTCTAAAACAAACGTGTGCTTTATCATGTAATCTACATAGTCAGCATACATAGCATCGCCAAGGTTTTTGCCAGCTTTGTCTTTACCAAATTTCTTGAAGATCACATTTTCATAAATGTCGGGCATCATATCCTTAGGTACATCAGTGTAGTACAGCTTGGTCATAGCAATGGTGAGGTCGCGTTCTGTTCCGGGGTCGTACTCCTTCATTATAGCCCTTCTTGCTATCTTCAGTTGTGCCAGGTATAGCTTCGCACTATCTTCTTTATGCTCTGTAAGCATGCGCTGTACAGGCTCAAGCGCGGCACCCAGCCTACCCATGCCCGATGTGCGGAAACACTCACCATAGTATGTAGCCGGTATAGCGTAGGGGGTATAAGCATTATATAAGTTAGCAAATTTGTCCATCAGGTCTGCATCCTGTGGCGCGTTCTGGCGTGCCCATTCTGTAAACTTGTTTTCTTCTGCTTTCTTTTCATCTACCACTTTCAGCCTTTTCAGTTGTTCTGTCTGGCCAATAAAGTACTTCCAGTAGTTGGCAATACGTGCGTATAGCGATGTAGTTTGCAGGTACACGTGCTTGTCGGCATCCATATGCTTGCGCATGATGCTGAGGCGCAGGTCGCGGATCTTTACAATAGCGGGATTCACCATGTTTACTGCAAGGCTCACACCGTTGCTCACCTCGTAGCGGTTGGTGCGACCTGGGTAACCATATATCATGGCATAGTCGTCCTGATGTTCGCCCTTAATGCTAACAGGTAAAAACTTAGCTGGTTTGTACGGCACGTTATCGGCAGCATATGGGGCAGGCTCGTTGTCTTTACCCGCATATACGCGAAACATGCTGAAGTCGGACGTATGGCGTGGCCACATCCAGTTGTCGGTATCGCCGCCAAACTTGCCCAGGCTCTTTGGTGGTGTGCCTACCAGGCGCACATCGGTGTACCTTTTATAAGTGAGCAGCAATATCTGGTTGCCGTTAAAGTACTCGCGTACATTGGCTACCAGCTTGCCATTGTTGTTTTCACGTTTTTCTATTTGCTTGCTTATAGCTTCAAACTTTTTGTTGTAGTCGTCGCCGGTGGCATTGCCTACTGCTGCTTGCACTTCGGCAGTTACATCGGTCACTTTTTGCAGGAAGATAACCGTTACACCCTGTGCCTGCAGTTCTTCGGCATAATTATGGGCCCAAAAGCCATTGTCCAGGTAGTCGTGCTGCACGGTGCTGAGCGTAGCTATGGCATCGTAACCGCAGTGGTGGTTGGTGAGCAACAGGCCTTTGTCGCTAATCATTTCGGCAGTACAACCGCCGGCAAACTGTACTACGGCATCTTTAAGGCTGCTGTGGTTAATGCTGTACAGGTCTTCCTTGCTCAGCTTCAGGCCCAGGCGTACCATTTCATCATAGTTCTTGCCTATGAGCATGGGTATCCACATGCCTTCGTCGGCACGAGCGCTAAAGAACATACTGAATACTGCAAGCGATAATAGCAATTTCTTCATTATGGATATTATTTAATTATGAGATATACAGACGATGCGCAAAAGTATTAAATAAAGTACGCATCGCGTATCTATTATATTGGTGGGGCTAAAAATCACCCCAAAGTTCACTTGCTAGTGCGTTTGCTTTGATGATGTTTTCTCTCATTTCTCTACTTTTTTTGATGCCAAAAAAAGTAGCAAAAAAAGGCAGTCGGCAGCTATTACCGCTGCTGCAGACGAAGCTTTGTGCAGGCAACATTGCTACTGTTCTGCCGAACTAAACAATGCTACCTCGTGACCACCTGCCGGCAAAAAGTAGGGTTGCAACAGACACGCAGGCTGCCTACTTTTGCAGCACCCCTATTTTTTGATGCCCAAAAAAGTAGCAAAAAAGGCAGTCGGCAGCTATTACCGCTGCTGCCGACGAAGCTTTGTGCAGGCAGCAGTGCTACTGTTCTGCCGGGCTAAACAATGCTACCTCGCGACCATCTGCCCGCAAAAAGTAAGGGTTGGAACAGACGCGCAGGCTACTTACTTTTGCAGCACACTCACAATACCGGAATGGGAAAAAATGTAAGCAGGGCTTTGATCCTGTGCATCATATTGCTTACTGCATGCCATAGTACCCGCCGTACTACTGCTACCCATGTGCAGAAAAATCCGCGCTTTATAGACCAGGTTACCATTGGGGGCAAGGGCAGCAACAATATACATATGCGTGTGATAGAAGGCACGCACCCCAAGCGCGAGGAAGATGGCACCATTGTAATAACCAAGAAGGAACGCAAAGAACTACAGGATAAGTTTGCCGACAAGGTGGGCGTTCGCGATAAGAAAATCGATAACCTGACACTTTATACTTTTATTGATGAGTGGTACGGCACGCGCTACAAGCTGGGCGGTACCGATCATGATGGTATAGATTGCAGTGCATTTGCCCAGCGCTTGTATGCCGAGGTGTTTGGTATAGACCTGGTCCGCACATCGTACGAGCAGTTTGACCAATGCAAGCGCATAAAAGACCGCAACCACCTGCGCGAGGGCAACCTGGTATTTTTTGGCAGGAAGCATATAACCCATGTAGGTGTGTACCTGACCAACGGGCACTTTGTGCATGCTTCCACATCGGAAGGGGTGATGATAAGCAGCCTGGACGAGCCTTACTGGCAAAGCAACTATGCCGGGGGCGGGAGTATTGTTGGTGAGGAGGAGTAGTTTTTTCATTTTATTTTCAAGATTTTTCTCTCATGGTTCTACTTTTTTGATGCCAAAAAAAGTAGCAAAAAAAGCAGTCGGCAGCTATTACCGCTGCTGCCGACGAAGCTTTGTGCAGGCAGCAGTACTACTGTTCTAGTTTTGATGGTATAGCGCGATGCTTTGTATGTTGCGAGCTTGTGTTTCGAAAGGTTGCTTCGTGCCTCGCAATGACACGAGTGTGTGTGTGTGTGTTATGTATTTCGCGGGGAGTTGTGTTTTTTGTAAATGCCCGAGTGGTTGTAAAAAATGCAAAGCGGGCATTTTGAGGGGTTGTAGGTGGTTGAAATGTGCTGCTGTGGCTGATATTAAATTGTTTAAGCAATCAAAGAATGCCCGATTAATGCCCGATTGTGCCCGATGCCGGGCATTTTATTTTGTCTTGAACACGATTACAGGATTTCACGATTACAAGATTTTAAGTGTTGTTTTGATTGTTTATAAATAGATGATAGAACCATTACGCCCGCTATTTTGCCATAGCGCAAGGTAAGAATGATAAGCGTTTATTGGGTAAACAAGATATGCACCGTTCCACGCGGTGGGGTGTTCCACGGGAGTGCAAATGCCAGTAGGGGCATGAGCGTTATAAGTGAGCGAGATAGTTGTGTTTAGTAGTTATTTACATCCCTGATCTTATTTGCGATAAGCCAGTTGTGGAAGGTGAGGGAATCATCTGGGTGATGATGGATGACCTGACCATCTTTAAGAGCAATAATGAAGTAGTGAATGTCTGCAAGGTAGGCCGATAGCTCGCCTGCATGGTATGGGAAGCCGGGGTAGGTGCTGTGTGCTGCCTTACTATTTTTTCTTTTTCTAAAGAACCACATACAAACTGGTTTAAGTGTGAGTGGCAGGATATAAAAGAGGCGTGAAACTTAGACACCCCAATCTCAGGTACGTGGATACCCTTCCGGAAATGAATAAGCTCACGCCATAACGGCGCGTCTTACATCATTTTTCCGGAAGTGAAATTTCCACGTTTCGAGATTAGGAAAAAGCTGAAGAAGCTAAATATATGTATGTGTCACACTTAAATTATACCATGCGCAAATTTTGATTTGGTGTAAAAATACAAATTCAGTTTAATAAACTAAGTATGGAATTTGCGGGGCTTGAGTTTGAGTGAGCGCTTTCCCTTCGACCAGCCTGGGATTTCTATTGACTGATGGCATAACATCAGCATTAGCGTTTCAAATTCCGGTCGGGAGACCGGCTGTATTTTATAGAGAGGGGAAGTTAGCGAACGTAGGGTAGTCACCCAAATTTATAGGGTTAAGGAATTGAGAAAGGTAGGGACTGTAAATTGTAAATGATTAAGGGCTAATCTGCAAACGTTCTAGCTTCAGAAAAATTATCACCACTTCTGGCAGTAGACGATTTTGTTATTATGTCACATAACTCATCACAATTAAACAATTGGGGGTTTTTTATTTTGCCTGCTGGTTCATGAAAAGGATATAGTGAATCTAAATTAGAAAACTGGAAAATAGTACTTCCAACATAATCGATATCAGAAACAATCAAAGTCTTTATTTTGATTCCATTCCTTTCATAAAGATATCTGTAAAATATTTTATCGATAGATTTATGCCCAACTATCCCAAGAATTGTAATGATTGTATCTTTCGTTTTTATTTTAATTTCTTTCTCAATGTCAGCCCACTTTTCCCGATTTAATGCCTCTGGGCTTAGTATCTGTATAAAATAAATAGTTTCTCTTAAAAACGAAAAATAGCCGGCACTCATTGATGTTAGCTGGTTGCCATCAACTTCATTAAAGAATTTTACCTTTATTTTATATAGGTCTAAAACCTTCAAGTCGGATTGCAGGCAAGTGGAGTTAGGGATGTCCTTTAAGGACTCCTCCATATAATAAGAATTCGCCTTGAGGCAATCAGATAAGAGTTCAAGCATAATTAACCTTCTATAAATAAATCCCTCATTGGCTCGGACAACAACTTAAATATTGGGTTTAAATTTGCCGTAACATCTCTAAATTTTGTCAGCGCCCCTCCATCTGTTTTTTCTCCAAAATAGAATTTACTTTTATCTTCAATCTTGAACTCTTTTATGTAAACATTAATAGCATGCAGGAGATATGGCGAATGTGAGCTAATAACAATTGGTATCCCAGCCGCTGCAAGCCCAACAATAATCTTGGCGTATTCAATTTCCCATTTAGGGTGTAAGTGAACCTCTGGTTCGTCAATTATCAAAAGTGTCCTAGAATTTATTTCAGAAGAAGCCATAAGGAGCTGAATTAAACCAAACGATTTAATGCCACTAGCCGTATTCATTGACTCTATTTCATCACCATTATTCTTTTGAAAAACAAAATTATCCGACTTCTCTTTGAAAATAAATTTACCCCCAATTAAGCTTTCAATACTTTTAAACTCTTCCGGCAATTCCGTTTTTATTGTTGGCGTTGCTAATTTATAAACAAGGTCTAAATAATAACTTGGAAGTCCATCATCACTTTTCCTATTCAGGTAGGATGGTCTTACCCTGGATTGCCTAATAAAAAATGCTAATTGCAGAATTATTGGGGTATCAATTAATGTAGCATTTTGATAGTAAAAGGGATTGTTTAATTTTATGTTTATCGTCTTGTTATTTTTAATGTTTGCCCTTAAGATTTCGCCATCTTTATCAAGACAGGATATCAACAAGTCCGTATTCTTGCCTAGTGTATTTATTTGACTTCTAAAAAGTTGCTGTATAATCATTCGGTCAAAATATTGAATATACATTTTATCAACTTCCAATTCCTGAGTTAGAAGGTTTTCAATTTGACTAAAAATAGAGTTTAATGATGGCGAATGCGATTGGAGATTATTAGTATCAAGGCTACTAAGCAGCCCAGCCTTCAAATTTGACACCATTGAAAGAATGACGTCATTCGGTAATTTTCTTAACAAACTATTTAATAGTTCAATCCTAAAAGAAAGAACCATTTGCTCCATGGGGGAAGAATTGAATTGTTTTACTAAAACGAGTAGTGGTCGAAGTCCTTGCTCAAAAGCATCTGCCTTATTTGACAGCTCTTGATCCTTAGCCTCTCTAATCGTTTTGATAATAGAGTAAATAGATTTACTTAAAAAAGACTTACCTGTGTCATTTAAACCCGTAATAACGGTAAGCCCATTCAGCTCTATATTTGCCTCCTCAATTATTCCTAAATTCTTAAAATTGAAAATCATACGAAAATTCTCTGGATAAAATACAGAAACATTCCAATTATTAATACTATTTCTGTAAAATGTTAATCAAAAGTAACACAAGCAATTTTATAAAGGGAAATTTATTTCAAATTATTAGGCATCAATCTAGTTACTAAATCATTACTTAAACGTTACGCAAATGTTTAAACACTAAACGATGCGGAGATAGCTAATTTCAACGTTTTCCATTCTAACATAATGCGCAATTATAGAACTGATTACCTTTTATAATTTAAATTTGATAGAAAATTGACTCCATGAAAGAAATTGCGTACACCAAACGATCACTGGAGTTTATTAATAGTCAATTTAAAATCCAAGCAAAGCCGGATGGCGAAGACAAATATTTTATTAAAAACCACATAGTATCTGCTAACTTCCCAATTTTTGAACAAATCAATTTTAAAAGCGTCATTTATGAAGCTATAGTAAATGGCAAAAATGTCCCTGAATTAAGAAGGGCATTGAAGCCTTTAATAAAAATATCGGAGGATAATATTAAGCTTTACGAAAATGACATCAAACCTATTTGGGAGAGCGTCTACCGACGTCATCAGGATACCTATAAAGGGTTGAAGGTCGATAAAAGGAAAGCATTCGGCAATCTGTTAATCTCCATTGAAACATCAAAGGCAATTGGGTATCTAATGAACGGAGACGACGATACTGATTTTTCACCCCAAAAGGAATATCACAACCAAACATTATATAATTATTCATTAGAAATAAATGAATTCTTAAACCAGTCAGTCTATAATCAAAACTGGCTCCAAAGACATTCGGACAAATTATTTGATTTGCTAAAAGAGCCAATTGGAAAATTGATAGGTAAAATATTGGCTTTTATCTTTGGAAGTTTTTTGGTTTGGTGCGGCTTCAAATTTTCCCGAGAGCATGGTCAAGCATCGGAACTACATAAAGATAAAACGCCCACAACAGTAGAGCGTAAATAATCCCATCGATAATGAGATTTATGAAATACCGGGCATATCTCATTACTGGTTTTGCTTAATCAAGGTTACAGGCTCAACCGCTTCAACTGTTGTCGTCTAAACTCATGTAACACAGGCTTAATTGGAAATCGAGCAAATGTTCTATAATTTACATTATGTTAAGTAGAAATTACGGGAATAATCTATCCCCTTTCTTTTTGTTTTATTAGTTCTGCTCAGTTAGAAAGTTTTGAATGGTGCTTAGGTACAGCGCTGGCTCCTCGTACATGGGTGCATGTCCCGAATATTGCATTTCAATAAACTGTGCGCCTAGTATCAGCTGTGCACATAACCTCCCTTCTTCCGGCGGATTCAGGCCGTCATGCTTTCCGCTGATCACTAAAGTTTTAGCTGTAACGCTTGGCAACTGAGCCCGGAAGTCAAAGTTTTCCAGGGCCTTATTGGCCGCTGCAAATTGCGCCGGTGTCAGTTTGGTTTCAAAGAGATCTATATGCGCTATCATTGTTTCAGGATCGTAGGTCAAATATTTCAGCAGCTTCAGGATAACTTCATGAAAGTTTAATCCCGCCAGTTCTGCCTCGTTGTCTTTCATTAACCGCTGTATGGATGGCGTGAGTCCGTTGGATTTGGGAACGGTCAATACCAGTTTACTCACCCTTTCGGGCACCGCTATAGCTACCCCTTGTGCTATATAGCTGCCCATAGATACACCGAGCAAGTAAATGCTGTCCAGTTTAAAATGGTCCATGATGCCTATGATATCCTGCACATGATCGTGCAAAGTATATTCAGCCGGTTTGCTGGACAGTCCATGCCCCCGGCAGTCCAGCCTTATCACCTGGTATTGCCTAGAAAGCGGTTCTGCAATTATTTCCACTTGTGTGCTGTCGCCGCCTACGCCGTGTATGAGCAGTAAGGGCTGCCCTTCGCCTTTGGTGTTCACGTTCAGGAGTACGCCATTAATTTCTAACAATGCCATGTAGGTAACTTTAGCGCAAAAGTAGTTGGTGTATTCTCAATCAAAAAGTGGAAGTTAAGGTACCTCAGAATTCCTTAAAAGAATGGATGATGTAAACAGATTTAATCGGTTAACTATCAATGATTTAATAAACTCATTACCAGTGCAGCAATTATGATGAGCACAATTAATAAACACAATACAAGAACATAATGAGACCGTTTGTGAAGTGGCGAATCACCACAAAATTACATTGCTAACCATAGCTATGGTGCACAGTGCAGCGGCAATAATACAAAGTACTATAAGGTAATCGACTACCCTGCTTTGTTTATAATTCGGTTCCGCATCAGAAAACATGCGGCAAAGGTGCTGTTTATATTGTTACCGTATTGTTACCTTTATATATACTTTTATCCGCCATAGGCGTAGTTGTTAAGCCGGCATATGAGCAAGAAAACTTAATATTTAAGCATGCGCAAAAAAAGTTGGCAATCTATTTGTTGGTTGTCATTTTTATCATAACTTCGCCATCCAAATTTTATTGTTAATCCAAAATAATTTCTATTATTTATGGCGGTTAAAATTCGTCTTCAACGTCACGGGTCTAAGAAACGCCCGTTCTACTTCATAGTGGTGGCAAACACAACTGCACCACGTGACGGTAAGTTTATTGAGAAATTGGGCACATATAACCCGTTAACGGTTCCTGCCACTGTACGTGTTAACCGCGAGCGCAGTCTGCACTGGTTGCAGAAGGGCGCACAGCCAACCAATACATGCCGCCGTATCTTGTCGTTCAAAGGTGTACTGTACCTGAAGCACCTGATGCGTGGTGTAACCCTGAGCCTTTTTGATGAAAAGACAGCATGGGAAAAGTTTGAAAACTGGAACACTGAGCATGAAGTGGTTGTTGCTAAACGCGAAGAAACACATCGCAAGCACAAGTCAGAAAAACGCCATGGTATCATGACTGAATCTGTACGCCGTGTAGAAGAAAAGAACGCTGCCCGTTTGGCATCATCTCTGCCTACTGCTGAAGAAGCTGAATCTGACGCTAACGGTCAGGATGCTGAAGCAGAAGCATAGTACAATATACTTAGTAAGTGCAAAAAGCAACGATGATCATTCATCGTTGCTTTTTTTTGTGCGTGTAATATTGTGCTGGTGTTCGCGGGAACCTTCATTTCTGAATACAACAAACGATTGTAATTAGTAATCCTCGAAAAAGTTTCTCTCATTGCTCTACTTTTTTTGATGCCCAAAAAAGTAGCAAAAAAAGGCAGTCGGCAGCTATTACCGCTGCTGCCGACGCAGCTTTGTACAGGCACCAGTGCTACTGTAGTACCAAGCTGAACAATGCTACCTCGTAGGATTGTACCAGGTAAAGGGAAGATATTTTTCATAGCAAATAATTAATACGGGAGTGTAATTGTATTTATTTATTTGTTAAATTTATATCTCTATAAAATTACCCATGAGGCGAACACTACTCTACCTATCTGCCTGTATTACAATGCTGGCCGTGCATTACCACGTACAGGCACAAGCGCAGCACCCCACAAAAGCCTTTGCCAACCATAAAGATGAGCTCTACTTTATTGAAAACGCCGGCCAGGTAACCGACCAATACGGCAAACACCGTACCGATATACAGTACAAAGTATCCATGCCGGGCATGAGCCTGTTTATTGGCAATGGACAGCTGCACTACCAGTGGAGTAAAACGCCACCACCCCCTGCTACAGATAAACGCCAGGTGGCAACAAAGCTGCTACAAACAGATACCAGCGCGCGTACAGAGATGTACCGAATGGATGTGACCCTTGCAGGTGCCAATACTAACGCCGTTGCTATAACAGAGCAACCACAGCAATACTATGAGCAATACCTGGGCCAGCACACAACCACAGCCCACGCGGTGAACAAGATCACTTACAAAAACATTTATCCGCACATAGACTGGGTGCTGTATATAAAAGACAACAAAGTGGAGTACGACTTTGTGGTGCATAGAGGTGGCCGTGTGCAAGATATACAATTGCAGTATAGTGGCGCCAACAGCCTGGACAAAACAGGTACAGGTGGCATAGCAGCCATAACCCCCATGGGTAATGTAACTGAACTGCAACCCTACAGCTACCAGCAGGAAGATGGACAAACGATAGCCACTACCTTCAAAGTAAAAAACAATAAAGTAAGCTTTGATGTGGCCCCACACAAAGGCACACTGGTTATAGACCCTACCTTACAGTGGGCCACTTACTATGGCGGCACAGGCGCAGACCAGGGCAACGGTGTAGCCTGCGATACGGTCGGCAACGTATATATGGCAGGTGTTACCAGTAGCACCACCAATATAGCTACCACAGGCGGCTACCAAAATATTTTGCATAATACATTTGAGTACACCAGTTTCTTAACCAAGTTCAATGCTGTGGGTGCGCGAATATGGGCTACGTACTTTGGCGCATCGGCAACATCCGGTATCACGGCATATAACTATGCTAATGCCGTAGCCTGCGATAAGCTGGGCAATGTTTACATCACCGGCAATTCGCTTGACTCTAATATTACCATCACTTCAGGCGCCTTCCAGGTTGTGGACAGCGGCTTGCAGGATGCTTATATTGCCAAGTTCAATGGTGCAGGATCATTGCAATGGGCCACCTACTATGGGGGCAGCGGTATAGAACAGGGGCTGGGCATTGCCTGCGATAACAACAACAATATATTTGTAACCGGCAGCACCAGTAGCAGCCATGGTATGGCTACTACTGGCAGTGCACAGAATAGCCTGGGCGGCGGTATAGATGTGTTCGTAGCCAAGTTCAACAGCTCGGGCGCCAGGCAGTGGGGTACCTACTTTGGTGGTAGCAATAATGAGCAGGCAAACGGTATTACCTGCGATACTGCGGGTAATATTTATATAGCCGGCGAAACAAACGGCAGCGGTTTCCCAACCACTACAGGTTGCTACCAAAACAGCTATGGCGGCGGCACTTACGATGGTTTTGTTACTAAGTTCAGCAATACAGGTGTACTTAAATGGAGCACCTTTTATGGCGGGGGAGATATAGATATTGCCGCCGCAATTACCTGCGATGGCGTAAATGCCATTTACATCACCGGGGTTACTTATAGTACCTATTCTATTGCATCTGCCAGTAGTTTTCAAAGTAATTTAGCCGGTACCACCGGCAGTAACAATGCTATGCTGGTGAAATTTGACAGCACCGGCAGCCGGGTATGGGGCACTTATTTTGGAAGCACCTTCATAAACGGCACTGCCATTACCTGCGATACCGGCAGTGTATATTTTGCAGGTGGTGTGCATACAGCAAACATCAATGTTGCAACCAGCGATGCCTACCAAAGCGCAGCTGGCGGCGGCACTACCGATGGCTTTTTTGAACAGTTCAGCAAAAACGGAAGTCAATTATGGGGAACCTACTATGGCGGCAACGACTACGATGCCATATATGGCGCAACTACTGATAAAAAAGGCCATATATACATATGCGGGGCTACTGCCAGCACATTCCTGTATCTGCCCAACAATAGTTTCCAACTCAATTATGGAGGAGGTGCATACGATGCTTTCCTGGCAAAGTTCACAACCGTTGATACTGTGGTCTATTTTTCAGTGCCTTTTGCACAAACCTGCGAAAGTGCCGGCACTACAATTACACTACCCTACCATACTACCTTCCCTTTCCATACTGGCAATACATTTACAGCACAATTGTCTGACTCAACAGGTAGCTTTGCCAATGCAATAAACATAGGTACCACCAGCGCTACTACTGCGGGTAACATCACCTGTACCATACCTGCAGGCACGCCTTCATCTACGCTTTACCGCTTCAGGCTCATAGCCTCCAGCCCTGCCGATACATCAATTGATGATGGATATAATGTCACCATTATCAATACCGCATTAACCAGCAATAGCCCGGTATGCAAAGGCGATACGTTAAAGATGACATCAGCCAACACTAATAGTGCGGTGGTATCGCGTTGGTATGGGCCAGGATTTTCTAATACAGTTTCTAAGAACATGAGCATACCCAATACACAGTATTCCAATGCAGGCATTTATACTGATTCGTTATTACTGGGTACTTGTGGTTTCAAAACTAATTTGGTTGCAACTGTAAAATATAGTCCTACCCCACTGCCTACCTATAATGGTCCGGTGTGCCTCAACAACAACATCAATCTTGCCAGCAACGATACCAATGTACTCACTACCTATATGTGGACAGGCCCTAATTCTTTTTATTCGGCTTTTAAAACACCCCAGATAACAAGTGCGGTATTTGCAGACACAGGCTATTACAGGGTAGTAGCAACTGTGAACGGATGCTCTACTACCGATTCTATAAGGGTGGTGGTACAGCAATCTTTGAGTTACCTCACCAAAACGGGCAAAGACACTCTTTGCGTTGGTGGTACATTGGCATTGGGTATCAACACCACTACACCCAATATTGCATATGCATGGACCGGCCCGGCAAGTTTTAATGCATCAACACAAAGCATTAGTATATCTCCTGTTGTAATGGCCGATAGTGGTACCTACCATATAACTGCATCGAAAAATGGCTGCACCAGCTATGTTGATTCTATAAAAGTAGTTATACACCCTTTACCACAAACACCAACTGTAAGCAGCAATTCGCCCAGGTGTGTGGGCGACACTATGAAACTACGTGACACGATCACCGCTACAGGAAATGTTGTTTATAACTGGACAGGGCCAGTGAATTTTCCAGGCGTGCAAAATCCGGTGATCACCAATATTACCGCTGCAGATTCTGGCGATTATATTGGATATGCCGTAGTAAACGGGTGTTCTTCTGTCGGCGCACTTATGCATTTTTCTGTGCTTTTGCCGCCGTCTGGCAATACCCATACGGCTAACAGCCCATGCCTGGGAGATAGTTTAAAACTGGTAGAAAACTCCAATACTACAGGAGTAAGTTATAGCTGGACTGGTCCTAATAGCTTTACTGCAAACATTAAGAACCCTGGCTTCCCATCAACAACCACAAGCAGCGGAAAATACAAAGTGACTATCACCGCTCCAAACGGATGTGTAGCACATGATTCTATAACGGTTGCTACTAAGGCCGTTCCTGCAGTGCCTGTTGCAAACAGCAATAGCCCTGTTTGTGTGGGCGATAGCATTAGCTTTACGGCAAGTGATGTTTCAACTGGTGTTACCTATTCGTGGTCTGGGGGTAATGCGTTTAGTGCCAGCGGAGCCACCCCACACATTAGCACTTCTCACCTTTACGATTCTGGATATTATATAGTAAAAGCAACCTTGACGTCTGACCTTTGTTATGCAACAGACACTATACTTGTAACGGTAAATGCTAAGCCAGCACCCCAAACCTTTTCATATAATCCCATGGTTTGTTCTGGCTCTCCCATCAGTATCATACCTGGTTATATTATTGCAGGAGCGGTGTATAATTGGGCTGTTCCCGGTGTAGGAAGTGTATCGGGCAGTAATGTTTTTATTGCCAATTCATCTACTGCAAATTCGGGTAGCTACTCTTTGTATACACAAAGCAATGGCTGCAAGGTATATGATACTGTAAGTATTTCTGTACACCAATCACCAGCTGTGCCTGTACTTACCAGCAACCCGGTTTGCGCCAAAGACACCCTGAAGGTAAATGCCACCAGCGACACGGGAACTGTGGTTTATAACTGGATGGGGCCTAACGGCACTTCTTTTAACACTCCGTCTTTTGTTATACCTCTTGCTCCGGCGGCAGATAGTGGCACATATATGCTGAGTGTAACACAGAACGGTTGCACTGTTTATGACACCATAGTGGCTGTAGTAAAGGTTGGCCCTACGCTTGCATTATCACTAAGCAATAATCCTATATGTGCGGGCGGGAGTGTAAACATGCGGGCAGGTACTACAATGAGCCCTGTATGGACAGGGCCTAATGGTTTTTTGTCAACAGTTTCCAATCCATCTATTATTAATGCAGTTCCGGCAGATTCAGGTATGTATGTAGTAACTGCCAGCTTCAATGGTTGTGGTGCAAAAGACAGCATATTGCTGCAAGTAAATAATACACCTTTCAGCCCGGCCATAAACACCAATAGCCCTGTTTGTGCCGGCGATACGATAAAGATCACGGGTACGCCGCTTACCACAGGGGTAACTTATAATTGGACCGGACCGGCAGGATATACAGTCACCAACCAGAACGTGGCTATACCTGGTAGTTCGCCTGCCAATGCGGGCAGTTATTATTTACAGATCAATAACGGCTGTATAACTTACGATACGTTCAATATAGCGGTAACCCCGCGTCCGGCTATATATGGTGCAGGTAGTAATAGCCCGGTTTGCAACGGTACACAACTTATGCTGATGGCTGGCAGTATATCACCAGGCAGCTTTACCAGTTGGACCGGCCCTGCAGGTTTTAATTCATTTCAACCTAATGCACTAGTGAATAACATGATACTTGCAGACTCTGGAAACTATGTGCTGCACGCCATCAACCTGGGCTGTACCAGCACCGATACGATACATGTATCGGTAGATGGTGCCAACATTGCTTATACTACCAATAGCCCTGTTTGCGCAGGCGATACACTAAAGTTTACAGGTAGTACCACTACAACAGGCGCTACTATTAACTGGACAACGCCTACCAGCGCTACAGTTCCCCAGGTTATTGTACCCAATGCTACCACAGCGAATGCGGGTACATATATTCTGAATGTAACCGATAACATTTGTGTTATACACGATAATGTAACCGCAGTGGTAAAACCATTGCCAGCAACACCTGCGGCAACCAGCAATAGCCCGTTGTGTGCTGGTAACCAACTGAGCCTTACGGCCTCCCCTACTACTGTGGGTGTTAGCTACAAATGGACCTTTGGAAGTACAGTGATAGCCACAACGCAAAACACAACGGTGAGCAACGTGACCAGTACAAATAGTGGTGTGTACACGGTAAGGGCAACGCTTAATAATTGTGTATCACCGGCTGCCACCACCTCTGTAATTGTCAATCCGTTACCAACAGCCACTGTAACAAGCAACAGCCCTGTATGCCTGGGTAGCAATCTTGATTTTATAACTACAGCAGCTCCTGGTACTACTTTCCACTGGAGCGGACCTAACAATTTTATCTCTGGTTTACAGAATCCTTCAATCAATAATACAACAGCCGCTGCCGGTGGTTCCTATTCTTTGCTTTTGTCGCTAAACGGTTGTACCAATACAGTGGTTGTGCCTGTTATCATTACTTCAAATCCAGCACCTGCAGTTACCGTAGTGGTCCCTAACGATACTGTATGTAAAAACGATAATGTTACATTTACAGCTGTTACTACCAACGCCGGCGCTGCGCCTACCTACGCATGGTGGGTAAATTCAACTTTTACGGGCAAAACAACCAGAACTTATACCACATCTGCACTGGCCGAAGGTGACGTTGTGAAATGTATTGTACAAGGCAACGGTACTTGCCAGTCCACATCAGCAGTAAGCGGTTCGGTACAAATGCACGTTGTACTATCTCATCCGCCACCGGTAACCGTTACTGTTTATCCCCAGGTATATACCCCGGGCGTATTAACCACTTTTACCGCCATCACACCGGGTAGCAGCAAGTGCCTCACCTACCAGTGGAAAAAGAACGGGGTAGATATAGCAGGGGCAACCTCCAGCTCATACGAATCTTACAACCTCAATAAGGGCGATAAAATAAGCCTGTATATACATAGCACTTGTGCTTGTACCAATCCTGATACATTGCTTACAAATGCTATTGGCCTTGGCGTAAATAACATAACTATAGCCGGCAGCTATCGTATATATCCCAACCCAGCGCAAGATGAAGTGACTATAGAAGGTATAGGCAATACAGCACAGCTGGAAGTATATGATATGAATGGAAAGCAATTATGGGTAAAACCTATACAGTTCAATAGCGGTAGCGCAAAGGTGCATTTAGCCTTACCGGCCGGTATATATACCATGCACCTGGTTGATGACAAAGGGGTAAATTTTATAGAGCGGCTAGTAGTACTGAGCAATTAACCCTGGTAGTTGGTTGCTATTGCGGCACGTCACCTTTATTTACCTGCACCTGGCCTTTAAGATTCTTTATTGTATAGAAAGAAAAATCTTCGTTAGCTTCCAGTCCATCCCCATACAGTACTTGTGTGGGGGTGGTTATTTTTACCGGTTTTTCAGTAAAAAACTTTTTTATGGCCTGGTTCCATACCAGTTCTTCGGTCTCCAGTTTCTCACCTTTCTTATTCACTATAACTATGCTGTCGCGTACCAGTATGTTTTGTTGCAGCTCATAATATCTTGCATAGCGTGCAGTTAAGGTACTATTTACCTGTTCACTATCATTGTAAAATTCAACCCTTATACCCTTCTTCATGTCTGTATAAGGCGGTCGGGCTGTTTCGTTCCTTATAAACTCATGGGCAAAAAGCCGGGCTTTAACTTTGCCGTGCTCACTATAGAGTATCGTAACATCGTATGCCTTATCCACTTGCGTCATGTTCTTGGATGTAAGGGCTACAATATCGCGGGGGTCATTTTTACAGGATGTGAAAAACAAAACACCCGGAATAATGATCCGGGCTATTGTAGAAAAGATATATTTTTCACCAAGTTTATTCATATTTACGTGGTATGAACCATTTGGCATTAAAGGTAAGTCCTAATGTAAGCTTCACATATGTTTGTTGTATCAACCCATTACTCTGGGTACCCATCCTACCCACATCAAGCGCCCCATGAAATTCTGAGGTGCTACGCCTGAAAGGCAGGCTCATCCCTGCTGTGAGACCATAATAATTGATCTGTGTATTACGCAGGTACACCGGATCTGTGCCATAATACATACCAAATCTATACGTAACCCGCGACCAGAAGTTACGGATATTTGATGCATTAGGTACGTACTCACCACCTATGCTTATTTTGTATGCAGTACTAGCCAAAGAGTCAGACGGCTGACCTATGCCATTGTTTGTAAATTGAGACCATTGTGTAGCAGTATAATCGGCACCAACATCCCAATGTTCTGCTTTTGCAAGGTGTACACCAAAGCTATAGGTCATAGGCAACCTTATTTTGCCTTTCGATTGGTTGCTTTGGTATGAAGTATCCTGCACTAAGGTATCATAGAACTGATAAGAACTTATCCAATAGTTGTTTTGTATCTGATTAAGCGATTGAGCAAGGGCAAGGGTACCGCCTACACGCAACACCAGGTCCTTTTTTAACTTGGTTTCATACATTAAGCCGCCCTTCCAGTATATACCACCTATTTTTTCATAATTAGAGAATTCTGAGTTCATTGTTGAATTTGCTATGGTATCTATGTTGTCTGCAAATGAAGAAGTAGTGATGCTACCGAACATGTAACCAAAATTGAACCCGGCGCTAAAACCTTTATATTCATAAGCGGCACCAATGTATGCATAGTTAAGACCACCATTGCCTCCAAAAGAGCGTCTTATTGGTCCTGCGCCCGGATACACTGCAGTATCAGCAAGATTGTAATAGACTCTTGTCTGCGGTGTAAAGCCAAATACCAGGCCTCCGTGCTTGCCTACCGGTACACCTATATTCAGATAATTGAGCGTAGCGGTACCTGTAGTATAGTTTAACCCATTAGCTGCTACGTTACGGATACTTCCTTGCATACCAGCCTCATAAGTAGTTAGTTTCAAAAAAGAGTATGATGCAGGATTGTCAGAATTTATGGAATAAGGATTTTCATAAGCAGATGAAATATTACCCATACCCTGCAAAACCGCATTATTTCCATTCAGCGCTTCGCCTACGCCAAAACGGGAATAAGGATCGTTCTCCCGCGTTGACGTAGGATTACTAACCGTACTGGTTTGAGCTATAGATGTTACTCCAAAAGCAAATAAGAATAATAAAAAGAAAGGGAAAATGTATTTAGCGTGGAATTGGTACATTATGTTTTAAAATTAAATTCAACCCTTTCATTAACAGGTCTGGGTCGGCAAATATCTTACTTTTAATTTTGCTTGCAAAGTATGGGGCATCCCCACCCGTTAATACGGCGTTAAAATCGGAGTATTGACTTTCAAATTCTTTGATCATTCCATCTATTTCAGCAGCCATGCCAAATATGGTTCCGCTACGCATACACGTTGCCGTGTCATAGCCCAACAATAAAAGCTCTCCCTGCACGGGCACTTCAGGCAACTTATCCGTAAACTCATGCATCGCTTTAAGTCGCATTTGCAATCCCGGACTTATTGCGCCCCCTCTGAAAGTTTTATTTTTCTGAACAAAGTTGTATGTAATGCATGTTCCCAGGCTTATAGCAAGTGTATTTTTGCCCTCATTCTGCATATAGGCAGCAGTAGCAAGCGCTATCCTGTCATTCCCCAACGATTCCGGTGAAAGGTAGGCGTTCATGATAGGCAGAGATGTATTGCTATTCAGCTTAATAAAAGACTTTATTTTTTCACTTAAAGCCTGTTCCACGCCAAAGGGATGCTCAACTACAGAACATAAAATTGCTTTTTGCGCATTGTGGCTGGAGATAACAGCTTCAAGGCCACTCACCGCTTCTGCCGCAGGAAATGTAAATGTATCGGCGATCTGCTCATCATTAAAAATGGCAGCTTTAACATTCGTATTTCCCCAGTCTATGCAAAGATTTATGGACATTGTTTGTTGCTTTAAGATGATTTCTGCCAAATTAGTGAAATTTAGCGTGATTGCTAAGCTATGAAATAAATGGAACAAAAAAATTAATAGACCTATTGCAACCCAATGCCTGGATCATAGATCAAAATCACCTAACGATAAATTCCTGAAGTGTCCGTTCATCTGCACCCTTGCTTTCATTTGTTCCAGCTCTTTAATTATCGGCGTTATCGTATTCAGATGCCGCCTTATGTACTCAAGTCGTTGACTTTCTGTGAAAAGGCCCAACAGCTCGTATTCCTGTTTTTTTGTAAATCCTACCAGGTGTCCTATTTCATAAGATATCATGGAGCTTTTATGGATGGGAAATTTTTCTTCCAGGCTTACCAGCGTATATAGTCTTTTCACCTCTTCCAGTATAAGCCTTGCAATATCGGTATTATCCTGCATCGTCACATTGGGCGGATAGTTAACTATAGCTCCCCAATACATTTTATCGGGCAATGTTTTAATAACTTCCAGTATTCTGAACACATTCACCCCCCTTGTCTTAATATCCAACTCACCGTTATCATATTCTTTCACCACTTCCAGTATTTCCATTTGCGTGCCCAACTCTTCCATTTTCTTATCCAGCACGGTAGTGATACCAAAATTTTTCTTTTCCCTGATGCATTCAGAGATCAATTGCTTGTATCGTGGCTCAAATACATGCAGGTTCAGCGCCTCGCCTGGATAAACTACTATACTAAGTGGAAATATGGGTATGAAATTGGTCATAGTTTTTTTGATTTATGCAATTATTGCCGCGCGCTCCGGCTTTTTTAACGTAGCCCTTTGCCACAGCATGAAAAACAAATATACAAATACACCGAATTGCACCTCAAGAAACGGCTCTATCATCAGGTTCACCAAGAACACCAGCCATATAACAAACATAAAAAAACCATCGCGGTTCTTCCTGATCCAGACCAATGGGTAAAAAAGCCAGATAGAAAATATGGCAGCTACAGGCATGCCACAGCCCAGTGCCACATCCATTAGTTGGTTATGAGGCAGTAGCTGGTCCTCTTCTTTTATCTGCGGGTACCATTTTTTATATCCTTCCCTCATCACATTCATCATATCGCCCGTACCAACGCCCGTCCAGGGATGCTCTATTATCTTTTTCAGGGCAATTTTATAAGATATCAGCCTCCCTATATCGCCATACTTTCCGCTTCTGTCGCCCCTCTCAAATACAATGTAAGTATAGCTGATATACCCTATACGCTGACTGAATGTGGGTATTGTTTTCAATGCTGTAAAAAACAATACTATAACAATTATGATCCCAGCAAGCGCCGTTTTTACTTTTTTTATCATTAAAAAGTAAAAACCCAAAGCGATTATAAAAATATACAGGGATATAATGCCAGACTTTGCTGCCAGCACATGCAGATATACAGTAAGCAACACAAGAATGCAGGCTATTATTATCTTAATAGACCGTGTATTCAATCGTGGCCAAATGTAAACACCCCATATTATGTAGCACGCTATTGAGATACTAAACCTGATATGGTCATCTTCGGCAGGTGTAGGCAGTACCTTCGATGTCCTGTATTGTTCCATATAAAAATCCATATGGTTTACAAGGAACATAGCACTGTAACCTGCACCCAACAATAGCAATATCCCTGTGCAGACGGTATATATACGCAATTGCCGGTCTGAGAATGATGGCAGGAATGTGAACGCCAGTGGTAATAATAATATGGGCAGCTTTACATTAAAATGTATGTTCCAGAATCCTGTATTATCGCTCCATAAAGATGAAATGGCATAAAAAGATACCCATACAACACCCAGTAACCACCACTTATCTTTAAACCACCTTCTAGGATCAACATTGTACAACGCAGTACACCCCAGGATGAAGGTACTTGCAGACAGTAATACGCGCGATACCAAGAAACCCGCAACCATACCCACTATGCATATCAATGCAATATTGGATTTTTTGAAAAGTTTATGGTCAATAAATTTATTTTTGTTCAAGAAGACTGTTTATGGGGATTGTAAACGGTTGAAAATCTTATTTAGTGCAGGACAAAATAAAACAACTTTGGCGACAGATACGCAACGGTGACCAGAAAGCGCTGGCCAGGGCAATTACTTTGGTTGAAAATGAACTGCCGGGTTATGATGATCTGCTGTTGCAACTGCCTGAAACAGAAAAGACTAATGTAATAGGAATTACGGGGCCACCGGGTGCTGGTAAAAGCACCCTTGTAAATGCATTACTCCACTATTGGCTGAATGAAAATAAAAAAATAGCAGTTATTGCTGTTGATCCTTCATCTCCATTCAATTATGGTGCATTGCTGGGCGACAGGATAAGAATGAATGAATTTTATACAAACCCGAACGTATTTATACGTTCACTGGCAAGCCGTGGGGCATTGGGGGGGCTCAACTCCAAAATAATAGAGATAACCGATGTTGTGAAGAACGCGGGATATGACCTGGTATTGGTTGAGACAGTAGGTGTAGGCCAGAGTGAAATTGATATTGCTGGTTTGGCAGACTGTACTATAGTGACCTTGGTGCCCGAAGGCGGCGACGTGGTGCAAACGCTGAAAGCTGGAATAATGGAGATAGCTAACATGTTTGTGGTAAACAAAGCAGACCGCGACGAGGCAAACGCGCTCTATAACAACTTAAGGATACTGGTACACGAGAAGGCCGATGGAGATAAAGAAATACCGGTGCTAAAGACCATCGCAACATCGCACACAGGCATTGCTGAACTTGCCAATGAGATAACTACTTACCTGGAAGCAGGCAAAACCAATGAAAGAATGGCCTACCTGCTTGCCGATAAATGCTGGCAACTACTACAGGAAAAAAGAATGAAAAACATAAACAGAAAGGTACTGCAGGCTGCCCTTGCAGAGGCCTTGCAACAGCCAGGTTTTAACTTGTACCGTTTTGTGCAGGATTTTGACGCAGCTCAAAAAAGCATTCGATAGTTATAAGGTAAAATATCCGAAATTGCAAGTTCTTTGAAATGACACATGTGGATAGAAAACACCCAAATGTGGAAATATAAAACCAGACAGGGTTTAGGGCTATATTATATTTACAGCAAAATTGCGGGGTAGCCGCACCCAAACATTGCCGGAGCTTACATGTGGCGGCAATACCTGACACACTATGCTGATTGATATCATTGCCGGAGAACATTCAGACTTCATGAAGATAGCCCCCATATTAGAGGCTATTCGGAAAGAACACTACAAAGGCACCGATATTAAATACAGGTACATTTACACAGGTCATCATAACGATAGAGTACTCAGCGGTAATATTTACTCAAAACTGGGTATAGAAAAACCGCATATTAACTTGGAAACCGGCAGCGGTACCCCTGTAGAACAAACAGCTACTATAATGGTGCGCTACGAAAAAATACTTTCGGTAAGTCCACCTAAACTGATATTGCTGATTGGCGATTCCAACGCAGCTATGGGGTGTGGTGTGGCGGCGAAAAAGCTGCAACAGGTAGATATAGGCCATGTTGATGCAGGGCTGCGCAGCCATGACATTTCAAAACCAGAAGAAGTAAACAGGATCGTGACCGATGCGGTAACAAACTACTACTTCACAAGCGCGCACTCTGCTAACGACAACTTAAGGAAGGCAGGCGTAGCAGAATCCAATATATTCTTTGTAGGTAACGTAAGGGTCGATTCATTGCTGAAGCTATCGCCCTATTTTGAACAACCCTTGTTATGGAAGAAACTGAATCTTAAACCACAGGGCTATATTGTATTTGTTTACCAACGCGAAGTATTATCTGCTGCCATACTCAAAGAGATACTGAATTGCATTATAGAGATCTCGCAGGGAATGCCTATTATATTCCCGGTAAGTAATAAGGTTATTGAGGTGATAGAACAGTCTAATATAAGGGCAGAGAACCTGGTGCTGACCAAACCTATGGGTTTTCTCCATTTATCTTACCTGGTAAAACACGCCAAGGTAGTTATTACAGATTCTGTGGAGCTGCAAGAAGATAGTACTATGATGCATGTGCCTTGCATCACTATCAACAACAATAAAGAAAGACTGGAAACATTTACAGTAGGCACTAATAAAATCATTGCCGGCAACCTCAACGAGCTGCGACTGATGTTTGATCTGCTGCACACCGGCAATTGGAAAAAAGGAAACATCCCCTACCTCTGGGATGGTAAGGCCGCATCCCGTATCATAGCTGCTATAAAGCACATAAAATGATCTTTCCATAGGTCTTTTTAATTGTGCATGTTGCTAATCCT
Source organism: Bacteroidota bacterium (assembly GCA_013286835.1). Classification (GTDB taxonomy): domain Bacteria; phylum Bacteroidota; class Bacteroidia; order Chitinophagales; family Chitinophagaceae; genus JABDEZ01. Next base: position 34,167 of record JABDEZ010000019.1, read on the forward strand.
TATCAATTTGTTATTTGCTTTGCAGGCTGGGATATTATTGTATATTTGATAACTGTAATAACTTTTATTGTATTTTAAAGACATACAATATACCTTCAAACAGAGAGGTACATCAACTATAAACCAGGGATATAGCATTAGATAACATCATGATTGTATTAGCAGCATACATTTTATATCCGCTTGTATTTTTCTGTACGCTACTTATGTGCATGGCATCTATTCCCAGGATTATATACATAGCTAACCGCAAAAAGTTGTTTGATGTACCTGATAATAAGCGAAAGATCCACCTTACCATTATACCCAACCTGGGGGGGATAGGCATTTTTCTTTCTTTTACTATAGCATGTTCTTTTTTTGTTACTCCACAGCTCTTTGATAAATGGAATATCATACTAGTATCTGCAATGGTATTATTTATTACCGGTGTTACAGATGACCTTGTAGGTATAACCCCGTCCAAGAAATT
>JABDEZ010000020.1 GCA_013286835.1 Bacteroidota bacterium
CGATATAACTGTTGCCAATGTGATGCAGCGTATCTCGGGTATTTCCCTGGAAAGAAGCAATAACGGCGATGGCAGGTACGCTATAATAAGAGGCATGGACAAAAGATATACCTATACTATGATAGATGGTGTAAAGATACCTAGCCCGGATAATAAAAACCGTTTTGTGCCGCTCGACATATTTCCTGCTGACATTATGGAGCGGATAGAAGTAAACAAAACTGTTACTCCAAGTATGGAAGGTGATGCTATTGGGGGAAGTCTCAATATGGCACTCAAAAATGCTCCTGATCAATTAAGCCTTAATGTAAACCTTGGTTCGGGCTTTAGTGAATATTTTTTCAATAATCCTTTTATCTCTTTCAATAAAAGCGTCATACAGCAACAATCGCCACTTGAAAAAAATGGGCCTAACTACCTGGCCACGAGCAATGATTTTACACGGGCTAACCTTGACTTTAAAAATACTACAGCATTACCTTACGGTATTATAGGGGCATCGATAGGTAACCGGTTTTTCAATAAAAAATTAGGGATATTGGTAGCTGGCTCTTATCAGAATACCAACAGGGGATCTAATAATATTTACTTTCCTACAGTAACAAGCATTACTAATACGCCTGCCTTTAAAGACATCATCAACCGTAACCTTTCATCTAATTTAATAAGAAGTGCGGTACATGCCAAGGTAGATTATAAATTCAACGATAAGCACCAAGTAAGCTTGTATGGCATATATACCAACCTGCAGGATATTGAGTCAAGAATATCTTACGATACGTCGCTTACCGCTACCCGTACATTGCCGGGTACAGGTAAGGTAACCACGTTGTCCAGGTCAAGAGATGAAACGCAATATATAGGCAACATTACGTTGCAGGGTAAGGATGCTCTATTGCCCGAGGTTTACATGGATTGGTCAAGTTCTTATGCTATTGCTGGTACTAAAGTGCCCGACTGGGCGGAGCTTAATACATTTACGTCCGATACGCTGCACAACGGGGTGCCGGGAGCGAGCCCGGCTACGTTGCAAAACTACAATAGAATATGGGAACATAATACAGACCATACGGTCTCCGAATACCTGAACCTGCACTATACGCCTGCCATTTGGGGGAAAGAAGTGGAGTTTTCCGCTGGGGGCATGTTCCGCCACCAGGACCGCGATAACTATTTCAACACCTATACGCTGCAGCCTGTATTGGTTGGTACGCCTCCCGCTTTCCCGGTATATACCAACATCTACAATGCCCAGTGGTCGGTACAGGATCCTACAGGCAATATTCTGGCTGGGCCTAACTACAAAGCCGAGGAGGAAATATTATCTTATTATGCACAAGTACGGCTCCAACTGAACAAGCTGCAGATAATAGGGGGTGTACGTACCGAAAATACATGGCAGGGATATACGTCAAACCTAACCGATGCTGTGGCAGCACGCAGCGGCAGCATTACCTACCGGGATTTTTTGCCTGGTATACACCTTAAATACAGGCTGCGTCCTAAACAAAACCTTCGTTTCTCTGTTTATGAAGCTATTGCACGCCCCAATTATTTCGACCTCGTACCTGTAGGAACGCCTGCCACTGAGAATTTTGGTACACAGGGTAATCCTACTGTAAAGCATACCACATCTACCAACTATGATGCTCGTTACGAATGGTATCCCAAACCAAATGAACAGATCATAATCGGAGCCTTTTATAAAGATCTGATCAATCCTATTGAAAATACAGTGGTCTTCACTAGGGCTGGCGATGCGGTAATACAACCCAATAATTTTGGTAATGCACAAAATATGGGCTTTGAATTAGTAGGCATAAAATACTTCAAAAACTTTGGCGTATCCGCTAACTACACATTCACTTATTCGGTGGCAAATGTGTCGGTGATCAAGAACAACGTTAATCCTGTAACCGGTGGCATTGACAGTCCCAGTACATTGACAATGCACACGACAAGACCGCTGCAGGGGCAATCGAAGCATATTGGCAATCTATCCCTGTTTTATAAAAATGCAAAATACGGTCTTGATGTTCAGCTTGCATATGTATATACCGGCAGGCGTATCATACAGGTGTCACAATTTGAAGGGCTGGACTATTGGCAACGGGCAACATCTCAACTTGACTTTTCGATCGAAAAAAGAATTGGTCGTAGGTTTGCTGTTTATGTAAAGGTTCAAAATATCCTCAACACCCCGGTCATCGTGGAGATCAACTCTCATTATCCTTATCCGGCAGGTGAGTTTCCTTTTCAAAAGGCAGGCAGCAACAGTTACCTGGTCGAAAAAGATACTTACGGACAAACATTTTTATTTGGTGTAAGATACCGCCTGTAAAACTAACGCTATGAAAAGAAATAACGCAGCCCCTGTATTATTGGTTTTAGTTGTTCTGGCTACCTTATTGCAGGCCTGCTTTAAAAAAGCCGAAAAATATAACTTGGCCCCTGCTGTAATAGCACAAGGCAATGTTGTTGACTCTAATAATGATACGATACAGGGAACGATAAAAGGTAGGCTTAGGGCAAATACCACTTATTACATGCCTGCCGATGTTTTTGTAAACCAAGGAGACAGCCTGGTAATACCTGCAGGGGATACGATCATTGTGCTTGGAAATGGAACGCCATTACGGGCCCCCAGCTTTTTTATCAATGGCACACTCATTTCAAATGGTACAAAGGCACAGCCTAATTGGATAACAGTTACCGACGCAATGAAGTCAAGCTTCCCCAATGGCGGCGTATGGGGCGGAATTGCAGGCGACAGTGCGCAGAATATCATTGTTAAATGGACGCATATAGAATACACAGGTGCCCCCTGGCAGGCTAATGATCAAACACCTTCAGCGAGTATTTCAGGTACCCATTATGCTATTGTATCCCTTAGCCCTACCAACCTGGTGGTTGAAGATTCATGGATATCGCACACACAGGATGATGGTTGTTACATACGCAATGCCAAGGTCAGTATTATGCGCAATACATACGAGGCCATTGGTACTACAAAAGGCATCCCCATCAATATTAAGTACGGTACCCGCGGCGACATAGCTTACAATGTAGTGATCGCTGGTTTTAATTCGGGCATTAAGAGTCAGTCATTATCGGGTGCGCCCAGCCAATCCATTATCAACATTTATAACAACACAGTCATCAACTGCGGCTTCCTCGATCCTAACTATACGTTGGGCGGTGGTATATCTTTCGAGAAGCTGGTAGCAGGCAAGGCTTACAACAACCTGATAATTGAAAATAAAATAGGATTACGGATACTGGGCGGTTCTTCGATAGTAGATACTGCTAACTTAAGGTACGGCAATAACCTGTACTACGGCAATACAGCGGCCATCGCCACAAATTTTTTTCCAACTTATGCCGGCTTTATTGCACAGCCGCAACCCAGCGATATTTATTCCAATGTTGCGGGCGATAATGATCCCCAATTTATAGGGCTTGATGCCACTCAAATAGTTCCGGAGGTATATCCGCTCACATCAAATGGTTTAGACCTTCACCTTAAACCTTCTTCGCCAGCTATTGGCAAAGGATCAGCTAACATCAGTGGCATCCCAATGAATTCCTTGCCGGCAGCCGCAGGCGCTCACATAACGTCACCAAATGTTGATTTAGGAGCGTATCCCAGCGATGGCAGCGGCAACCAACATTAGATCATTCATTGTTAATATTTGCTCATGCAAAAGATCATCACATTTATTGTTTGTTTCTTTTTATTTTCTGTTTGCAATGCACAGGAGTCAAAATATTTAGACTCGTTACCGGTGTGGCAAGAGGGTTGCCTGGATATACATTTCATTAATACAGGCTGCGGCAATTCTTCCTTCCTCATACTGCCCGATGGCACTACTATGCTCATAGATGCCGGGGATAAGGACCCGGACGCATTTAACAAGATAGCACCCTGGAAGGTTACTCTCCCATATCCTGATCATTCACTTTCATCGGCCGGTTGGATCATTAACTATATAAAACAGGTGATGCCAGTCAATACAAAACTCCAGATCGATTATGCGCTTATCACCCATTTTCATGGCGACCACTTTGGAGTTATAACTAAGGAGTCTCAAACATCATCTAATGGTAAATACAAGTTATCAGGTATAGCAGAAGTGGGTGATGTAATACCCATTAAAACATTTATCGATCGTGGATACCCCGATTATAATTTCCCGGTTGACTTAAGGGAAAAAAACAAGAAACAGCCAAGCAGCTTTCTTAATTACCTGGATTTCATTAAATACCAGCAGGAGAACAATAACATGAAACCGGCAATGCTGCAGCCCGGTTCGGATGACCAGATAACCCTGGTGCATAACAAAGCCAAATACTCTTCTTTCGTAGTACGAGGAGTAAAGGTAAACGGCATTATATGGACAGGTCACGGCAATGAAACCAGGCAATATTTTAATGCAGATTCGGTAGCAGAAGTAAAGGGGAACAGTATTCCTGAAAATTCATTGAGCCTCGCCATCAAAATAACCTACGGCGACTTTGACTATTATGCTGGGGGCGATAATACAGGTATACAGGGGTACGGACTGCCACATTGGGTTGATGTAGAAACCCCCATATCCAATGCGGTAGGAAGGGTAGAGGCAGCCACTCTGGATCATCATGGCGGACGTGATGGAACAAATGAAAATTTCCTGAGAAATCTCCAGCCACAGGTCATAGTGGAACAGAGCTGGCGTTCAGACCATCCTGGACAGGAAGTACTTTACAGACTTACATCAGACTATCTATACAAAGGTCCTAAAGACATTTTTGCAACCAATATACAAGAAGAAACAAAAGTAACCTTGGGGCAGACGCTTACTAAAGGTTACAAAAGTATGTTCGGTCATGTAATGATAAGAGTGTTGCCTGGCGGGAAAGAATTCTATGTTTTTGTATTAAAAAATGAAGGTCGTAAACTGGTAGTTGACAAGCAATACGGGCCATACTATTCTAATTGAGTTGTATTAAATAATGAAAAGGATCATCTTGTTTTCAGCAAGTTGCTTGCTGGTGTCTACTTTTATAATATCTTTTATACCCCAAAGCTGCCTGTTGGATTATTGGGGGACCAAAAAACTATATCAACCGGTTGATACCGGTTGTATCCCTGCTCCTGTAGGGTACAAGGCCATTTTCATAAATTATGCGGGCCGTCATGGTGCCCGCCATCTTACTAACCTGAATGACCTGCTGCTTATACAGCAAACGCTGAACCGTGCGGTTGATCTGGCTGGATTGACAAGTGATGGCGTGAAACTGAAGGAAATGGTGAACACATTGTTGCTGATTGAAAAAAAAGAAGATTGTGGACTGCTCACGGAAACTGGAAAGAGTGAATTATGGGGTATTGGCAACCGTATGAAAACCCATTATCCGTGGCTGTTTGCAGATAGTGTGTCGTGTAGGGTGGTCACCACCAAAGAAAAGCGTACAAAACAAAGTGCGCAGGCCTTTATGAGTGGTGTCAATAGACCTATGCAACAAAATGCCACCACCAATTTAATTGACAATGATAGTGTGCATCTTCGGTTTTATGAGGTATCACCTGGCTACCGTAAGTTTAAAAAAAATGGTAGCTGGATCGTTGAAATGAATAAGTTGAAGCATGATATCCGGGCTGAAGAGGAGAAACATAAAATAATCTGCAAATTCTTTACCAGGGATTATGCCAACCAGCTACTGCACCCGGTAATTGATAAAACGGTGATGGGAATAACGGATACCGTTGGCGATTTTATAGATGCTATATTTAACGTAGCTACCCTCGCTAATGCCATGCCTACGGAAATAAAGATCGCCGGATATACCCCTGCCAAAGTAAACATCCGTTCTTTATTTACCTGCAATGAATTTGCCTGGCTTGAGTTTGTTAATTCTGCACAGGATTATTTATTAAAAGGGCCAGGGACTGATGTTAGCGGTATCCAGGTAAGGAATGCGGTACCACTACTTGTAGATTTTATAAACAGTACAGATGAGGCTATAAAAAGCAGCAGACCGGCTATTGTTGTAAGGTTTGCACATGCTGAAACTTTGTCTCCGTTTGCTGCGCTTGCAAGCATCGAAGGAGCAGCAACGCCAACGGTTGATATATTCAAATACGCCCAGGTGTGGAACGTGAGCTCTATAATCGGTTATAGTGTAAATGTACAATGGATATTGTATAAAGACAGTGATACAGGCAATACACCGCTCATTCAGATTTTATACAATGAAAAGCCGGTGCATATACCTGTAGCCACCAACCAATACCCGTATTATAAATGGGCCGACGTACGCGCGTTCTATATGAACAAACTCAGTAAAATGAATGTTAGTCTGAATTGCGATATGTTGGAATACTTGAAAGATCTGAAATAGTATTTCCGTATATCCCGGCAATTACCCCAGGCGTAAACTTTTTAGTAATTCGTTTTTATAGGTTTTCCTGGTAGGTACACATACTTTATTTACAATCAGGTGGTTGGCATCAATGGCATCTATATAATTTATATTCACAACATAGCTCCTGTGCACGCGTACAAATTGGTTTGAATTTAATATTTCAAGGTATTGATCAAGGGTGCTTCTTACCAGGTACTTATTATTCGCTACATGCACGTTGATATAAACATTATCACTTTCTAAGTATGTAATATCTCCAATTCTAACTTTATGGTAGGCCGTACCTTGCTTAATAAACAAAAACTCGTCTGCTATAGTAGAAATGGCGGGTGTAAAACTAACTAAGGGGGCTGATTTCAAAAATTCTTTTGATACCGGTACTTGCATGGTGCATAAATTTGAATGTAAATATTCTATCAATTTCATCGAAACAGAATTTTGGCGTGTATACAAAAAGGAAACAGCATTTTTAGTGCGTAGGTAAAATAGAAACAACGTAAACAACTATTTTTTAAGTCGTTGATTATCAATGTTTTTTTGCGTAACAAAACCACCATTAAGTAAATGTTATCAGCCGCGCTTTACGTATTTTATCTTTGGTAATTGTTGCTGATAAACTTCTAATTGTTACAGATTTTGTATGAAAGCCGTTAGGTTAGTTCCCTGTTCCAGTTTTAATTTTTTGCGTAAGCGATATCTGCTAATGCGTAAACTATCCTGAGAAATACCCAATAGCGTGGACATATCAGAAGAGGTTATGTTTATTTTCAATAACGATGCAAGTCTTAGTTCAGCAGCGGTAAGATCGCTGCAATGGGCATTCAGATTATCAAAAAAAGATTGATGTACCTGTTCAAAAATAACCCGTAGTTCATCCCAATATTTAGCCTGGTTAAAATCCTGGTCTATTTGTTTCAATACTTCTCTTATTTGTTTTTTGTGATCTCGCTTATCGTCTTTGATCAATTCGGTAAGTTTTAACTTAAGATCATCCAGCAGCTGGTTTTTTTGTATCAGGTTTAATGTATAAGACGTAAGCTCCCGCGATCTTATGTCCAGCTCACTTTTAAGATTATCCTCTACTAAGTTTTTATTCTGCAGGTCGGTTTGCATCAATGCATAATTTGTTTCATATACATTTTTCTCTTGTTCGTTTATTCTGCGTTCCGCTTCTATTTTTATTTTCTGCCTGCTGATGATGGATGTGCCTAATAATAATAGCAGGATAATAATAATTATTGTAGCCACAGTAATGATAAATTCCGATCTTTTATCGTTTTCAAGCTTTTGTATTTCTTTGTTTTTCTGCTGGGTATCATACTGTGCCTGTATCATGGCTACCTGCTTGCTGTTCTCTTTAGAATATATAGCAAGTACCTGTTTGCGGCTAAGTTCGTTATAATAATACGCGCTATCGTTCATACCCATAAGATGGTAAGCCTTTGCTATGTCTTCATATGCGCTGTTTATCTGGAAAAGCTCTTTTGTTCTTACCGCAAGTTTTAGAGCTAGCCGGGTTTGTTCAAGCCCTTCTTTAAATCGACCGGTTTTCCTGTATATATCACCCAGGTTATTTCTAATGTTTATTTGCGATATCAGGTCATTGCCACCTTCGTAATAACCCAATGCCTTGTTATAATAGGCAAACGATGAATCATATTTTTCTTTATCTTCATAAATACTGGCAATGTTTTCGTAGATATCTGCAATGCCTTGCGGGCTTTTTATGGCTATAAAATATTGCAAAGCAAGGTGCTGGTAGTAGTAAGCGCTATCATATTTTTCTGTTTTTTCGCAAATATGGCCTATCATTCCGTAGGTAGTTGCTAACCCAGCGGTATCATTTAATTCCTGGTATATTTTAAGCGCCTCATAAAAATACCGGTTCGACAAGTTTCCCTGCCTGTTGGAGTAATAAATGCTGCCAATATTATCCAGGTTCTTTGCAATGAGGTCTTTTCTACTGGTTTGGTGGAATAGTTTATCGGCCTGCAGGTAGTGGTTCAATGCTTCAGCATAGCTGCTATTATGATATAGTATATAACCTGTTTGCTGTAGTGCAATAGCCTGGGCAAGTACATTTTTTTCAGCAACAGCCTCGGCCAGTAAACCTTTCAGGATGGTGTAAGCCGAGTCTGGATATACTTGTTTCTGCTTATCTGTTAATTGGAGCCGTATTAAAATATCAGTTTGGGCAAAAGCATTAATGCAGCAGAATAACAAAATGAGGGAAGTAAAGATTTTCTTTAGTACATAAAACCTATTGTACTTATTGGCTTTCATCAATGGCGTTGGTAAATATTGATGCAAATGTCACCTCAATACTTGCCGACAGCAAATCCTAATAATAAAATCACATAAAATTAATATTGGACTAGTTGTGGGTTATTTCTTTATATGGTATTCCCTCCATGGCTATTGCCTGAAACTGTTGCCTGTCAAATTAAGTAGATAATAAAATTAAAGGGTGTCTTCCTGTACGGGAAAGGCACCCTTTAATTTTGTAATTTTGAATGCAATACAATTTATGAGAGGGATTCTGATCTTAGTGTTTTTTATAGGTGCATTCCACATGTCCCTGGCACAGTTGCCTGGCAACTTTAACCTGGTGCCCAACCCTGGCTTTGAATTTAATACCGCCGAATATAATAATGTAGGTTTACCACCGGATACAAGTTTTATAAATAGCAGGATGTGCTGGATTGCGCCCACTAGCGTTGGAAACGCAATATATAATATATATAACACATCAAATTATTACACATATTATTTTAAAGCACATGCAGGCATTAGTGCCGGGGCAATAGAGACTAGTCTTAGTTATAGGGGATATGCACTTTGGTTAAATGGCTGGCTGGATAGCGTTGGTGATCAAAGAACATTTCAGCAGACCCATTTGCTGCAACCTCTCGTAGCTGGCACTACGTATTATTTCACCATGTACATTGGTGAATATAAATCAACAGATCCAAATCTCCGGGGAGATGATGTGTTAGGTAATATGGGGGTATACTTTTCTGCAAATAAATTGAGTAATTATACCTATACTAACTACGGAGGCTCCCACGGTGGATTATCTGTAACCCCACAAATACGATTTGTAAACTGGGATATACCACTGTTTGATACTGTTATGTATGCAAAGCTAACAGCTGTATATACAGCAACCGGGGGCGAGCAATACATGACCATTGGTAATTTTGATTTTTTTTCTCAGCAGCATTTCGTCTATGTATCACCCCGTAGTACAGCACTTCACATTGCGTATTCTGGTTCTGGTTATCCCCTTATCGATGACATTTCCCTCGTCAGCGATACCACCCGGCCCATGATCAGTCTCAGTGAGTTCAGCCTGGGTAATGATACGGTACTTTGCTCGGGACAGTCCCTCACCATTGGCGGCCAGCCCAACTTCTTCCATTATTGGTGGAACACCGGCGATACCACCCGGTTCATTACCGTAAGCCAGCCCGGTACTTACTCCTGTACAATAGACTATGGCTGCGGCACCTTTACAGATACCATAAACTTGTTATCCCCCATAGCAGTTAGCGTTCATATACCAGATACCGCTTTATGCCCCGGCCAAAGCTATACCCCTGCCGCACCACCCGGCTACCAACACTACTTGTGGAGCAATAACGATACTTCACGTGCAGTCACCCTCACAGACAGCGGTACTTACTGGCTGCACATCAGTAACAATTGCGGTGCAGCCTATACCGATACCTTCCATATAATAAACAAAAATATCCCGGTAGCGCCTTTTACCATACCCGATACCGCATTATGTGCCGGGCAGGTATATACCGCAGCTCTACCTGCTAGCTACCCGCATTACCTGTGGAGCAATACAGATACCACAGCTTTTATAAATATTTCCACCCCTGGTGTTTACTGGCTGCAGGTAACCAATAATTGCGGTAATGGCTATACCGATACTTTTTCTGTGTCGCAGGGCATCAGTTCAATAACCCTGGGTAACGATACTGTCATCTGTAACAATTTGGAAACCTATACGCTAGCGCTCCCTTCAGGGTTATCTAATATTCTTTGGAGCACCGGCAGCACAGCGCCGTTTATTACCATTGTGCGCCCCGGTACCTACATGGTACAGGCACAAAGTGTATGCGGGCTGTTTGCAGACACAATACTAGTGGGTTTTTGCAGTCCTGCAATTGATAAAATAACCAGCACAGACACCATTTGCCGTGGCGAATGTATCACGGTCTCCGCGCAAACACACAATTATCCTCAGATATTCAGCTGGTCATTTCCGGGCGGTAGCCCCGCCTCCTACCCAAGCCCTACGCCTGTACAAGTATGCTATACTGATACCGGTACTTATGGTATAAAGCTGGTGGTACACAGTACTGGTGGGTCAGATTCCATGGCAAATACCGTAACCGTATTACCACAGCCTGTACCCGCTTTTGCAGATAGCACAATAACAGTAACGTACAACACCATCCTTGCTTTGCCTGCCTGTGCCACTGCCATGCACATACAATGGTTCAACCGCGACTCTTTAGTCTGCGATGGTTGCAGTGTCTTCACATTCCCGGCAAAAGTTTACCAGTCCATATACCAGTGTGTGGTCAGCAATGCAGGCTGCTCAGCCACTTGTACCTACAAGGTAATGGTTACAGACATACCAACCGATGTATGGATGCCCAACGCCTTCACACCCAATGGTGATGGTCTCAACGACTACTTTCATGCCATTACAGACAATCCCAATATAGTTTCCCTTCAGTTATCAGTTTACAATCGCTACGGCCAAAAAGTGTACGAAGGCGTACAAGACCCCAAAGGCTGGAATGGCACAGTAGGCGGAGTGCCTGCCGATGCCGGAACTTATTTCTGGTACATGCGTTACAAAGTATTAGGTAGCGATGTTACCTACAATAAAAAGGGCGATGTTATTGTAGTGCGGTAATCTTCCCGCATTTATTATTGTGTAACGAGGTGAACTACGCAGTGGGATGAATCAAAAAATTGATTACATATAAGGCCCTTTCTCAGGCACTCTAATAGTATAAAATGATACTTTTATACCTTAAACTCAACTATACTTGATCAATGCTGTCCACCGCCAAGTCTTTGCCTGTTTCCAAACGCAGTGCAGTATCAAGAGTACTCACAGATCTTACATTCTGGGTTTTCTTTGCCATTGTAGCAGGGATATTAGTAGGGTATTACTATCCTGCTACCGGAGTTCAAACTGAGTTTATTGCAAAGGATTTTGTCAATATCATTAAACTATTTATTGCTCCCATTATTTTCCTTACCATAGTACTGGGTATAGCTGGAATGGGAGACCTGAAGAAGGTAGGGCGCATTGGGGTAAAATCGCTGGTGTATTTTGAGGTTGTAACCACTTTTGCATTGGTAATAGGGGTTACCATAGCCTACTTGTTAAAGCCCGGGGCTATAGATAAAACTGGCTTACAGGTGCAGGATGCAGCCAAATATACCAACCATGCAAGTGAGCATTTTAGTTGGATGAAGTTTTTTATGGATAATCTTACACTGCAGGTATTGTTGCTTGCCATCACGGTAGGTATCATTGTTAATTATATGCGCCGGCGTCAGCAGGTCATCAGCATATTGCAAAAAGCGTCTAAGATCGTTTTTACTTGTTTAAAGTATGTTATGTATCTCGCACCAATTGGTGCATTTGCAGGCATCGCATTTACAGTTGGCAAATTCGGGTTGCATACGCTTATTCCTTTGGCAAAGTTGGTTGGTGCAGTCTATCTAACCATGGTCATTTTTGTACTTGGCATTTTGGGGCTCATTATGCGTGCAAACAAAATGCGTATCCTGCATTTTCTTAACTATATTAAAGAAGAGTTGCTGGTGGTACTTGGTACATCTTCTTCAGAGGCTGCCCTCCCTTCCATAATGCAGAAGCTTGAAGAGATGGGATGTAGTAAACCTGTTGTAGGTCTTGTTGTGCCTACTGGTTATTCTTTCAACCTGGATGGAACATCTATATATCTTTCCATGTCGGTAATTTTTCTGGCGCAGCTATATGGAGTGCAATTAAGCCTGGGCGAAATATTAAGCATCATTGGCTTGCTCATGCTTACATCAAAAGGTGCCGCAGGTGTTACTGGCAGTGGCTTTATTGTACTCGCATCCACGCTTACTACCATACACAAGATCCCGGTCGAAGGTTTAGCTTTCTTGTTGGGTGTAGATAAATTCATGAGCGTTGCCAGGGCCATTACTAATCTTATAGGTAATGGTGTAGCCACTATAGTTATAGCTAAAAGTGAAAAGGAATTTATAGTTCCTGAAATAGTTACTGCTTCATCGGCGTGATTTATTGTAATTAGGTGATGACCGTTTTATTAAGTTTGTTGAGCTCAAAATTAAATATCAATGCTGAGGAAGATAACACTGCTGGTTACTGTACTTGTTATAACAACAATGGTCACATTTGCCCAAACGGCAGATGAAAGATCTTTAGTAAAAACGTTGGAATCCTTTCGTAAAGTTTTGATAGACCCAGACTCCACGGTTTTAAAACAATTGGTGTCAGATAAAGTAAGCTATGGTCATTCAAGTGGAGTAGTACAAAACCGGGCAGCTTTTATAGAAGCGTTGCTCAATGGTAAGTCCGATTTTGTTACCATTGATATAAGTGGTCAGACCATAGAGATATTTGATGATGTGGCAATTGTTAGGCATACCCTGTCTGCTATTACTAATGACAACGGAAAGCCACGCACAGTAAAACTAGGGGTAATGTTAGTTTGGAAGAAAAGCCATAACAAATGGATCTTAATAGCCAGGCAAGCGGTGCACACAACCTGATAGCTTCCGGTTATTGGTATTGTAAGGGACGGTATTACGAGCTATGTTAATTCCCCTTTATCATAATTAACGATCCCTTCTTAAAATTATCCAATGCTATGCCCGGTATTATCAGCATAACTTTGCTGCACCAATATAGTTTATGAACGTTGTAAACCAGCCGGGATTGATAGACGAGGTGCCAATGCATCATCTTGAACCTGTGCAGTTTTTAGCAGCTGCTCAAACTGCTGGTGCTCAGCTCCGTTGGTTCCTGCTTGGTTTAAACAGCAATGTTATTGTTTTTCAAACTCCTGATAGTTACACTTCCCAAGGCGATATGCTTACTATTACTCTAAGTGGAGATAAAGCTGTTTTGCAGAGTGTCCCGGTTAATGAATATTATTGGGATGAGGAACAGAGTAGGAGAAACATAGCTGCATTTAAGCAGGCAATGGCGGAAACTGCTGAAGCACAGCATAAAGCCAACCGTAGCCTGCATCCCATGCATCGCGAAAAATATGGCGCACTCATACCTTCAAAGAGTTATCTCATTACACCCATTATAGTTTACTGCAATGCCCTGGTATTTGTTGTAATGTTGCTTGCTGGTGTCTCTTTATTAGAACCTACAGCAAAAAGTCTTTTTCAATGGGGTGGTAACCTTAGGCCTGCGGTACTACATGGCGATTGGTGGCGGCTGCTTACCTATATGTTCTTACATAGCGGTGCCATGCACCTGCTTATGAATACTATTGCATTGCTTTACATTGGCATGTTCCTGGAGCCACTTTTAGGTAAGTTTCGTTTTGCTGCAGCTTACCTGCTTACTGGTGTTTGTGCAGGTCTTTTAAGTATTGTTATGCATCCTTTCAGCGTAGGTGTGGGGGCTTCTGGGGCTATATTTGGTTTGTACGGCGTGTTTCTTTCTATGCTCACTACCCGCCATATACAGAAGACCATGAAAAAAACAATGCTGCGCAGCATCTTGTTCTTTATCGTCTTCAACCTGTTTGCTGGCATCCAGGGTAATATTGACAATGCTGCACACATTGGCGGATTGGTCAGCGGTATTGTTATTGGGTATGTTTATTACCCGGGTATAGCGGCGCATGACTCACTTAAAAAACAAATGTTGGTAACGGCCTTAATTATAGCAAGTGTTATTGCTACCTCTATCATCGCGCTAGGGTATCTAAAAGCTGTATAATTTATCCCTCTCCGAAAAATTTTATTGGGGTATGTTTCTTTAGCCCAAAAGGTGCAATTGCATGTTTTTTGATGTGCGCAATTCCTTCGGTAACAGAGTCTGTAAACAAGAAAAGTTCAATGTCTTTGGCGCTAATGGTCTTTTCCACCACCAGTCGTTGTATGTGTTGGTATAGTGCGGTATGATAATCCTTACCCATCAATACAATAGGGAACTTTTGAAATTTTCCCGTCTCTATCATCGTTATGGCTTCAAAGAATTCATCAAGGGTGCCGTATCCACCTGGCATTACCACAAAGGCGTAAGAGTATTTGCTTAGCAATGTCTTGCGCACAAAGAAATAATCAAAATCCACCCACTTGTCCAGGTATTTATTGGGCTGTTGTTCTTTGGGCAAAATAATATTGCACCCTACAGATCTGCCACCTACATCCTTGGCGCCACGGTTTGCAGCCTCCATTATGCCAGGCCCTCCTCCTGTCATCACAGTAAAGCCCAGCTTCGATATTTCCTGTCCCATTTCCCGGGCTAACTCATAATATGGCGACGACTCATCAAACCTGGCTGAGCCAAATACGGTAACGCAAGGGCCAATAAAATGTAGTTTTCGCAGGCCGTAAAAAAATTCGCCAAATACCTGCATGAGAAATGTAAACTCTTTCCATCGCGAATGTGGCCCCTCCAGAAATTCGTTTTCTTTTCTTGAACCTATTGGGGTAAATGACTTATCGATCATATGCTGAAATGTCTTTGAGAAAACAATGGTCCCGTTTTCATGACGCTGTTTACTGCTGCAAATATAGTAAGGTAAATACTATGCCTATTGCATAACTCATTGCTACAAGAACTTTCATCAACTGCCTTCAGCTTTTCAAAATGATCAGGATCATTTTAATTACTGACCATGGTCATATTACATGGTTGTTAGTGCACCTATTTTTGAACGATAAACAAAATCTATGGAAAAGGTAAGTATAGCACACTACAACAGCGTTAATAATGTATGGCTGCAAATGCTAGGTTTTTACAAGCTGGAAATGAGGGCACTTAAAAATAAACTTACAGATATTGTACGCAAAAATACCAACATCGACGTTGTAGGTCAGGCACGACAATATGAAAAAGTGTTCGAAGTACAGCTGGGCAGTATAGATGAACTCTGCAAAGATATCTGCGCTATAACAACAGAACAGGCTGTCCATACCAAAGAAGGGTATATTGATATCAATCTATGGTCTGCATATAGTCAGTTAAAAGAGCGGTTTATAACTGAAGAAAGGGAACTCAACAATGTAAAAAAGAGTTTTAAACAATTTGCTTCGGCTATGGATGCGAACAGTAACAATGTTTTTCAGTCATATTTATCCAATTGATTGGCAATAGCCGTAATACAGATTACAATTACCGATGACGCACGTCATATTTTTACTGAAGCAGGAAAAATAGTTATTGTATAATAAAAATAATTTTATGGAAAAAATAAGTGTAACACATTTTGACAATGAGCATGGTGAATGGTTGTCATCTTTGGGGTTTTATAGCGAGGAAATTGATTTATTAAGGAAAAGGCTCACAGAAATTGCCGGCAAAAACTCGGCTCAGGATGTTTTAAAAGAAGTAGAGCATTATGAAAATCAATTAACAGTGCAATCAGATAACATTCAAGCCTTGCGCCACGATATTCATGCGAATGATGTAGCGATAAGAAGTCAGTTGGAAAATTCAAAAGAAGGATATGTGGATAACCGGTTGTATACAACACACAAAGAACTGATCGATCGTTTTATTACTGAAGAGAAAGTATTCAAAGAAGTTAGGGCAGATTTTATGCAGTTTGCCGCTACCTGGATGTAGCATTTTTATAGGTTGAATTAGAAATAAGACGAACACAGGGGCAAATGGAATTATTCCGTTTGCCCCTGTGGAATTTTATCTATTCCTGTTCTGCTAAAGCTCTAGTGATGTGCAATGAAAAGAGGTAGCTTATGGTCCTTTACTATATTCCTGATAAAGCTGGTTTTAAAAAGTTCTGAGATAAAAGATCTGCCATGAGAACCTGTTACCAATAAGGCCCCTCCTTTTTCTGATAACCACGAATTGAAATACTTCTGCGGATTGGTTTCTAGTTTGAAAAAGGTAAGATGCTTAAAATGCCTTGCTGCAAGTTCTTCTATATAGGGCAGATCGGGCAAGTCATCATTTTTCTCAGATGCATAAACGATCAGCGTAGGCAATTCAGAAAGCTCTGGAAAGAGATATGCAAACTGTTTTAGTGCAAATACAGAGGATGCACTGCCATCATAGGCAATAATAATGCTTTGTGGAAACTCAAAATCTTCAGGAACAAGCAGCGTTGCACATTCAGATCTGTGTATAGTATCCTCCAGGTAATCTTCACTGTCTTCGCCCAGGTTTTCAAAAAGTAACTGACTGTTAAGTACCAGCAGATCAGCATACCGGGTTTCCTTATTCAAGTCGTCTAATATAAAATCGTCCCTATGTACCCGGTATTCAATATGGTGCGCTTGGCACCTCGCTTCAAATTTTTCAATATTAACCTCAATCAGGTCTGGGTTGTCGTTCACATAGGGAATGTATATAGGCCCGGCCATACCACCTAAAAAGTACGTCATAGCATCAGAGTAGCTTACCGCAGGCAGAAAAACACCAGTAAGCAATATAGGCTCCAACTCATTCAGGTCATTTGCAAATTGTATGATCCCTTCCGAAAATTGGTTGCCGTCAAAAACTGCAAGTAATTTTTTCATGATAATTTTTATTTAACGGATGTAAGTTGACTGTTGGGTAATAAAAAATAGCTGCAGTTATCATGCATTAATATCGTACCAATAGAATTTGCCTTATATCGCTCTGCTAAATGCGATGATTTTTTACTGCCGGCTGCATACCAACCCAAAATGTCGGTTTCCCAGTCGTTTTTGCAACAAACATTTCCCAAGTTCCCATCCTTTTTTTCAAGGAGGGGTGGCCGCAGGCCGGGTGGTTACACTCGCAACCGGACAGAACACTCCCCCCTCTCGTACTCGTTTATAACGAGTATGCCCCGGTTTGGCGTTTGCAACGCCCGTGAAACATTACAACCCGTGAAACGGTGCATATCTACTGTACTAAAATACCAATTACCCATGGAACCTCGCAGTGACACTATTAAAACAAAAAGACCTGTCCGACACCGGACAAAACAGTGTAAATAAAATGCACATCAGGCTACCATAAAGCATTCCAGCCACAAGAATCAAGCAGCCTGTCCGGAGATATATTCATTCGATGATCTTAGTCATCGTTTATTTTAAACCTTCTGGATATTTTTACCCTTATGATCTTTATCACCTTTTCTTATGATGACGGTTATTATTATTAGCAGCAGACTAAGATAATTTTACGTTATAGCAATCAACTGTCTGGTTATATGGGTTGCAGGTTTTCTGGTTCTCAGGCTCAGTCTTTAATTGCGGTAAGTAGGTATAGATGTAAATAGAAAATAAAATGGTGATAAGTAAGATTAAGCATCTGAAGAATGAAAGAGAAACCTGGCTTAGAACTCTGGATTATATGCAGCAGGAGAATGTTTTCTTGAAGACTAGTCTGGGCGATAGCATACAAAATGACATCAATAATGAAGTCTTGGAAAGAGTTGAGTTTTTCCAAAATCAATTTGTCAACAAGGATGCTGTTATTGCATTACTCCGCTATGATATTGCGGAGCAAAATAGGTTATTGGAAAGCAGTGGGGATTTAAGTAATAACTACATGGCTATAGTAAAAAAACAAAATAGCTTACGTAAGGATATGGCGCGGATGGAAAAGGATTTTAATGAATTGAAATTTCAATTTAATACTTACCTGGCAGAGGTGCTATGATTTAATTGAACATATTTTGTAGCTTCTTTACATCTAGTATTACTATTTCTCCCTGGCGTATATCTATAAGTTTTTCTTCTTTAAAATCACTTAGGGTTCGTATCGCAGATTCCTTAGCTGTTCCAGCTACATTGGCCAGGTTTTCGCGGCTTATATCTATTACAAACTCAGCTTTACCACCGCTGTACTTGCTATGGATAGCCAATAGTGCATCGGCTACTTTTTTCCTTAATGAGTTATAGGCAAGGTTAAGAAGTTGCTGTTCGCGTTCTGAAACATTATTAGCCAGTAGCTGAATAAATTTCTTCATCACCTCACGGTTGTTATTGATCAGGTATTCAAAGTCGTCCTTGGGTATTAATGCTACTGTGGTTTCTTCAAGTGCTTCTGTTGTTTCTTTATAGGTGCCCCCTTCCAGCAGTGCTACATAGCCCAAAAAATCACCTGCACTGTATAGCCCTGTTACCAGTTCCTTACCATCATCATTGGTTTTGTACGCCTTTACTTTTCCCTGTGTTATATAGTAAAGCCGGTGTGGATGGCTCTCCTCGGCATATATCACCTGTTTTTTCCTGAAATTGCTAATGCTCCGGTCATTGGCAAAGATTCTTAAAGCATCCTTACCACCTGCTGTTTCCACAAGTTCATTTATGCCTTCAAGTCCTGCTGCCAGGTCTTTTTTTATAAGCTCTGTTTTACGCAGTCTGCTTTCTACAGCATTCAGTAATTCTGTGCCATTAAAGGGTTTGGTAATGTAATCATCGGCGCCAAGCTCCATACCTTTTCTTATCTCAGCCCGTTCCGCTTTAGCGGTAATAAATATGAAGGGTATATTTCTTGTTTCTATATTCTTCTGCAGCATGTGTATTACGCCATAGCCATCCAGTACAGGCATCATTATGTCACATACAATCAGGTCAGGTTTATGTTGTATGGCTAGTGCCACTCCTTTTTTCCCATCTTCAGCTATTATTGTTTTATAGCCAGATAACTCCAGTATTTCAGACATGTTTTCACATATCTCCATGTTGTCTTCAATGAGCAATATTACTTTCATAATTCTTCTTTATTCAATGGCTTGAAATTGATAATGAATTCTGTTCCTTTACACTCTTCACTTACACATGCAATATTACCATTCATCAGTTCTGTGTATTTCGATACAATGTGTAACCCCAGTCCTGTACCCTGTATAGTAGTTACCGATTCACTTCTGAAGAAACGCTCAAACAAATGCTCTTGGTCGGCTTTAGACATGCCTAAACCATGATCTTTTACAGAAAGGTAAATGCCTTCTGGTCCGCTTTCTGTTCTAATATCAATGCTGGAGGCTTCTGGAGAAAACTTAATAGCATTAGATATGAGGTTCATCAGGATGTGACTTAATAGAGAGGGGTCAAGATATACTATACTGTTTCCGGCATGAATGTACTTCAGTTC
This sequence comes from Bacteroidota bacterium, assembly GCA_013286835.1. Lineage (GTDB taxonomy): Bacteria > Bacteroidota > Bacteroidia > Chitinophagales > Chitinophagaceae > JABDEZ01. The sequence continues at coordinate 19,742 of JABDEZ010000020.1, forward strand.
TTGTCCCGTTTTTAGTAAAGTCTGTAGTTCTGTGAGTAGTGCATTAATATGCTGTTCAATATCAAAATCAATAAAGCGTACCTGTATTTTTCCTTCCTCAATTCTCCCAACAGAGAGAAAATCATTCAGTATATCAGTAAGCATGTGTACCGATGATACAATGCGTTGTATATGTTTATCGCGTTTAGGTTGGTCTTCAGTTGTAATGTATTTGTTTACCAGGTATGCCGACGAAAGTATTGTGCTGAGTGGTGTTCTGAACTCGTGCGAAGCCATAGATACAAAACGCGATTTGAGCTCATTCAGTTCTTTCTCTTTCTCCAGTGCTACAGATAGCGAATGGGTGCGCTCCTCTACTTTTTGTTCCAGTTCCGCATTCAACTGCAGCAATGCTTGTTCTGATTGTTTTCTTATGGATATGTCGCTTATAAATGCAATAGAGAATTGTCCCGTGTCCGATTTGTGGGGGCTTAGGCTCACCTCTACGGGAAATTCGGTGCCATCCTTTTTTATTGCAAATAGATCCATACCTACTCCCATAGGTCTGCTATGTGTTTTGCGGCTATGGTAATGGTCGCGGTGTTTTATATGTTTATCCTTGTAACGGCCGGGAATAAGTAATTCTATTTTTTTGCCAATAAGCTCCTGTTCCTGGTAGCCAAATTGCTTTAGCGCAAACCCGTTAACTAGTACTATACTGCCTTCGGCATCAATAATAATGATACCTATAGCCGCATTGTTGAAAAGGGCCTGGAACTCCTTGTTTGCAGATTGAGTATTCACTTTGGGAGTAGCATTGAGCATGAAAGGTAGGGTAATTTCTTATGTATTATTATAAGGATTATTAACCTGACAGCTTTTTCTCTATGCCCTATTGACTTGGTGTGAATTTATATATATAGGTTTGATGATTGGGGTTATGCAGCTAGGGTTAGTCGCTGTAATATGGCCACCACGTAAGGTGTAAGTATTTTTACTTCATGGTGTTCATGCAATGGTATTTGCATAAAGTCTCCGGCAACCATCCTGAAAACTTTATCGCCTACCATACAGTCACACTGGCCTTCCAGTATAATAAAGCTCTCCAATTCGTTAGTATGCACTTCATCTTCAATATCTGTTGCAGATACAATTAGCATTTGCAATACAGACGGCCTGCTTGTAAGTACTTTAGTATATCGCCCTTCCTTAAACGATGAGGGTATGCGGTCTTGTACAAAGTCTAGCCATCGGCGGTAATTCGTAAATTTATTGATCAGTGGCAGGTCTGCTAGCTGCATTTGTGCCTCTTTGCTCAGGTTGTCTAAAAGATTGCCAATGGCGTGTTCTAGATGTGCCGGGGGTGTTACAGCGTATTTCTGGGTATAGGTTTCCATGGCTGCCTGTATGCTGTCTATTTCATTCTTTACCTCAGTATGCATCGTCATCATATGTTGCACCTCCTCCATCTCCTGTGGCGATAAAGCTCCCAGGCAGTAGAGTTCTAAAATACCGGTATCAATATATTCCCGTATGTTCATCACGTCGGTTGTTCAGGATTGTATAACGCTTCTTTGAGGTTTACATTTGTTTGTGTCCCTCTTTGCCTATATGACTTTAGCTAGGCTAGCGTACCATCTCTAGCGTGCAAGTTATTGCTATTTATTATATCAGTTGCATAATTGAATGTTATCGCCATCAGTTGCCCTAAAAGAGACCGCATCTTAAATCTCTACCCATCACTCCATTTATTTCGTTGCATGAGCAGGTCTTGCCTTGGGTCGTGTCATCGTTTCTGGCCAGCCCAATCATATTTCTGTAGTGTATTACAGTATTACTTTGCTAATTTGCATACATGAAAGCCATGCTTTTTGCTGCCGGGTTGGGTACCCGACTTAAACCGTTTACAGACCACCATCCCAAAGCGCTGGCCGAGGTGAATGGCAAAACCTTGCTCGAACATAACATCCGGTATCTGCAAAAGGCTGGAATTTACGAGGTTATAGTAAATGTTCACCACTTCCCCAACCAGATAGAAGAGGTGCTTTTTGAGAACGACAGCTTTGGCAGCAATGTGTTGGTAAGTGATGAACGATACGAGGTATTGGAAACTGGTGGCGGCCTTTTGAAAGCGGGGCATTTTTTTGAGGGCGAAGACGACTTTGTGGTAATGAATGTAGATGTGCTAACATCGTTGGATCTCACCGTTATGATTGCTGCCCATCGCGAAAGCGAAGCTATAGCCACACTGGCAGTAATGGAGCGCAACAGCGCTCGCCAGTTGTTGTTCGATGACCACATGCATCTCTGCGGCTGGACAAATACCGAAAAAAACCAGCAACGCATAAGCCGGGAAGTAGCCTGGATGCAGCCTTTTGCATTCAGTGGCGTACAGGTACTAACTCCTGCAGTGTTGCACAATTGCCCTTTTCAGGGTAAGTTTTCGCTTATAGATCTGTACCTGCATCTGGCGAAAGATCAACTCATTTATGGTTATAACCACACCGGCAATGTATTTATAGATGTTGGCCGTCCCGAAAGTTTGGAGAAGGCGGGGTATCTGTTTGAGTAGTTATTTTAGGCAATAGGCAGCATTGATTGAGGTAAGTGCTAAGGGAGTTATTTATATGAATAAAGGGTTAACTAGATCGTTAGGCATTTTTCTGATTTTCTTCGCCATTTATGGCTGCAATACAGCATCTACCTACCATACACGATCCTTGGCTTCAGATTCTGTTCTCTCCCGTCAAGCCCACAAAACCACTTGCGATAGTGTACTAAGCAAGCTGATCTGCTCAAGCAGTCTATCAGATAATGCTAAGCAACTAAGTATTGAAAGCGAGGTCACCCACGATGGTAATCTTAATATCCGGCTATATAAAGTAAGTGGTTTAAATATAAAAATGACTTTTGTAAATCTTTTAATTGACCCAAACAAAAGGACTTTTAGCAACACATCTCTGGGTATCTACAACCCCAAGCCCCTCAAATACGATACAGCAATATTAAACTACATGATCGGGCATTGTATATAACGGTAAGCAAGGTAGAAACCTACCACTCGTACTCTCTTTCCACTATCTTCTTCAACCGTTCTACCAGTGTAAAAGTTGCCGGGCAATAGTTCAGGTTTTGGGTAAATGTATCGTTATAAGCATCAAATGGTTGTTTGTTATGGTGGGGAAACTCCGCACAGTCAGCTGGCCGCACTTCATATATAGAGCACATATTATCTACCAAAAATTGGCAGGGCAATGTTTTGTTCATCCAGTCGCCCTTCTCATCTTTATACAGCCAGCGCTCTGTAAAGGCTTTCGGGGTCATCCTCATATGGGTTGAAATACGCTTTACATCGGCCTTGGTGTAGGTTGGGGTCATGGTTTTGCAACAGTTAGCACACTTGGTGCAGTCTGTATCCTGCCACACAGTAGCATCGGCTGCGGCAACAAGTGCCTCCATTTCTTCAGGCACTATATCGTCCAGCTTCTTTAAAAATTGGGTAAGCCCCTTTTTCTTCCGCGATACCGTCTTTTTGAATTGTTCCAGGTCCATGATGCTGTAAATTAACTAATAAACGCTTTCTTTTAAACCAAAAGATAATGATTATCGTTATTTTACGTTGTTGTACCTTGTAACGTTCAGGCAAAACGCTTTTTTAAGTTCTTGTTTTGTTATTAAAGGTTATGTTTGGTGGTTAAGTAATATGTATTTTATCCGGAACGTTGTTTTTCTTTTGCTCCTCCTTATCTGCACGTGCACCAGGCTGCATGCACAAATTGCCGATACTACTACCAGGCAAAGCGATACTGTGCAGCATACAGATGCTACCACTAAAAATGTTGCTCACATAGCAGACACCACTACTCATGCCGATTCTTTATCGCTCCACAAGGTTGCAGACACGCTAAAACCAGCTCTTACTCTGGCAGACACTGCTGGTAAAGTAAAGGATACTATACATGCAAACACAGCACCCGGTGGCGGTTATGCAATAAATGGCAAGGCTGTAGATGCGCATACAGGTGAGGGTATCCCTTTTGCAACTGTATTTTTCCCCCATAGTCCCGTAGGTGCAGCCGCTGATATAAACGGAAATTTTATACTCAAAACCGATGTGCTCCCCGGCGATAGCGTTATTATATCTGCCATGGGCTATAGCAGGTATGGCAGGCACGTATATAAACAGCAACACAATTACAATTTTATAGCCGAGATCCCGCTGTCCACAAACATGCTCAACGAGGTTGTTGTCCATGCCGGCGAAGACCCTGTTGTAGTGCTCATGCGGAAGATCATAAGCCGTAAACCTTTTAATAATCCTGACCGTACTCAAAACTATAAGTACGAGGCTTACAATAAACTGGAGATCGATTTGGAAAGACTGTCCAAAGAGCAGTTTGAAAAAATACCGGGCTTCAATAAATTCAGTTTCATATACAACAACCAGGATACTACCGATGACGGCCAGCCTTTCCTCCCGCTATACATGACAGAAACCTTGTCCGATTATTATTTTGAGCGCCATCCCCAAAAACAACGTGAGTTTATAAAGGCCAGTATGGTGAAAGGGGTGGAGAATGAAAGTATAGACAAATTCCTCGGCAGCACCTACCAAAATATAAATGCCTACAATAATTTCATCCCTGTATTCGACAAGCAGTTTGTAAGTCCCATTAGTAACTCCGGCCTGTTCTATTATAAGTACAACATCAAGGATACCGAAGTAGCTTACGGTCACAGGATCATACTGGTTCAGTTTGCACCACGCAGGCCTGGCGAAAATTGTTTCTATGGTAACTTCTGGGTTGTCGATTCTATTTATGCCTTGCAGCGCATCACTTTAGCGGTGCCTAAAGTGTCCAACGTAAACTATGTCAACAGTGTAAGCGTGTATCAGGAGTATGCACCTATCAACGACTCTATTTGGTTTGGGGTAAAAGATAAGTTCATAGCAGATTTTAACGCACCATATGGTGTCAAGCTTCCCGGCTTTATCGGTCGCAAAACAACTACCTATACTAAGATATTGGTGAACGATACTTCTGTACAGAATGTTTTAGATGATAAAGATTATAAGCAAGATGTAATGAAGAACGACAGCGCCCGCCTCCGCAGCGATAGCTGGTGGGCAACGCACCGTACCGATTCACTTTCAAAAAATGAAAAGGCAATTTATCAGATGGTAGATACGCTTAATAAATTGCCTGTTGTCACTACCTATAAGCACCTCATTACATTTGCACTCACTGGCAATATCCAGGCTGGTCCTATAGTGTTCGGTCCTTACTTCTACCTCTATAGCAATAATAGTGTAGAGGGCAACCGTTTTCGTTTCTCTGCCAGCACTTCCGACCAGGTGTCAAAGAAAATTCGCTTAGGTGGTTATCTTGCATATGGTACATTAGATGGCGCATTTAAGTACAACATGAATATGCTATGGTTGCTCAACCGAAAGCCCCGCTCTTACCTGTATGCCACTTATACACACGATATCAATCATGGGCAGAGTTACTACGATCAGATAACTAGTGATAATATATTCGGTACATTGTTTCGCAAGGCTGGTGTACCCTACAAGCTGGCTTTTGTAAATGAGGCGCGTGGCGAATACTTTAAAGAATTCTTTAGCGGTTTCAGCTACCAGTTTTTCGTGCAGCATCGTGAGTTCAGCCCATATGCACCATTACCCAATTCCATGTTTTCAGATGACAAGGGCAATCCCACAAACACCGTCATCAGTTCAGAAGGTGGTGTGCGGTTGCGTTTTGCCTACAAAGAAAAATTCCTTGATGGCAAATTTCTTCGGGTAAGTCTGGGTAGCAAGTATCCCATTGTAGAGCTCAACGGCGCCGGCGGGGCTAAGGATGTATTGAATAGCGCATACAACTATCAGAAGGTAAAGTTCACAATATCCAACACACTAAAGATAGCTCCATTCGGTACGCTGCATTACAACGCTTTTGCAGGTAAATATTTCGGTACACTGCCATACCCTTTGTTAGAGATACACCCCGGTAACGAATACCTGGTGTACAATCCTTTTGCATTCGAGATGATGAACAAGTATGAGTTTATCAGTGATCAGTATGCCGGGTTAGCGCTCGAACATAATATTGGCGGTGGCATCTTCAACTATATCCCCGTTCTTAAAAAAGCCAAGCTTCGTCAGTTCTGGACTATGAAAAGCGTCATCGGCTCCTTAAGTCAGGATAACCAGAAATTGAACTTGATACCCGGCGGTTATCCCTTCCGTACGTTACAAGGTAACCCTTACGTCGAGCTCGGCACAGGCGTGTCCAACATACTCGAAATATTCAGGATCGATTTTGTTTGGCGTGTCACCCCCCAACCACTGGCTACAGAACAAAAAGCCAAATACTTTGGTGTTTTCTTTGGTGGCAGACTGGGATTTTAATAAGCTCTACTGTAATTGAATTGGCGCGACATCTTAGTGCATATTGTCTGTCATATAAATGCTTCCTCCGGTTGGCATCAGCACTTTAACATCTTCTTCTTTTTCCCGATCTGCCCTTTATCTATAGCCTTTTTTATATATACTACTGCATCCGGCATTTTGCTGGCGGTGCCATTCTCTTGTACACGAGCAGAACCGATTCTTAGAGCGGTATCAATAGCTTCTTGTGTCAGCTCTTTTACATAAGAGCCCGTTGCTATAATAAAGCCATTCATAGTATGTCGTACCCGGTTGGGCGATGTGTGTATGGTTTTTTCTATCCGCTGCAGTAGGTGCCTTAATAGTGCTTGGTCCAGTTTGCTATCTTCTTTTATCGCTACCAGTCCGCTAAGGGTGGCCCATCCGGCTGCAGCAATATATTCTTCTTCCGCATCTATCCATTCCTGTCCCAGTTCAAAGCCATACCGGCTGCCAGCTGTTACCCAGGGCACTGTGTATTCACTAATGTTGTTCGATGTCGCAATGCTCACCCACGCCTGCAGTTCTTCCTTGCTCATTTGCTCATCATCGGCAATCAGGCCGGCCAGGTACATGGCATCCGCATTCCGGGTAAAGTATAGCTCGTTAGCTAAGGTGTGATCTTTCTTTATTTTCTTTTGTATCGTTTTCAGTGCTCCACCTTTACGCCAAAAAGAGGCTCTTTTACGCCGTGCTTTAGCAGTATTCTCTTTATGTTTTCATCACCTAAAGAGCTAAGCTCTGTCATGATTTCGGTCAAAGTCATATGCTGCTTTTTTTATAAAAACTCTGGGTAATTAAATGCCCCAGAGTTCCAATATTTGTTCTGTATGGTTTTTGGTATCCACCTTGCTGATCACATGGTCTATTATACCTTCTTCATTAATAAGGAATGTTGCACGCATGGTACCCATGTATGCTTTCCCCATAAATTTCTTTTCACCCCACAAACCGTATTCATTTACTATAGTCTTGTCCACATCGCTCACCAGTGTAAACGGAAGGGAGTATTTATCTTCAAATTTTTTATGGCTTTTTTCGCTGTCTGTGCTTACGCCAAGTATCACAACACCTTTTGCTTTTAGCGCAGCAAAGTTATCGCGCAGGTTGCAGGCTTCTGCTGTGCATCCTGGGGTGTCATCCTTTGGGTAAAAATACAAGACTACTTTTTTGCCTTTTAGTGCGCTTAAAGAAACTTCATTTCCGTTTTGGTCCTTAGCTTTAAAATCGGGCGCTTTGTCCCCCGTATTCAATGTCATGATGATCAATTTTTATCGTGTGAAAGTATATGTAATTTTCGCTTCGTTATTGTTCTCGTCGGCAGCGCTCAGCACTAGTTTATGTTTGCCCGGTTGGCAGTGTTCATCAAAAGTGTAAAAAAGTAGGTCTCCATGCTGTTCAATGCATATCCACTTACCGTCCAGCATGCCTTTAAATTTCCTTACAGAAGTCATATTGTCTTTAGCTGTAAACACAATTTGTTTTACTTTGTTTAGATTGGCCCCCTCTTTTTGCATAAGTTTTATGCTTGGGGGTATTGTATCTGCTGCCAGCCAATATGTACCAAAGTTACGTACTGCTGCTTTGTACCACCCCATGTTCATGTTGCCGGCAGCCTGTCCGTCTTCATCCTTGCCGTCAGTGTATATCATCACTATCTTATCCCGCAGGTTAAAATCTATGGGCTTATTCGGTTTTATACTCAGTTGCATCGCCGTATGCATGGGTATGTCTGCGCTGCATATTTTGTATATAGCCGATAGCTTTTTATCATCCTGTTGTTCATTGTAGGTATAGGCAACGCTATCATAAAGTGCGCGGTCATTCAGCTCAAATTTCAGGTTAGGGCTTTCAAACGTATTAAGGGCATTGGCCAGCAATATTTTTGATGGGTGCAGGTTGTTTGGGTCAATTCGGCGGGGAAAAGGATGAGGTGGTTGCGATACTGAAAAGGCGACAGTAGCAGTATTGCCAAAGTCATCGGTCAGTACTATTTTTATATTGTAAGGGGCACCAGGTTTTGTATCTGATAGCTCCTTTGGTATATGTAGGTAGCCTTTGTTACGCAAAGGGTCATTGTATATAGAATTAAGGTGGTTCCCTGGAAGTTGAAACAGGCATTGCACCCAAAAACCATCTTTTTTCTTTGTAGGGTAGTCTGCGTAGGCATTTATATACCTTGTTTCATCGTAACCTATATTGTCCAATACAACCGAATAGTAGAAGGAATCATTTACAAATAGGTCAGCCTTATAATGCGCAAGTGTATTGTCGCTTCCTTCCATATAATCATTCACTTCCACACCTATGCCAAACAATGTATCTGTTGCGGCGGCTGGCAAAAAGGTTACGTTTTCTCTTTCTTCTGTATAGATGTCGTTTATCTTATGCAGAACTATAGTGTGTTGGTAACTATTATAAAATCCATTCGATAGGTTATATACCACTGCTCGTAGTGGCACCGGTGCCTTCTTATCAATAATAGGCAACCCAAATTGCTCAGGGTTCAAAGGGTGTTCTGTTTTGCCGTCTCTTATTTCAAAGTGCAGGTGCGGTGCAGTACTTCCACCTGTGTTGCCAGACAATGCTATTAGTTGGCCCTTCTTTACCGGGAATTGTGTTGGCGATAATTGCAGGTCCACATCCCATCGCTGCTGGGCGTATTGTTGGGCACGCATGTATTTTTGTATGGCAGGGGCAAAATCGCTCAGGTGCCCGTACAACGTAGTATAGCCATTGGGATGCGTGATATAGATGCCATGCCCAAACCCGCTTTTATCCATTTTTATTCTGGATATATAGCCATCAGCCGCCGCATGCACTGGTTGGCCTTCCTTTCCAAGCGTTTTTATATCCACACCACTATGAAAATGTCCGGGCCTGCACTCTCCGAAATTCCCGGCTAGGTAAATAGGTATATCTAGCGGATTACGAAAATAATGTTGGGGGTAATTAGGCTGCTCTTGCCCCCAAACCATCAGGGGACAAGCGAGTACAAGCAAGCTGAGGAATTTCTTCATGTTTTGAAACAATACGTAAAGCTAAAAGGTTTTAGGGAAATGCCTACGTTCAGTCAAAAAGCATATTTCGTTTGTCTCACGCTCATTTTTCAGTATGTACAATGTTATTTATTGCCTGCGTAATATCTGTATAGTCAAACCTATAGCCTGCGTCCAATAGTCTTTTGGGCAATACCCACCGGCTTTTTAAAATAAGTTCAGGTTCTGTAGCTATGATTTTTGCACCAATATTCAGTAGCCATTTTGGCGATGGTAAGCCAAATTTTACGTGCATGCTTTCTCTCAGGGCTGTCATCAATGCAATATTATTAACCGGGTTAGGTGCAGCACAGTTAAAAGCCCCACTCAATTGCGGTTTGTCTTTTAAGAACATAACAATGTTGAATAGGTCTTTTATATGTATCCAGCTAAACATTTGTCTGCCGTTTCCCTGCTCGCCACCTAACCCCCATCGTACCAGGTTTTTAAACGGCTTCATTACTCCTCCGTCCTCGCCTAGCACTATAGCTATACGCAGGGCTACTTGCTTTGTACTTGGCGGTTTTATGGAAAAAAACGTTTGTTCCCAGCTAGTAGCCACATCTACCGAAAAGCCTGTGCCAATTTCTCCATCTTCTTCTGTCATCCCCCTGTCTTCGGCATGTCTGTAAATGGTTGCTGTGCTGGCGTTCATCCAAACTGGTGGTGGAGTGCTGCATTGTAATACAGCCTTGCCCAATATCCGGGTTGTTTCAGTTCTGGATCTTAATATCTCAGCCTTATTCTCTTTATTATAGCGACAGTCAACCGATTTTCCTGCAAGGTTGATGAGCATTTCTGCACCATCAACAGCCGCGATTATACTCGCACTGTCCAACCACTGCACATGGCCTGGCTGCCTGGATATGATAATCACCTTATATCCCATTTTGCTGAACTCACTGGCAAAGTATTGGCCAATAAAGCCCGTTCCTCCTGCTAAAACAATTTTCTTGCTCATACTCTTTTTTGGTAATGCTAATAGATTGAGTAATGTACCTCAGTCGCGGGAATACATGCAGCTGCTACTTTGTCAGCGCATCATGTTTCAATTGTTGTTGTGCACGTGCCCTTAATTTAAAGAAGATAGTTAAGTTAAGAAAATGCATACCACCTAAAATAAGGATGATCCAACCCACCTTACTGCTCAATACTTCTATTACAATTCGGGTATTGGTTATTGGGTCTGCTTCCTTTAGCGCTAGGCTCATGTAACCTATGTTAATAAGATAGAAGCCTACCACTAAAAGCTTGTTTACAGAGTCTGCAAGTAGGATATTGCCGTGAAAGATATCTACAAGGAATATCCTTCCATTCTTGAATAGCACATTTGCAACCCAAATGGTAAGTGCAATGCTGATGGTTAAATAGATCGCGTAGGTTAGAATGAAATAGTTCATGATTGTTTGTTTTAATTGTTTGTGATTATTGAATTTTCAGTAAATAATGAAAGTTTTATACAAAAAAATTATTTAAATATTTTAAAGATAGATCCCCAAAACCAGTTCTCGTCTGCTTTCAGCATAGTACCTAAAGCTTTATTCACATTCTTGGTCAGCTTGCTTATGCCGTTCACAGAAGTTTTAAAGGTTTTGTATTCTGGGTCTTTTTCATCACCCTTTACTTCGCTTAGTTCATTTAGTAATTTCAGTATGGGGTCTATTTCGCGTTTCTTCCGTTCCTGTGCCACTTGTCTGGCTATCAGCCATGCATCTTTTTCGGCAAAGAAGTATTCTTTGCGTTCGCCTGCCCGGTGTTGTTTTTCTACAAGTCCCCAACCCATCAAGTCGCGCAGGGTCATATTGGTGTTACCACGGCTGATGTTTAATTTTTCCATAATATCCTCAGTAGTGATAGCATCAGGTGTTAGTAGCAGTAATGCATGCACTTGTGCCATAGTGCGATTAATGCCCCATTCAGATCCCAGTTTACCCCAAGCCTCAATAAACTTTAATTTTGCTTCTTGCAATTCCATAACACAAATGTAAATAAAGTTTTCAAACTTTCAATACTTATTGAAAGTTTCTTTTTAGGAACAGATATTAAATATTTAAAATTCAAAAATGTGGATATCCTTTTTTGCTCATCTCCCTTCCTCAATAGTATCTTGCAACTGCAAATAGGGTAGTGAGCGCTTGTCTTCTCGAGCCAAAATGTCTGTAACAATTTTTATTACAACAACAGACATTTTATACTAAGCCCCTCCTGGGAAGGCCTTTTAGCCAAAATAGAAAATGTCCGCTGGCAGACATTTCTGGACATTTTAAGAAAAGAAGAGTTCTTATTCTGTAAATGTTTCAAATAAATGAGGGCACCCAATTTAAGATCTTACAGGTAGCAGAACGCTATATCATTATCATTCCACCTGAAATGTCTGTATCATTTTTAATTACCCTCACAGACATTTTACTGGAAATCCTTACCAGCCCAACAATATAGCCAAATTCAAAAATGTCCGTCACAGACATTTCTGGACATTCTGAATAGTGAAGGGAAACTCACGATCATATAAATCACAACAATCAAAAGAATCATAGTTCCGACGATCACTCAACAGACATTTCACTCGAAAGCCTTACCAGTCAAGCAATACACCGAAAATACAAAATGTTCGCCACAGACATTTCTGGACATTCTGAATAGTGAAAGGAAACCCACGATCATATAAATCACAACAATCAAAAGAATCATAGTTCCGACAATCACCCAAATAAAAATGTCCGGGAATAGACATTCCCGGACATTTTGAGTATTGAATTTTATTCCGCTTTATGCAGTCACCTGCTTCAGCACATCTTGTATGGCAGTAAAGTTGGGTAGTTCGGTGGGCACTTCCAGCACTTCGGCATACTGTACTATACCTTCTTTATCTATTACAAAGGCCGACCGTTTAGATACGCCCTGCATACCAAAGGCAAATTTTTCATGTAATGCGCCATATGCTGTAGAGGTTTCCTTATTAAAGTCGCTCAGCAGCGGAAAGTTCAGGTTCTGTTCTTTCTTAAACCTGTCCAGTACAAAAAGTGAATCCACAGAAATCCCCAGTACCTCAGCATTCAGGTTATTATAAATACTGTAATTATCTCTTATGCTGCACAGTTCTGCTGTACATACCCCCGTAAATGCCAGTGGGAAGAACAACAACACTACATTCTTTCCTCGGTAGTCGCTCAATTTTATTTCTTTTTTATCACTGTCAAAAAGTGAAAATTCTGGTGCCTGCTGGCCTACTGTAATTGCCATAGTGTTTTATATTTTATTATGTGTTAGGATGCTTTACGCTGTCAAAAGTAATACTAAACAGATATACTTAGGAAAAGTTGTCCGTTCATAAACAGATAATATTGCAATATGTCTTCCTTCGACTGCACAATTGACAGTATTTTTGCAATGGCATAGAAAGTGATACCCACTTTACACAATCAACAAAGGAAATTAACATCTAAAATAAAACAACTATGGCGAACAACGTGAACATTACTCCATTGCACGACAGGGTTATTGTAAAGCCCGCACCGGCTGAAGAGAAAACAGCAGGTGGCATCATCATCCCCGATACTGCCAAAGAAAAACCACAGCGCGGTATAGTAGTAGCTGCAGGTCCTGGTAAAAAAGATGAGCCAATGACTGTAAAAAGTGGCGACAATGTATTGTATGGCAAATATGCCGGTACAGAGATTTCTCTTGAAGGTAGCGACTACCTCATCATGCGCGAAAGCGACATCCTTGCAGTTGTATAATTTCATACAACCTCAGCAGGGATTTTTTACGTTATTAAATCATTGAAATTTTTAAAAAAATAAAAACCGATAATATGTCAAAACAATTGTTCTTTAATGTAGACGCGCGCAACAGGATGAAGCGCGGTGTGGATATTCTAGCCGATGCCGTGAAGGTAACCCTGGGCCCTAAAGGTCGTAACGTGGTTATAGAAAAGAAATTTGGCGCACCAAGTGTTACTAAAGACGGTGTAACTGTTGCTAAAGAAATTGACCTGGAAGATCCTATTGAGAACCTGGGTGCTCAAATGGTAAAAGAAGTAGCTTCAAAAACTGCTGATGTAGCAGGCGATGGTACTACAACTGCAACTGTACTGGCACAGGCTATCATTGGCGAAGGTTTGAAGAATGTAGCTGCAGGCGCTAATCCAATGGACCTGAAGCGTGGTATTGACAAAGCTGTATTGGCTGTTGTTGAAAACCTGAGAAAACAATCTGAAAAAGTAGGTAATGATAATAAGAAGATCGAACAGATCGCTTCTATCTCTGCCAACAA
>JABDEZ010000021.1 GCA_013286835.1 Bacteroidota bacterium
AGAACATTTTAACAAGAGGAACTCAATATACTAATGATATATATGAAATCGAATTTAATGATAATGCACATGATAATAGTTGCGCAATTTATAGTCCTAGCAATACTGAATTTACACCAGCTGCTGCAGGATCCCCAACAACGAACTGGCATGATGCAAATTATATACAATTGAATACCTGGTATTGCCATACTGTTACTTATGATGGAATATACCTTAAGACATTTATTAATGGAACTCTCGTAGATTCTGCAGCCTGGTCAAACCAATATAGTTATGGAAGTACACAGCCAGTATTAACAATTGGTTATTATCCTTTAGGTGGCGCTAATTACCCATATTGGTTCAACGGGGCTATCGATAACCTTACTATCTGGAGTGGAGCTTTTTCAAATGCTGCTGTGGCTGCCAGTTGCAATTCTAATACTTTTGCAATTGTACAGCCATTCACCGATACGTTAAAATGTGCTGGTGGCACCCTATCTGTGCCATATACAGAGTCTGGAAGTTACAGTAGCACCAATACCTTTACGCTTCAGTTGTCTAATTCATCGGGTAGTTTTTCGAGTCCTGCAAATATCGGGAGTGTTACATCAACGAGTGCAGGTACCATTACCGGTACTATACCATCCACTACGGTTGCGGGCACTGGTTACCGGGTGCGTATTGTATCAAGTTCACCATCTGACACCTCTGCAGATGATGGTGTGAACATCCACATCAGTACACTGGCCCCTTCCACGTTTACTAATAACCTGCCGGTATGTGTGGGTGATACCATAAAGCTGACAGCCAGCAATACTGGGGCTGTCTCTTACCAGTGGACCGACCCTAATAATACGGTGACGACCTCCCAGAACCGTATTATTCCTAATGCTACGAGTGCAAATGCAGGCAACTATGCAGTGTCTATTACCAATGGAGGCTGTGTGCAGCACGATACATTGACCGCAGTAGTATATGCGCGTCCCAACCCGCTGACGACCTCCAGCAACAGCCCTGTGTGTTCGGGCACCTATATAGGTTTATCAACAGCGACCACCACTACCGGTGTTACCTATAGCTGGAGCGGCCCTAATGGCTTTAGCTCAACGCTGCCCACCCCAGTGATCAATAATGTACCCCTGTCAGACAGCGGGCGGTACTACGTTTCAGTTACAGCCAATGGGTGCAGTACCCATGACAGCACCTATGTAGTGATCACACCCAGTCCTACGGTCACCACCAGCTACCGCAACCCGGTATGCGTGGGGGACAGTATCAATATATATACCACAGTATCTGCAGGCAGCACCTTAAGCTGGAGCGGCACTGCCGGCTATAGCGGCAGCAGCCCGAATGTGCAGCTGGCCCATGCCACAGCTGCCAATTCAGGCAGCTATATATTATCGGCCAGCCGTAACGGGTGCTTCACCCGCGATACGATCAACCTGTCGGTAAACCCGATACCCGCCAAACCGACCGCTGGCAGCAACAGCCCGGTATGCGCCGGTGCAAACTTATCATTAACAGCGCTGAATATAACAGGCGCTACCTATATCTGGACCGGCCCCACCGGTTATGGCGCCACGACAAGAACAGCCAGCCGTACAGTAGCCTATGCCGACTCAGGCAGCTACATAGTAGGGGCTACAGTGAACGGTTGTACCTCTTATGATACCACCCATGTGCTTACCCTGCAGGCGCCTACCGGGGTGACCTATGGCAGCAATGGCCCCATATGTGTGGGTGATACGCTGAAGGTGACGGCTAATAACCAGACATCAGGAGTAAGCTACAGCTGGGCAGGTCCCGGTAGCTACAGCAGCAGCCAGCAGAACTTCAATATCCTGCACAGCACCACAGCCAATGGGGGTAATTATTACCTGACCACCACCTATGGCAGTTGTGTGGTACACGATACCCTGGCAGTAACAGTGAACCCTTTACCCAACAAACCAACGATCAGCAGCAACAGCCCGGTATGTACCTTCAGCACACTGACCCTCAATGCCGTGGGTACTCCAGGCGCCACCTATAGCTGGACAGGTCCCTACTTTGGTTCCAACCTGCAAAATCCCATACTTCCCGGTGTGCAGGCCCCCAATGCAGGCAGGTTCATAGTTACCGCCACCCTCAACGGCTGCAAGGCTGCAGATACGACCAATGTGAGTGTTCTTGCCGCGCCCCTGGGTGTAGGTTATGGCAGCAACGGCCCTATATGTGCAGGAGATACTTTAAGGGTCACCTCGGCCAACATGACGGGAGGATCCACCTATAGCTGGATTGGCCCGGGCTTCAGCAGCAGCCAGCAGAATTTCACAATAACCCATACCACGACCGCCAACAGCGGCAATTACTACCTTACCGTATCGGTAGGGAGCTGTTCGGTACACGATACTTTAGCTGTAACAGTGAACCCCTTACCCAATAAACCAACGATCAGCAGCAACAACCCTGTATGCTCCGGTAATACCTTATCGTTCACAGCTGTGGCCACCGCCGGTGCCATCTACAGCTGGAGCGGGCCTACCGGCTTCAGCATCCTGACCCGCAATCCCACCCGGAGCAATATAGCACTGGCTGATTCAGGATACTACACTGTAACAGCCATCCTGAATGGCTGTCTGGCTTCAGATACCACCCATGTAACGGTGAACCCATCACCTGTTGGCATTGTATACAGCAGCAACAGCCCTATATGTGCCGGCGACCCACTCAATGTTACGTCCAGCTCACAGACCCCGGGAGTTACCTACAGCTGGAGCGGCCCAGGTAACTATACCTCCACAACAGCCAGCTTCAGCATAACAAATACCACCACTACCAACTCAGGCAATTACAACCTGGCGGTTACCTATAACAGCTGCACAGTGTACGATACCCTGGCAGTAGTGGTAAAGCCACTTCCTACTATCCCTACAGCAGGGAGCAACAGCCCTGTGTGCACAGGTTCGCCACTGAACCTGACCTCATTCAGCGGAGCAGGAGTTAGCTATAGCTGGAGTGGTCCTGGCAGCTACACAGCAATTACACAGAACCCTACCATAAGTTCAGTAACAGCAGCCAATGCAGGTACCTACACGGTAACTGCAAAACTAAACGGGTGTACTGCCACCAATACAACAGGGGTAACGGTGAACCCGATACCGACAGGTACAGCCAGCAGCAACAGCCCTGTATGTGCAGGCAATAACCTGTTGTTCAGCTCTTCGGTAAGCCCTGCGGCTGCCACCTATGGGTGGTCAGGGCCGGGAGGTTTTATCTCTTCATTACCCAACCCGTCTATAACCAATGCAACGCCGGCAGCAGATGGCATATACGCACTTACCGTGGCCCTGGGCAACTGCACCACGGTGCTGCATGTACCTGTGACCATCACCCCATTGGCAGGCCCACCAATTGTAACGATAGGCACCCCTTTCGACACGGTATGCGGAGGTGATGTAGCTACTTTTACGGCCTCATCCAGCAATGCAGGGAGCAGCCCCACCTATGCGTGGAAGATAAACGGGGCAGCCACAGGAGCCACAGGGAGCAGTTATAGTACCACCACCCTGCATAATGGCGACCTGGTAACCTGCGATGTAACAAGCAATGGTATCTGCCAGCCTGTGCTCACGTCCAGCAGCAATGCGGTATGGATGCATGTGAAAGTATCGCAGGTGCCGAAGGTGAGTATAGAGCTATCGCCATCAGTATATAACCCGGGCGGCAAGGTGACACTTACCGCCATAGTGCAGGGCAGCAGCGACTGCCTGACGTACCAGTGGAGAGTGAATGGAGTGAACCTTGGAGGGGTAACCGGCAGTTCTTTTGAGACCTATACGTTAAAACCGGGTGATAAAGTGAGCCTGTATGTACACAGCAGCTGCTCGTGCACCAACCCCGATACGGTAGTGGTGAGTGCAGATGCGCTGGACATAAAAGGAATAACCAACGCAGGCAACTACAAAGTATATCCCAACCCTGCCCAGGATGAAGTGACCATAGAAGGGGAGGGTAGCAGTGCCCAACTGGAAGTTTACGACATGAGTGGCAGGCAGATATGGACAAAGGCGGTAAAGTTCAGCGGTGGCAGCACTCATGTTCACCTGTCGCTGCCATCAGGGGTGTACTCCTTGCGCCTGGCAGATGATGAGGGCAACAACTTTACAGACAGATTGGTGATAATAAAATAAGAGATTATATATTATATAAAAAATGTGACAAGTTGTAACTTACATGGTGCATTTTATTATTATCCATGAATGTAAACGCTATATTAAAATTGAATGAATGCTTTTAAAACAGCCTTGTATTTTAACTACATAGCCGTAACTTTACCCCCATCTAAGAGTTAGGTGATAAAATAAATTAAAATCTTACAAGCAAGTATCGGATATGAACATTTTAATGCTGGTAGCCACAAACACCCCTTTCAACTATTTTCCTGTCGTTTTACAATTGGTGGTAGCAGTAGGGTTTGTTGTAATCATGATGGCGGCTACCCATTTGCTTGGTCCTAAAAGGCGTACAAAAGATAAGCTGATCAACTTTGAAAGTGGTATTCCTTCAATAGGTAATGCTCGCCAACCAATGGGTATTAAGTACTTCCTGGTGGCTATATTGTTTGTGTTGTTCGATGTGGAAGTGATATTCTTTTATCCCTATGCAGTTAATTTTAAGTCGTTGGGATTAGAAGGTTTTTATGCAGTTTTATTATTTGTAGCATTCTTTTTTTGTGGGTTTTATTACATCATCAAGAAAGGTGCGTTGGAGTGGGAGGATTAATTTAGTGGTTGCAAGTGAATGTGATAGAATGATTTTTTAACCCTGGAGATGCAGTGTATGGTTGTTGTGAGTAATGGAAAGTATATCTCCGGGAAATTTAAACAGTACAATTTATGGGACGTCCTGTTCAGTATAACACGAAAATAAAAATAGTAAAGATGCCCGATGGCTATACGGGCGAGGGTTTCTTTGCCACTTCTTTCGATAAAGTTGTGGGGCTTGCAAGAGCCAACTCATTATGGCCTTTACCATTTGCAACATCGTGCTGCGGCATTGAGTTCATGGCTACCATGGGGTCTCATTATGATCTGGGCCGTTTTGGTGCAGAACGTATGGGTTTCACTCCACGCCAATGCGACATGTTGCTTGTGGCTGGTACCATAGCTAAAAAGATGGCGCCAATATTACGTCAGGTTTACCTGCAAATGGCTGAACCTCGTTGGGTAATAGCTATTGGCGCTTGTGCAAGTACGGGCGGTATTTTTGATTCTTATCCTGTACTGCAGGGTATAGACCAGGTAATACCTGTAGATGTTTATGTGCCAGGATGCCCGCCGCGGCCGGAAGGCATTATAGATGGTATATTAAAACTACAGGACCTCGTGCATAACGAAAGTTTGCGCAGAAGGGGAAGCGAACAATATAAAGGTTTACTGGAAAGCTACAATATTCAGTAGTATTGAAATATCAAGTGTTTAGTTTTTAAGCGGAAATGACGAACGAATTCATAAAACAAAAGCTTACTGATAAATTTGGAGAGCAGATAACCAACTGGGAAGAACCCTATGGTATGCTCACTTTTACAGTGCCTGCAGCGCAGAACCTGAAGGTAATGCAACATCTGTATGACGAGGAGACGCTTCGTTTTCGTTTTCTTACAGACCTTACTGCTGTGCATTTCCCGGATAGAAAAGGCGAGGAGCTTTCTGTAGTATACCATCTGCACAACCTGGTTGACAATGCACGGATACGAATGAAGATCTTTGTGCCCATAGAAACTCCGGATGTATTTACAGCAAGCCAGCTTTTTTCTGCTGCAAACTGGATGGAGCGTGAAACATATGACTTTTTTGGTGTCAACTTTGTAGGTCATCCAAACCTGATACGCATACTGAATGTAGACGAAATGGACTACTTCCCTATGCGTAAGGAATACCCAATGGAAGACCCTACCCGTATAGATAAAGACGATGAAATGTTTGGGAGATAATATTCCCAATAATAGAGTAAAGTATTTAAAATAGAGATTAATGTCTGAGCCGCAGCATCACATAAAATTAGCTGAAGAGTCGTTGCAAAAACAGACCACTACGCTTAACCTGGGTCCTACGCACCCGGCAACGCATGGTGTGTTTCAGAATATACTTGAAATAGATGGTGAGCGTGTGCTGGAGGCTGTACCTACCATAGGTTACATACACCGTGCATTTGAAAAAATTGCTGAGCGCCGCCCTTACTACCAGATAACACCACTTACCGACAGGCTTAACTATTGTTCGTCTCCCATCAACAACATGGGCTGGCACATGACCATAGAAAAGCTGCTGGGTATTAAAACACCTAAGCGTGTAGATTACCTGCGTATCATTATCATGGAACTGTCGCGTATTGCAGACCACCTGGTGTGTAACTCCGTAATTGGAGTAGATACAGGTGCGTTAACGGTATTTACGTACGTGTTCCAGTTGCGTGAAATGATCTACGAGGTTTTTGAAGAAGTTTGTGGTTCCCGCCTTACCACCAATATAGGCCGTGTAGGTGGCTTTGAACGCAATTTTACGGAAGCATCTTTTACCAAAATACATCATTTGCTTACTCTGCTGCCCAAGGGGCTTAAAGAGTTTGAAATATTACTCAACCGTAACAGGATATTTATGGACCGCTGCATTGGCGCAGGTCCTATTAGCGCTGAAAGAGCCTTGAATTATGGCTTTACAGGTCCCAATTTACGTGCTGCAGGTGTAGACTATGATGTCCGCGTAGCGTCTCCTTATTGTTCTTACGAGGAATTTGATTTTAAGATACCGGTAGGTACCAACGGCGATGTTTACGATCGTTACCTGGTGCGCGAAGGCGAAATGTGGCAGAGTGTAAGCATCATACGGCAGGCGCTTGAAAAAGTAGAGGCATTGGAAAAGGAATTTCCAGACCAGAAACATGTATTTTATGCTCCTGAAGCAGATCATTTCCACCTGCCACCAAAGGAAGATGTATATACTAAGATGGAAGCGCTGATATTCCACTTCAAAATGATAATGGGTGAGATTGATGCATTGCCGGGAGAAGTATATCATTCAGTAGAAGGTGGTAATGGCGAAGTAGGTTACTACCTCATAAGCGATGGTGGCCGTACACCGTACAGGCTGCACTTCCGCCGACCATGCTTTATCTATTACCAGGCATATCCTGAGATGATAAAAGATGGTTTATTGAGCGATGCCATCATTACACTTAGTTCGCTGAATGTAATTGCTGGTGAGCTGGACGCTTAAGTTTTAAATACGAAGAATGACCGTGCTGATGCACTTAAGAAATACGAGGGACCAATGAGTATCAAATTTTCGCAGGAACAACTAAATAAGGTACAGGAAGTAATAGCCCGTTACCCGGAAGGGAAACAAAAGAGCGCTCTTATCCCTTTGCTGCATATGGCACAGGATACGTTTGGTGGTTGGCTGGATGCACCTGTTATGGACTATGTGGCTGAACTGCTGCATATACTGCCCATCGAGGTATATGAAGTGGCTACTTTCTATAGCATGTTCAATACAAAACCTGTAGGTAAGCATCTGCTGGAAGTTTGTCGCACGGGGCCTTGTATGCTGAATGGCAGCGATGAAATAATAGACTACATAAAAAGTAAACTGGGCATAAACGAAGGAGAAACAACACCTGATGGTTTGTTTACCCTTAAACCTGTTGAGTGCCTGGGAGCCTGTGGGTATGCACCTATGATGCAGTTGGGAAAGAATTTCAGAGAGCACCTGACCAAAGAAAAAGTAGATGCACTAATAAGTGAGTTGACGGCAAAGGCTGGTAACTAAGCTAGTTGAAAAGATTCAATAATTAAATACTAAAGCGGGAGGGTATTTCCTGCTTAATTTTTCGGTATAAGATGAAACTATTATTACAGAACGCACATATAGAAGGTATCAGGTTTTACGATGCTTACCGTAAGAATGGTGGTTACCAGTCTGTAGAGAAGGCGTTTAAGATGAGTACCGATGCTATAGTGGAAGAGGTGAAGAAAAGCGGCCTTCGTGGTCGTGGAGGCGCCGGTTTTCCTACGGGTATGAAGTGGAGTTTCCTGGCTAAACCCGAAGGCGTGCCACGTCACTTAGTATGTAATGCCGATGAATCAGAACCGGGTACTTTTAAAGACCGTTACCTGATGGAGTTTCTGCCACACCTGCTGATAGAAGGCCTGATAGTAAGTAGTTATGCACTGGGTAGCAACGCAACATATATATACATACGTGGCGAGTACGCCTGGATAACAGATATACTGGAACAAGCTATTGCCGAAGCCAAACAAAATGGTTGGCTGGGTAAGAATATTCTGGGCAGTGGCTTCGATTGCGAAATATACGTGCATCGCGGTGCGGGAGCATATATATGTGGTGAGGAAACAGCGTTGATAGAATCACTGGAAGGCAAGCGTGGCAACCCACGCCTGAAACCACCATTCCCCGCTATACAGGGTGTGTGGATGCGCCCGACTGTGGTGAATAATGTGGAAACATTGGCGGCTATTGTACCCATTATCAATATGGGTGGTGAAGAATATGCTAAAATTGGTGTAGGCCGCTCTACCGGTACAAAACTATTGTCTGTTTGCGGTAACGTAAATAAGCCGGGTGTGTACGAAATTGACATGACCATTTCGGTTGAGGAGTTTATATACAGCGATAAATATTGCGGTGGCATACCCAATGGCAAAAGGCTAAAGGCTTGCATACCGGGTGGTTCGTCAGTACCTATCGTACCTGCTAACCTGTTGTTTAAAACAGCAAAAGGCGAAACCCGTATGATGAACTACGAAAGTTTATCTGATGGTGGTTTTGCAACAGGTACTATGATGGGCTCTGGGGGATTTATAGTGTTGGATGAAGATCAGTGTGTGGTAAGACATACTATGACACTTGCACGTTTCTACAACCACGAAAGCTGTGGGCAATGCAGTCCGTGCCGTGAAGGTACCGGATGGATGTACAAAATATTGAAGAACATAGAGAACGGTCAGGGTAAACTAAGCGATATAGATTTGCTTTGGGATATACAACGCCGGATAGAAGGTAATACAATTTGCCCGTTGGGTGATGCAGCAGCTTGGCCGGTGGCCGCGGCTATCCGCCACTTCAGGGATGAATTTGAATGGCATGTGCTGAATCCTGAAGAATCGCAAAGGCGTAATTACGGTATCGCACATTATGCTGATCCGTTGCCAATGGTTGGTGCGGTGTAATGAGGATTGTCATAAGCAATGTATTGTTGCTATTGGTTATTGATAATATTGAAAGAAAATGTCTGAGGTTCAGAACTTTAAAGTAACGATAGATAATATAACAGTAGAGGTAGCGCCCGGCACTACTATACTTAATGCTGCACGTGCTATTGGTGGCGAGGTTGCGCCGCCTGCTATGTGCTACTACAGCAAGCTGAAAGATAGTGGTGGTAAGTGCCGTACTTGCCTGGTAGAGGTCAGCAAGGGTTCTGAAAAAGACCCGCGTCCTATGCCTAAACTGGTCGCAAGCTGCCGTACTACCGTTATGGATGGTATGGAAGTGAAGAACATCACTTCTGAAAAAGTATTGGACGCCCGTAAGGGGATCGTTGAAATGTTGTTGATTAATCACCCGCTGGATTGCCCCGTGTGTGACCAAGCCGGTGAGTGCGACTTGCAGAACCTGAGCTATGAGCATGGTTCAGAAAAAACACGCTACGAGTTTAAGCGTCGTACGTTTGAGAAAGAAGATATAGGGCCTTACATACAGTTGCACATGACGCGTTGCATTATGTGTTTCCGTTGTGTATATACTGCCGATCAGCTTACAGATAAACGTGAGCACGGTATATTGGACCGTGGCGACCATGCACAGATCAGCACATTGCTGGGTAAGTCGCTGGATCATGACTTTATAGGTAATGTAATAGATGTTTGCCCCGTTGGCGCATTAACAGATAAAACATTCCGCTTTAAGAACCGTGTATGGTTTGCCAAACCGGTAGATGCCCACCGCGATTGCCCTACCTGCAAGGGTAAGGTACGGTTGTGGATGCGTGGCGAAGAAGTATTTCGCGTAACTGCCCGTAAAGATGAGTGGGGTGAAGTTGAAGATTTTATCTGTAACGATTGCCGCTTCCATAAAAAAGAAACAAAGGACTGGGTAATAGAAGGCCCATCAGTGGTAGACAGACGCAGCGTAATAGCGCAAGGGCATTACCAGGGTAAGGTAGGTATGGTTAAAGAACAGCCCAGGCTCATTGACCAGGTTATAGGTAAAGCGCCTAAGTTGCTGATGGACATCCATAGCATAAGCGATGTTAACCGTCCGGATGTAGACCTTTCTCAAATAGAGGGGCCTGCACATTCTGATGATTTTGAATAGAATAGATAGTGTATAAATATGCACATGTGCATATAGCAGCTAATAATTATAATTACTTTGGCTGAATAGGGAATTTTATAACAAACTAAATTATTTTTGCGCGGCTATGCTTTTACTCCAGGTCGATATGGCGTTTCTTATTGAAAAGATATTACTCATCACGGTGATACTTTTTGGCTCATTGGGTATAGCTATGTATGCCACATGGGGCGAGCGTAAAGTGGCTGCAGTGATGCAGGACCGTTTAGGGCCGGACAGAGCAGGTCCATTTGGTTTATTGCAACCTCTTGCTGATGGTTTGAAGCTCTTCATGAAAGAAGAGATCATCCCCGACCGTTCTACAAAATTCTTGTTTATCCTTGGTCCATGCCTTTCTATGCTTACAGCGCTTATGACAAGCGCTATTGTGCCATGGGGGCCAGATTTTGTTGCGGCTAGCGGCCATATATTCACTTTGCAGGTTGCTGATATTAATATAGGTGTACTGTATGTTTTTGGTGTTGTAAGCCTTGGTGTGTATGGTATCATGCTGGGTGGTTGGGCATCAAACAATAAGTTTAGCTTGTTGAGCAGTATCCGTTCTGCATCACAGGCCATATCTTATGAGTTGCCTATGGGTATTAGCCTGATAGCATTACTAATGATGACAGGCACTTTAAGCCTCCGCGAAATAGTGCAGCAGCAACATGGTTTCTGGGCAGATGGATATTTTAGCTGGAACTTTTTCAAACAACCATTAGGTTTTATTATATTTCTTACCTGTTCTTTTGCAGAACTGAACCGGGCACCTTTCGATTTACCTGAGTGCGAAAGTGAGCTGAACATGGGTTATCACCAGGAATATTCCTCAATGAAGCTAGGTTTTTACTTGTTTGCAGAGTACATCAACCTATTTGTAAGCTCAGCAATACTGATCACTTTATTTTTTGGTGGCTATAATTTCCCTTTCATGGATCAGGTAGCTACCGGCCTTAATAGTCCTATACTATTTACTTTGATCTGTGTATTGGCATTTATGACTAAGGTCATTTGCATGATATTGTTCTTCATGTTTGTGAGGTGGACGTTGCCACGTTTCCGCTTCGATCAACTTATGAAACTGGGTTGGAAATCGTTGATACCATTGGCCTTAGTAAATATGCTGATAACTGCAGCGGTAATACTGTTGTTTTTTAATAAACCATAAGCTTAGACTTAGGAATTGAATAACAACCAATTGAGAATGATGTAAATTTTATGCAGGTATTTATAGTAGTGAGGTTGAAGAGTGTTGAAATATAAATGAAGCATACTAAAGATTTTTGAAGCATACAATGCAAAAACTAACAAACAGATCTGTTGCCGTTAACCGCAGCCCTATGACGCTCGCAGAGCGTGCATACCTACCGGCCCTGGCAAAAGGATTGCGTATAACATTAGGGCATATATTTAAGAAGAAGGTAACGATCAGTTATCCAGAGCAAAAACGTCCGTTCAGTCCGGTATTCCGCGGTCTGCATATATTGAACAGGGATGAAGAAGGCCGCGAAAACTGCACAGCATGTGGTTTGTGTGCATTAGCTTGTCCTGCAGAAGCCATAACTATGGAAGCAGCAGAGCGTAAACCAGGTGAAGAACATCTGTACCGCGAAGAAAAGTATGCTGCGAAGTATGAAATAAATATGTTGCGTTGCATATTCTGTGGATTCTGCGAAGAGGCTTGTCCTAAAGATGCTATTTATCTTACAGAAACCGTAATGCCATCCAACTACAGCAGGGAAAGCTTTATCTATAAAAAAGACGACCTGTTGATCCCTCACCCTCAAAAACAGGAAGGCAAATAACCATGGGCATTTACGATATAGCGTTCTGGATTCTAACTGTTATAGCCATTGGTTGTGCACTTGGTGTTATCTTAAGTCGCAATCCCATTAACAGCGTACTTTTTCTTATTGCTACCTTCTTTGCAATTTCCGGGCACTATTTGCTGCTCAATGCTCAGTTCCTGGCCATAGTTAATATAATTGTTTATGCTGGTGCCATCATGGTATTGTTCCTGTTTGTCATCATGCTCATGAACCTGAACGCTGATGTAGAACCGCAAAAGGGAAGATTGGTACAATTGGCTGGTGTGGTATCGGGCGGTGCGTTGTTGTTGGTATTGCTGGCTGCATTGCGTACAGCAAAATATCCTACACTTGAAAGTACACCTAATGAAATAGGGCTGATACAGAACCTGGGTAAAGTATTGTTCACGCAATATGTACTGCCGTTTGAGATCAGCAGTGTGCTGTTCCTGAGTGCAATGATTGGTGCTATAGTAATAGGTAAAAAAGAAGACAGCACACATAGTGCCTAGATACAGATCAATTACTGTTCCCCATTGGGTGCAGCATTTTTAATACATTAAGGTTTTAGTTTTTTATGCCAATACTACCACTACATTACATGTTCCTGAGCCTTACGCTTTTTTGTATAGGTATCATGGGCGTGCTTATTCGTCGCAACGCTATCATCATATTTATGTGTGTGGAGCTTATGTTGAATGCTGTGAACTTATTGATGGTAGCTTTTTCTAAAATGTATGTGGATGCGGGCGCCCAGGTGTTTGTATTCTTTATAATGGTGGTTGCAGCTGCAGAAGTGGCTGTGGGGCTGGCAGTTATAGTAATGATGTACAGGAAAGTGCATTCTGTTGACGTGAATATATTGAACAGGCTAAAACATTAATTGCAGCTTTCGGGCTTTTGAATATTAAATATGACACAACTCGTTTACTTAATTCCTTTATTTCCCCTCATCGGTTTCCTCATCAATGGGCTGGGCTGGCGTACAATTCCTAAAACTGCAGCGGGTGTTATTGGCAGCCTTGCAATACTCGCTTCCTTTGTGGTATCAGTAGGTATCTTTTTTGAAGTCAACAGTCCCTCTTTTCACGGGCCGGTGTTGGTTCACCTGTTCGATTTTATACAAACAGGTAAACTATACATTCCATTTACCTTCCAGGTCGATGCGCTTTCTACCCTGTTCTTGCTTATCATCACGGGTGTTGGTTTCCTCATTCATGTGTATTCTACATCTTACATGCATCATGATGAAGGCATGGTAAAATACTTTGCTTTCCTTAACCTGTTCGTCTTTTCAATGTTACTGCTTGTACTAGGGGCTAATTACCTGGTTATGTTCATCGGCTGGGAGGGTGTGGGTTTGTGCTCTTACCTGCTTATTGGTTTCTGGTTCAAGAATCGCGATTATACCAATGCCGCTAAGAAAGCATTTGTTATGAACCGTATAGGTGATCTTGGTTTCCTGGTGGGCATGATGATGATATTGTTCAATTATGGTACACTATCTTATGGTGAGTTCTTCGGTAAACTGGGAACTACACCAGGCGCATTAGGCGACAATACTTACAACTGGATAGCTATTTGCCTCTTTATAGGTGCAATTGGTAAAAGTGCACAGATACCTTTGTATACATGGTTGCCCGATGCCATGGCTGGTCCAACCCCGGTATCTGCGCTCATACACGCTGCCACCATGGTTACCGCCGGTATCTACATGATAGCCCGCAGCAGTGTATTATATAACCTTGCACCATTCACGCTGCACATTGTAGCTATAATTGGTTTAGCTACGGCCATATTTGCCGCTACAGTAGCCATCAAGCAGTACGACATTAAAAAAGTACTGGCATACTCTACAGTAAGCCAGTTGGGTTTTATGTTCCTGGCGCTCGGCGTTGGTGCATATACTACAGCTGTGTTCCATGTTATGACGCATGCATTCTTCAAAGCGCTTTTGTTCCTCGGCTCTGGTAGTGTCATACACGCTATGGGCGGCGAGCAGGATATTAGGTTGATGGGTGGCCTGGGTAAGAAAATGCGTGTCACGCAGATCACTTTCCTTATTGGTTGCCTGGCTATCTCAGGTATTCCTGGTTTCTCCGGCTTCTTTTCTAAAGATGAGATATTGGCCGCTACCTACGCACACGATCCTATTCTATACTACATGGCATT
Organism: Bacteroidota bacterium; assembly: GCA_013286835.1. Classification (GTDB taxonomy): domain Bacteria; phylum Bacteroidota; class Bacteroidia; order Chitinophagales; family Chitinophagaceae; genus JABDEZ01. The sequence goes on from JABDEZ010000021.1 coordinate 14,360, forward strand.
GGCTGCCGCTATGATGACCGCCTTTTACATGTTCCGCCTGTACTTCCTCACATTTACAGGTACGTTTCGCGGCACTCACGATCAGGAACATCACCTGCACGAGAGTCCCTCTGCTATGACCATTCCCTTGATCGTACTGGCTATATTATCAGTAGTTGGTGGCTATGTAGGGTTGCCTGCGGTTATCAGCGAGCACCATGCATTGGCATCTTATCTTTCGCCTGTTGTAAGTAATGCAAGTGAACATCACATGGCTGCCGGTACCGAGTGGCTGCTTATGGGCTTATCTTCAGGTCTTTCAGTTGTGATGATTATATATGCATTTACTGCCAACAAGGTTCCGTCATTCGCACCAAATACAGGGCTTGCCAAGTTGCTTGAGAATAAATGGTATGTAGATGAGATCTACGATGCCATCATCGTTCGTCCTTTAGCAGCGCTATCCGGCTTGTTAGATAAGTTTGTTGAAAAGTCTGGGATAGATGGCATTGTAAACGGAGTTGGCAAAGGTGTACGTTACGGCAGCGATCGCATACGTATGCTGCAGAGTGGCCAGGTAGGCTTTTATATATTTGTGATGGTGTTGGGTATGGTGGCGTTGTTCGCAATTACTTTTTTCGGGGTTAAATTATAATATAAAGCCAATTGCAAACACTGCATTAGCATATGATTTTAGTATTACTTATTCTTATTCCTCTGCTTACAGGTATCCTCAGTTTTTCCATTAATGGAAACGGAGCTAAAAACCTGGCGTTGCTGAGTACGCTGGCTACACTTGTATTATCTGTTTGTTTAAGTTGCACAGCCGGTACCGAATCTTCTTATTTTAATGTACCATGGATACCCAACCTGGGTACATCCTTTAGTCTTATAGGCGATGGTATGAGCAGCATGCTGTGCCTGATGACAGGTATTGTAATGCTGGTAGTAATGATAGTGAACAGGAACAAAGAGGTTGAAAAGCCTGGTTCCTTTTATGGTCTGATGTTGCTGGCACAGGCCGGCCTCATGGGTGTGTTCCTGGCCTACGATGCGTTGGTATTTTATGTATTCTGGGAGCTTGCGCTGATACCTGTTTACTTCCTGTGTTCACAGTGGGGTGGTGAAAAGCGTATTCCGGCAACCTTCAAATTCTTTGTCTATACTTTTGTGGGTAGCCTCATGATGCTGGCTGGGCTTATCTACTTGTCTACACAAACACCAGGCATTAATAGTTACAGCTGGCCGAGCATAGCCCATGCAGGGGCTTCATTGGCACCTGCACAACAGGTATGGTTGTTCTGCCTCATATTCGTAGCCTTTGCTATTAAAATGCCTATCTTCCCTTTCCATACCTGGCAGCCCGATACTTACGAGCAGTCGCCCACTCCGGTTACAATCATCCTGAGTGCCCTAATGGTAAAGATGGGTATGTTTGGTGTGCTGCGCTGGTTATTCCCGGTACTGCCTGCTGGTGTTGCATACTGGGGTAATACTGTTGTGGTGCTTTCTATTATTGGTATTATCTACGCTTCGCTCATTGCTATTGTACAAACAGATATCAAAAGGCTTCTTGCATACTCATCAATTGCCCACATGGGGCTTATGTGTGCTGCAGCCTTTTCGCCATCCAATACGGGCATACATGGTATCATGGTACAGATGTTCAACCACGGTATCAATATTACCGGTATGTGGGTTATTGTAAGCATGATAGAGAACCGCTGGGGTACTCGCGATATGACTAAAATGGGTGGTATGGCAACTTCTGCTCCGCAAATGGCTATAGCGTTGCTCATCATATCTTTTGCAAGTATAGGCCTGCCGCTTACCAATGGTTTTGTTGGTGAGTTCATGTTGTTCACCGGTTTATTCCAGAGCGCTTCCATCTATCATATAGGTTTTATGGTGGTAGCAGCACTTGGCGTAATACTTGGTGCAGTTTATACCCTCAACATGGTACAGAAAGTAGCTTACGGCAATACACGCGAGCAGGTTATAAATAAAGATTTAGCTGTGAATGAATATATAGGATTGGCTATTATCATTGCCATTATTATATTCCTGGGTGTATATCCTAAACCATTGCTGGACCTTACAGCTGGAGTAGTAAACACCCTGGTGCACTAACTGAGACGACATTTTTTGATTTTTGAATATTGACTTGAATTAAATAAAAACATGAAGGCAATTATTGCTGCTACAATACTGGGTATAGTTATGATGTTTGCCGGGCTGCAAATGAAGAACAAAAGCAGCGTGGTTACATTGGCTATAGTACTTGCATTCCTGTTACTGGGTGTAAACATTTGGGATCTTGTTACCACACCGGCTACTGCGCCTGTGGGTTACTTTAACAACATGTTGCGTATAGATAGGTATGCGCTTTGGTTCAGCACGCTTATGACGGGTGTTACTGTGCTATACACATTACTTGTAGGCAAGGAAATACAAAAAGTAGGATTACACGTAGCAGAGTATTTTGCGCTTATATTCTTCATACTATGTGGTGTGTACATTCTCTCGTGCTACAACAACATGCTTATGTTGTTCCTGGGTATAGAGATATTGAGCATACCGCAATACATACTTGCAGGCAGCGATAAAAAGAACTTGAAAAGCAGCGAAGCCTCATTGAAATATTTCCTGATGGGTGCATTCTCTACGGGTATATTGTTGATGGGTATTACGTTATTGTATGGCGCTACGGGCTCTTTCAATATTGTAGCTTATAGTTTCCTGCAAAGCGATGCACTTAATCCTTTGGCGTTGGGTGGGATAATTTTTGTAATGATAGCGCTTGGCTTTAAGGTATCTGCAGCGCCTATGCACATGTGGACCCCTGATGTGTACGATGGTTCACCAACACCATTTACAGCCTTTATGGCAACCGTGGTAAAGGCATCTGCTTTCTTCGCATTCATTCGTTTGTTCCAAATTTCTTTTGGCAGCATCAGCAGTCAATGGACAATAGTACTATCAGTGATTACTGCAGCTACTTTACTAATAGGTAACCTTACTGCTGTGTTCCAGCAGAGTGTAAAGCGTATGTTGTCTTATTCATCAATAGCACAGGCAGGCTTTATGTTGTTTGCAGTGCTGGCAGTAAACGCTGTGGCATGGCAAGGCATCATTATTTACGCAGTTGCTTACAGTATAGCCACCATTGGTATTTTCACGGTGTTGATGAAGTTAAAAGATTACACCTACGATGGCTTTAATGGCCTGGCTAAAAAGGAACCGCTGCTTGCATTTGTAACTACCATATTCCTCTTCTCATTAGCAGGTATCCCGCTCACTGGTGGGTTTATGGCAAAGTACTATGTGATACAGGCCGTAATGCTGCAAGGCCAATTGTTATGGCTGGTGATCTTCGGTCTGCTCATGGCTGCCATCAGTGTATATTACTACTTCCGTGTCATTATAGCTATGTACTTTAAAGAAGGTAATGCAGATCTGCATGCACCTGTTACACAAGGCGAAAAAGTACTGTTGGTGATCACTTGTGGATTGGTTATACTCATTGGTATATTCCCACAGTTGATCCTGATCAATATTTAGAAAGCTAACCCTTTCTTGCATAGTGGCATTGTTGTAGTTCATCAACAATAATCCACTATGATCATAGCAGCAGCGCAAACCAAACCGCACAACGGCAACATTGATGCTAACATCAATGATCACCTTCGCTTTATTGAAATAGCTGCCTTGCACGGTGTGCAATTGATCGTGTTCCCCGAAATGTCGTTGACTGGCTATGAGCGGGAACGTGCAGTTGAACTCTCTTTTATTCCCGACGACACAAGATTGAACGTATTAAAAGAACTGGCCGTTTTGCACAACATGGCCATCATAGTTGGGGCACCCATCAGTATCAGTGGGCAGCTTCATATAGGGTCCTTTATCTTTTCTCCCGACAATACAGTGTCGATCTATACAAAGCAGTTTTTACATCTGGGTGAAGAAATAGCATTCTCCCCAAACGTGAATTTCAATCCTGTAATACAGCTGGCTGGAGAGACAATTTCATTAGCTATTTGTGCCGATATAGTAAACCCCCTGCATCCAGGCAATGCTGCAAAAAAGAGAACGACATTGTATGTAGCTAGCTTGTTTTATACACCCGGTGGTATAGCAGAAGCCTATCAACAATTAAGCGAATATGCACAAACGTATTCTATGAATGTTTTGATGGCTAATTATACAGGCACATCATATAATTTACAATCTGCCGGGCAAAGCGCATTCTGGAACAGCAATGGCGCACTGATAGGGAAAATGGATGAGGATAGTGGTTTGCTTATAGTAAACAATGACAATGCTAATTGGATCGCGCACGTATCTTTAATTGTATAAAAGAATATTTATGACAGAGCAAATTGAAATACGGTTAATAACCGAAAATGATGCACAGGCTGTTCTTGATATTTACGCGCCTTATGTTCGCGATACCATCATTTCATTTGAGTATGAGATTCCCACGCTTGAAGACTTTGCGCTAAGAATAAAAACAAACATTACAGAATATCCCTGGTTGGTTTGCTTGCAAAACGACAAGATAATAGGGTATGCATATGCCAGTAAGCATAGGTATAGAACGGCCTATCAATGGTCTCCAGAAGTCAGCGTCTATTTATCCGAGGAGATACACGGAAAAGGTATCGCACGTATTTTGTATGAGGCTCTGTTTTCAATCTTGCAACTTCAAGGGTATTTCAACATGTTTGCCGGTATAGGTATGCCCAATGAAAAAAGCGAAGGCTTTCACAAGGCGCTTGGTTTCGAGGAGATCGGTGTCTTTAAAAAAATAGGCTACAAGTTTGGCAATTGGCACGATACAAAATGGTTTCAAAGAGATCTTGCTGACCATATCCAAAATCCTCCAGCACCTATAAAGATCACTGAAATAGAAGGCAGTGGCGACATGCAGGTTATCATAAACAATGCAAACGAACGATTATCTAACCTGTGATATTTAATGCCCCAGCAACTTATTATTTAACCGTTGTGCTTTATAGATAGGATGTCGTCTAACGTTAAAGTTTAAATATTTTCGCCTCCCAATAACGATATATGATGCCTATACGCTCTTTAATGCTGTGCCTATTACTGGCAATTCCATTCTTTTCTTTTTCACAGGATACGCTTTACCTCAATAATAGATCAAAACCGACAAAGGAAAAACATGCTACACATTACCGCATAACATTCCCATTGTCAGAAGGTAGATATAAAATTGAAGACCGGCTTGCAAATGGTACTATTCAAATGTCTGGGTATTATTTGTCCTTGGATATTGAAAATGATGGTGCCAGGGATGGACACTTTGTTTTTTATGATTATGGAGGACGTGTACAATCTGAAGGGAACTTCATTGCTGGAAAACAATCCGGTATATGGAAAATATATTTTGCTGACAGTGACAACTTGAAAGAGCAAGTAGAATACAAGAGTGACTCATCTGTGTATAGGATCGTTTACGATTCTGTTTATCACACAATAAAGTATGAAGGAGGAATGAAGAGCTGGAAACGTATTGGATTATGGAAATCATATTTTGCGAATAGCACTTTCATAAAAGAACAAACAGAGCACAGCCCAGATTTTTTTACAGTCACTATCTCGTACGATTCAGTTTCTCATAGCAAACTCAGGGAAATGAAGAAAAAAGGTGCATGCCCTATTAATGCGAAATTATACTATGCGGGTACTGACAGCATACAAGGAGAAACAATTTATACTGACTGTAAACGTGCAATGGAAAAAGATTTTTATAAAAATGGAACATTAAAAAGACTTGAACTTTATAGTAATGATATGGTTTACTTAGGTCATACTTATGATTCAACAGGTAAAGAAGTGCCATTTTTTAATGAGGCCTTTGTATATACTTATGTAGAACAGATGCCGGTGCCAAGGGTTAATCTCGGTGCATATCTTAGTGAACATCTTACATATCCTGAGTTTGCGCGCAAGCATAATATCGAAGGCAGGGTGATAACTAAGTTCGTCGTGAACGAGGATGGCAGCATATCAGATATAGAAGTGATACAGGGCATAGGCGCGGGGTGTGATGAAGCTGCGGCTAATGTAATAGCAGGCATGCCGCCGTGGAGACCTGGTAAGCAAAATGGTACACCTTGTAAGGTTTTCTTTACAATGCCAATCGTTTTCAAATTGACAGATAAATAGGGAAGTTCACTTAGGCTTACCTGTCAAATACTTCCACACTGGCACAGCCAGCATCGCACCCACAACTGGCGCAGCAATATAGATCCATAAATGCTCTAAGTGACCAGATGCTATTGCGGGACCTATGGAGCGTGCCGGGTTCATCGAGGCGCCGCAAATGGGTCCGGCAAACATAGCTTCAAGCGCTACAACACCGCCAATGGCAAGCCCTGCAAACATGCCTTGCTCTTTACTGCCGATTGCCACATTAACGATGACCAGCATTAAAAAGAAAGTCAGGATAAGTTCAAGGATAAAGGATTGCATTTCTGTTCCTGCTGGCAAGGTTGCCCCAAGAAATTCATTACTAGGAAACAGGAATTTCAAGGTTAGACTTGCCAGCAATGCGCCCGCTAACTGGCTGATGATATATCCCGGCAATTGCATGAGCGGGAAGCGTTTGGCTATTGTAAAGGCAATAGTTACCGCAGGGTTTAAATGTGCCCCCGATATATTGCCCAGGCTATAGATCATACTCATCACAATTAGGCCAAAGGTGGTGGCAACACCAACATGGGTCACGCTGCCTCCGGATTGCTGGTCAATAATAACCGCTCCGGTGCCACAAAATACCAGGGCAAAGGTGCCTATTAGTTCTGCTATATAGTTCTTCATATTAGCAACAGCCTCCACCAGGTGTACAGCAAGCAGCTTGAACGGTTAATTCAGACAATGCAATTTTCTTTTTAGGTATGCCACATGCATCTTGTGCCAGGCAAGCAGTTTGCTTGGGCGTAAGTAAGAAGTCTTTGCCGTCAAACTCAAGGCCAAACTTTCCAATAGTTCCTTGCTGATACTCAACTTCTATATCAAGATCCTCACTACCCAAGATCTTTTGCGATAGATTAAGAATGTGCAGGAACTTTTGCGGAGCCAAACGGTGATCGTAGTCACCTGCTTCCCATAGCTGGAAATTCGCGGCGGTTTCTTTACGTTCTGTGCCACCACAGTCAATAAAATGTTTTGTGATCAAGCCTACTTCTGTAACATGAAAGTGAACAGGTAAGTAGCTATTGTCAGGAAGCCTGAAGTTGACTGCGGATACTTCTGCTAAATATTGTTTTAGTTCTGAAATTTTCATTTTTTGATTTTTTTTTAAGTTTCAAAAAAGATAATTACATCCAGTATTTCAATTCACTGGCTTCCGTAATAAAGCCCGCTATTTTTTCTTTTATTTCATCTCGCACAAGCCGGGTTCTTTCTAGTTTTTCTTCTTCTGTTCCAGCAAATTGAGAAGGGTCTGTAAACGACCATGCAAGCCTTTTTACCTTGCCCGGAAACACTGGGCATTTTTCTGCGTTTGCAGCATCACAAACGGTAACTACAGCATCATACTTTCTGCCTTCTTTTAGAAAGTCAAGAACCTCATTTGTTTGTTTACCGCTTATGTCAATACCTGCTTCTGCCATTACCTTAACAACCAGTGGATTAAGTTTTCCTTTTTCAATACCTGCACTTTCCGCCTCAAATAGCTCGCCACCCATATTGTTCAGAAAAGCCTCAGCCATCTGGCTGCGTGCCGAGTTGTGAATACAAACAAATAATACTTTGTGTTTAATGCTTGACATGATTCAATTTTTAGTCAATCTATTTATTGCAATATTGCGTTTAATTGATACAAAAAAATACTTAACAGCACGTATTAGTATCCAGTTTTACATCCCCGAAAAATTCGGTAAAGAAGAGCCTGTACTGTTTCCACATCTTTGGGTTGATACAATAACAAACACTGGTACCTTCAACCGTTCCTTGTATAATGCCGGCATTTTTAAGCTCTTTTAAGTGTTGCGATATTGTGGGTTGTGCAAGCCCCAGTTCCTCAGCAAGGTCACCACAGATGCATGCATTGGTTTTCACCAATTGCTGCAGTATAGCAATACGGGCCGGGTGGCCTATGGCCTTGGCCATATTGGCAAGTTCATTTTGTTTTTTAGTAAATAAATCTGTTTTAGTTGCGCCCATTCTTCATCTATTCATTGCAATATTACGATTGATATTTGAGCTATCAAAAAATATTTAAATGAACAGGTGCATAGTTATAGGCCGATCACTTTATTCAAAGTAGCCCAGTTACGGGTGGTAGCAGCTACGCCCAGTTTCTTTTCAACAAAATTGTTGCTGAATTTGGTGTTGCCATAAGAGGGGCTGAGGAAGTAAAGGGATGAACCAGATATATGCATAAGCTCATCTCCATTGCTGCATAATGCAAGTAGCGCTGTGGCCTTATCGGCTGCAGGTGTTGTTTCTAAGAAAGTAACGTATAGCTTCCGGTTATCGTCCTCGTGTATATCTGTAAATGGGTTTGCAGCAATCACCTGTTCTATCTCATCAAGGCTTCTTACTAAAGCTCTTATAGGCAAGCCCAGTTCCTTATGCAGTTGCTTTTCTATCTTTCGCTCCAGGGTAGTATTGTCTGTTTCCTTGGCATCAAACATCACGTTCCCGCTTTGTATATAGGTAACAATGTTCTTGATGCCAGGCATGGCAAACAATTCTTTCAGCACATCCATTTTTACAAGGTTGTGTCCACTCACATTTATACCACGCAGGAAGGCTGCATAACGTTTCATAGCTATGCTAAAACTACGGTATTTTACTTTTCGAAATTAAGATTGGTGGGTTCTTTTAACCGGGCTTCAATTACAGGTGCTGGTTTTACAATGTCAAAGGTCAGGTTATCAAACCATATTTGGCCTGCCCCGTGCAGTAATGCACCATAAGATATGTTGGCCGCATTTTGAGGCACTTCAAGAACAATCTCACATTTTGTCCATCCTGTAGTTCCCTTTACAGGTCTGCTCACCATATTATCAAAAGCCACGCTCTTCTTGGTCGAGTCATCAATACGCATCCATAAGCCAGACCATTCCACCACATGTTCTGATCTGATATAACCGGTAAGTTTTATTTTTTTACCCAGGTACTTTTCAGGGTCAAAGCTTTGCATCAGGGTGCCAGTACCTTTTATGGCGCCGATACTTTTAATAGTAGCTGCATTGGTACCTTTTTGTCCTGCACCTTTTACAATGCCCATCATAAACTTAGATGGTGCTGTACCCGATTTATGCCAGCCCTTAGGGAGTGGGTATTCGTCAGATCCGGTTGTTAGAGTTGCTTTTGTTTCGGACGTTTTATCTTGCGCATGCAGGGCCTCACTACATAAAAAAGCCCCGGCGGTTATAGCGGCAATAATCAATGACCGTTTGATGGACATCACCTTCATTGCATGAAAAAATTTTTATAAAATAAAGGTAACGTTAATTCCATGTTACCTCAATTTCTTAACCCTTAGTTAATGTTAACTGGTGGTTAATGTCCTTATCTGTAAGCTTTCGGTATCTTTCCATCTATCCATTCTTGCACTTGTGGCTTGGCGTCTGGCACCATAGATAATTGTTTGGTAGAGAGGTCCACTATGCCAAATGCCAGCACCTGGTACTTGGTCTTATTGTATTTAGCCGCAATGGTATCCTGTTCTACATCAGAAAAATAACCCAGTATACGCACAGGTTTGCCGGGCACTTCATACCCGCTTTTCATAAGAGATGCAATCCAAAGCTCACCGGTATCCATTGCTACCCTGTAGTAGGGCTTACCTGGGTAACCATCCTCTACCTCCATTACAATTGCATTGAAGGCAATTATTTTACCAGCCCAGCTTTTCAAATCATGTTGTGCAGGTATCAGGTCTTTACCAAAGAAATTTACCGGGCAAGCAATCTGAGCCAGTATTGGGCTATGGGTTGCAAATACAAACAGAATTATTGAAAGTAATTTTCTCATAAACGACTGGAAATTATTGGAAAATAAGAAAGAATAATTTAGGCCAATCTTTCTTCTACAACATTCACAAAGTCACTTATTTGCCGTAACAGATCTTTGCGTAGGGTTTTATGTCGTGCCAGCGTCTCATCAACATAACGTGCTATAGCAGTAGCCTCTTGTTGTTGCATGCCCATTGATGAAAAAGTCGAAAGTTCATGAAGTAAAATAGAGCCATCGTTGAAGCTACCTATAAGGGTTGATATGTCTGTAAGCTGCATATACGGTATGCATGCGATCACTTCTTCAGCCCCTTCCCATCTTTTCTTTGCAAGTGCAGTTATATACAGCATATGCTTTATTAGCTTGCGCATTTTATGCACGTGCTCATCATCAGGCACATCATTATTTATCTTTTTTATCTTTTTTATCTGCTGGGCATAAAAGTTAGCAAGGTCTGCAGGTGTTAATTGTACAAACAGGTTATCTGTTATTTGCTCATGCAGTTTTTTCATTACCTGCTTGCTGTACAATTTCTGCCACTCGGCCTTATTGCGCAACACTATTATGGATAAGTTGGCATAATATTGGGGTAGTATCAATTCTCTTTCGGTAAGTGTTTCATATTTCAGGTGGGCATCACGCAGGGTGCCGGCTATACTGTATAAACGATTGATTTTTTTGGTCAGTTGCAACTGCGGCTGGCCTTTTACCGAATTGATAAAATGTATGAATGCACGCAGCTTTTTTATGCCTACCCTAAAAGCATGTATCTCATCGGTCTTGAAATTTGGCGCTATACACCCCGCAGCTTTAGCAACCTTTTGTACGTCATTTTCTAACAATTTGTGGATCTTTGCCGATTGCATAGTGTTGACGTTTATTGCAGTGTTATTTTATAGCAGTATATAGGGTTGTAATGCCAAAAGTAAGAGGCCTGGCTTTTGCTTCTTTAAAGCCACAGCGTGTAAGTGTATCGCAAAAAACTTTGCCTTCAGGGAAAGCCATTACAGAAGCGGGTAGATAAGTGTATGCATTACTGTGTTTAGAAACTATTTTACCCAATGTAGGCAGTATATACTTGAAATAGAACCGGTATAATTGTTTTACAGGGAAAGCTTTAGGGTGCGAAAACTCTAATATAGCCATACGGCCACCAGGGCGCATCACGCGGTTCATTTCTTTAAGTCCGGCTTCCAGGTGCTCAAAATTGCGCACACCATACGCACAGGTAACAGCATCAAAACTGCCGGTTTCAAAAGGCAATGCTTCACTATCGCCGTTTTCAAGGGTAATGATATGGGATAAATTTTGGGCAATTAGTTTTTTTCTACCCACCTCCAGCATCTGGTCTGCAATGTCCACACCGGTTATCTTTTCGGGCTTTAGCACCATAGCTGCAATGGCAAGGTCGCCCGTACCAGTGGCTACATCCAGTATCTTTTTAGGGTTTATTTTTCCTATCTCGGCAATGGCCTTTTTGCGCCAGCCTTTGTCTATTCCCAGTGAAAGAAAGTGATTCAGGAAATCGTAACGGCCGGCAATATGGTTAAACATATCCGCAACCTGCGCTTTCTTGCTTAAATTTGATCCCGCATCGGGTACTACAATTGTACCTGTGCCATTACCTGCTGACTTCATGGTCTGCAAAAGTACACTACAACAAGCAATGGAAATACGTTCTGCCAGATTTTTAATAAGCAATACTTCTCTCGATAAGGCACCTAAGCCTGATAAGCCGGAATATGCCTTTATAGGCCGCAGTAATGTGGGCAAATCGTCGCTGATCAATATGCTGACCAACCAAACCAAGCTGGCAAAAACATCATCCACACCGGGTAAAACGCAGCTCATCAACCACTTTTTGATAAATGAAGCGTGGTATATATGCGACTTGCCGGGATATGGGTATGCCAAAGTATCACAAAATACCAGGGCAAGTTGGGAGAAGATGATAGCCAACTATTTGCAGAAGCGCAGCAATCTGATGACTATTTTTGTGCTTATAGATAGTCGGCTGGAACCTCAAAAACTGGATCTTGAATTTATGGCTAAGCTGGGCGAGTGGGGGGTAGCCTTCAATATTATATTTACCAAGGCCGATAAAAGTACGCAACGTATAGTTGCAAAAAATGTAAAAACCTTTATCGAAAAAATGAAGGAAGACTGGGAATTCATTCCTCGCAGCTTTGTAACCAGCACCACCAAGTTTTTGGGTCGTAGGGGTATTCTCGAATATATTGATGAACTGAACGCTACGTTTGAAAAAGAACCGGAAGTAAAGCCTGAAGATTAGATTCTTGCCTATTATTTGCTGTGCGTATAAGGCAACATATCTTCCAGGTAATTCCTGTCGTTGCTCAGGCGTGGTATTTTGTGCTGACCGCCAAGCTTCCCTTTATCTTTTAGCCACCTGTTAAAGCCATCTTTAGGCATTACGTGTACTATTGGCATTCTTAAGGCTATATCTTTATATCGCTTGGCTTCGTAGTCCGAGTTTACTTTTTGCAGTTCCTTATCCAAAGCCGCAACAAAAACAGGTAATGGGCACGGTAGCTTTTCAAATTCTATGATCCACTCGTGCGCACCGTTATTTTGTCCGGTCATATAAACAGGTGCTGCCGTATAGTCGTTTACCAGCGCCCCTGTCTGCTCACAGGCCATGGCTATGGCTTGGTCACTATTGTCAACAATAAGTTCTTCTCCAAAGGCATTAATAAAGTGCTTCAGGCGGCCAACTATCTTTATGCGATATGGGTCCAGGGATGTGAATTGTATAGTATCACCCAGTTGGTAGCGCCATAAACCACCGTTTGTACTTATAACCAGGGCATATTTCTGGCCTAGCTCCACGTCTTTTAGCTGAAGGGTGATCGGATTTTCTTTCCCATACTCTTCCACAGGCATAAACTCATAAAAAGTACCGTGGTTTACAAACAGCAGCATGCCTTCGTTATCCAGATCATCCTGGGCGGCAAAAAAGCCTTCACTTGCATTGTAAGTCTCCAGGTAGTTCATGTCCGGCGACTTTATATACTGTTCAAACTGTTTGCGGTATGGCTTAAAGCTTACACCTCCATGTATATACAGTTTCAGGTTGGGCCATATATCCAGCAGGTTGTCCGTTCCTGTTAGTTCAAATAACTTCTTTATAAGTACGATGGTCCACGTAGGCACACCGGCTATATATGTTACATTTTCGTGTATGGTAGTATGTGCTATTGCTTCTATTTTCTCTTCCCACTCATTCATCAGCGCTATAGAGAGTTCCGGTGTGCGGAACAGCTGACCGGCTAAGGGCATATTCTGCAGCATCACAGCACTCAGATCACCAAAATAAGAATCTGCATTGAGCTGGTTGATCTGGTTGCTGCCGCCTATTACCAGGCATTTACCCGATGTAATACCCGACTGCGGGAACTGACGTAGATATAGCGCCAGCACATCCCGGCCTGCACGATAGTGCATTTCGTCTAGTGATTCCTTACTCACCGGAATAAACTTGCTCTTATCACTGGTAGTACCGCTCGATTTTGCAAACCATGTGATAGGCGAGGGCCAGAGTATATTCTGGTTACCCTCCAGTATCTTGTTTATATAAGGTTTTAATGTTTCGTAATCATTTACGGGCACCAGCTTTTTAAATTCAGCAATGCTGTTTATTTTCTCGAAGTGATATTTTTTACCGTATTCTGTAAATTGGGCTGATCCTATAAGGTGATTAAATACTTGTTGTTGCGTGTCTATAGGGTTAAGCGTAAAGTTATCTATAGCGCTCTGGCGTAATTTGATGAAACCTTTAAATGCAGGGCTAATGATACTCATGTCGTTCTACTCAGTTACTATTTATACTAAAAAAAGCCATTCGTATATAATACACTAAAATACTATAATTTATTCATTTTGTCTTCGGGGGTATAATTTTTACGCTTTAGCACAAAATGTTGCCCAAGGTACACCCTTCTTACGGTTTCGTCTTCCGCAAGTTCTTCTGCCACTCCCGATTTCAGTATTTTTCCTTCAAACAGCAAGTAGGCGCGATCTGTGATGGAAAGTGTTTCTTGTACGTTATGGTCTGTGATGAGAATGCCTATATTTTTAAATTTCAGGCGGGCTACTATGGTCTGTATATCTTCAACAGCTATAGGGTCAATGCCCGCAAAGGGTTCGTCCAGTAGTATAAATTTGGGGTCAACCGCCAATGCACGGGCTATTTCAGTCCTTCTTCTTTCGCCACCACTCAGCACATCTCCAGGGCTTTTGCGCACATGTCCTAGGTGAAACTCCTCAATTAAAGACTCCAGCTTGTTGGATTGTTCGCCCTTTGTCAGTTTGGTCATTTCCAGCACCGCAGAAATGTTATCCTCAACAGATAGCTTACGGAATACAGAGGCCTCCTGTGGCAGGTAGCCAATACCCATTTGGGCACGCTTATACATGGGTAGGCTGGTTATATCCAGGTTGTCCAGGTACACAGCGCCTTTGTCTGGCTTCACAAGTCCCACCACCATGTAGAACGATGTGGTCTTGCCTGCCCCGTTAGGCCCAAGCAATCCTACAATCTCACCCTGGTTCACGTTAAACGATACATCGTTCACAACAGTACGCTTGCCATACTTCTTCACAAGTCCCTTCGTGTATATATTCAATTGTGCTGTCGTTTGCACAAAAATAATAAACGATATGGAACTTGTGCCGAATGTTGAAACTTTTAATGACTTGTGGATTAGATTTATATCAGATCAATCGCTATAATCCCTGCCGTCCATAGTAATAAAAAAGTTCAGCTTTATTATTTCTTGTTTCAGGTTAAAATGCATTAGCAAAAAGATCTGCTTTCTTTATCCAGCCAGAAATGGTAACAGGGCGTTTTAAATTATAGTTCACGTACTCAGCTTTTACCCAATCGCCATTGTATTCTAATACACCCACAATGTCATATACCGTTATATAAGCCTGCATTCTTTTATTCACATCTGGCTCAGCGTAGAAAAATGTTTTACGGCTCTTTGCCATGTTTATCCCCAGCCAATTTTCTTTTTGTACCAGTTTGGCGTTATAACCATCCTTGTCAAGGCCGGTGCATGCAGTAGATCCCGGGGGTAAATGTTTAAGCTTTATGATAAAGCTCGTGTCCAATTCAAAAGTTATACTGCCTTTTATAGCTGCGCTGTCGTCTGGCCACGAGGTGGTGATCTTTATTTTCTTACCCTTAAGGGCTTTGTATTCCCCTTTAAAATTGAATGCGCAGCAGTCATGTCCATCGTGCAGGCATGTGTTGAAATTTCCGTAGATCGTCTTCGTTTGTTCGTTTCTAAAAATGGTTACTGTGGCAACGCCATTATAAACACCGGTAGCTGGTACCTGTCCAAGGGCATAGTAACCGGCAAAGAGGGTAACAATTAAAAAAAGATATTTCATGCCAATAAAGGTAAGTGACGTTGATGAAATAAATACTACCAGATGGCGCAGTTATTTTTCTTTTCTTCTAAGCGTAAAATCTGCGAATAGAAGCCTATTTAAAGACTTTTACAACAAAAAAGAAAAGAAAAAGAGCAAGTCAAGTGATGGTATTTATTTCATCATCGTCACTAAGGGGTTAACATATAAAAAGCGGCCGTTTGCCCGCTCTTAAATATTTCTTGTACTGTTTTTAGTTCATCTCATCAGCAGATGGGCCATACATGCCAGGTACTGGTATATTATGCTGGCGCAGGTAAGTAGTTAGCTGGCCGCGGTGGTGTACACTGTGGTTCATAGCGCTGCCACGTATAACTGCTACTTTAGGCAATTGAAAGATAATATGGTCACCGTTCCGGAGGGTCCATATTTTCATCATATCTTCATCTGTGCTTTTTTCCAGCGCTTCTACTGCAGCTTGTACGTTCTTATCCAGTAATGCTATCAGTTCTTCATTGCTGTTTACAGGCGTAGGCTTGTATGTCATTGCAGCCAGGTCAAATTCGTCTGTGTTGATGGTCATGGTGATCCATCCCGGCAGTTCAGCTACATGGGTAGCCAGGCGCCCCATAGGCATAGATTTTTCATGCGGTTTCCAACCCAGTTGGTCGAAGGGAATACGTTCAAAGATTTTTTTTGTATTTGCGGCTTCCATAGCCAGCTCTGCGATCAAAGGCTTACTCATTGACATAAAAGAAAGATTTGATGCAAATAAATCATTTTATTTTAATTAATTGCAGTTTACTTTCTTTATATTATAATTAATTATTTTGAAAACTCGTTGTTTTGTTTTAGGTATTTTATTGCTGTTTACCCTCGTGGCTTGTAAACGCATACCTGGCAAAACGGCTGTTGCTTTCTACAATTGCGAGAACCTCTTTGATACAGTACACAACGCCGGAAACGAAGATGGAGAATTTACCCCTACAGGTAAGTACCATTACACCACCGCAGTGTATAATGAAAAACTACATAATATAGCGGCTGTATTGGCAAAAATGGTAACGGATGAAGTGCCTGATGGCCCTGCAATTATAGGTTTAGCAGAGATAGAGAACAATAATGTACTGAAAGCGTTAGTAAGTCAATCGTCAATTGTCCGTCGCCATTATCATTACATATGGTACGCTGGCCCGGATAAACGCGGAATCGGTGTAGCCCTGCTGTACAACCCATCAGCTTTTCTTCCGGTAAGTAGCGAACCTATACCTGTAGCTGCCAATGACACCGATAATAGGGCTTTGCGTGACATATTATATGTAAAAGGTGTGCTGTATGGCGATACTTTACACTTGTTGGTGAACCACTGGTCGTCTCGTCTGGGTGGCGAAGAAGAAACGGAACATAAACGAGCTGCTGCCGCCACTGTATGTCGCAACAGGTTAAATATGTTGCTGCAGCATCATGCAAAAATTATAGTCATGGGAGATTTTAATGAAAACCCAGGCGATAGCAGTATTATAAATATTTTAAAAGCAAATGGTAATGATGCTGCTAGCGGTAGCCTATACGATCCATTCGCCAGCTTATACAACAATGGGGAGGGTACACTAATGTATAATCATCATTGGTATATGTTCGACCAGGTAATGGTTTCAGAGGCCTTCATGCACAATACTGCCGGGTTCCGCTTTAATAATGTAGAAGTGTTTAAACCTTCTTTCCTCGCTGACAGTCATAATATGACCGAAAAAGTGCCCCGCCGTTCATTTGCAGGTACTTACTGGCTGCATGGTTATAGCGATCATTTTCCCGTACTTATGTACTTGGTGGAATGACTTTTAGTATAAATATTAGATTGTTAATAATGATATAAAGTATTTATACGATTAGTTACAAAAATAAAATTTACTTTTGCGCACCATATAAATGTTTAACAGAATAAGACACAGCATACTTGCGTTTATCGATTTCTTTCATAAGCCTTTCAGCCGCTTTATCGATAAACAGACCTTCCGCTACGTAGCCTGCGGAGGTTCCAATCAGGTATTTGGTATTTTCTTGTATTGGGTAAGTTACAATTTCATTCTGCATCAGCACGATATCCCGCTTTTTGATGGTATTAAGATCACTGCGCCTATCGCAGCTTATCTCATCAGTTTTTGTTTTAGCTTTCCTATGGGGTTCTTTTTATCCCGTTATATTGTGTTTCCCGAGTCGGCCCTGCATAAACACGTGCAGTTTTTTAGATATATTGTACTTATAGCCACTTGCCTTATTCTTTCTTATTGCTTCATCAAGTTCTTTGTTGAGGTCTGCGGTTTCTATCCAACACCATCAAATGCAGCTACTAGCGTTATCCTGGCTGTATTCAGCTATTTCTCGCAGCGTAAATTCACTTTTAAGGTCGAGAAACCGGTTGCACAATAGGTGGTTTCTGTATTGCCCCTTTATCATATCTGATACCACTATTTAGAGGTGTTTAACGTAACTTTGCACCAATTATGACTCAGGAAAACCTGAAAGAAATGCGCGAGCGTGTGCAGCACCTGCATCGCTTCCTGCATATAGAAGATCGGCAGGCAAAAACAGAAAGAGAAAAACAACTTACATTATCCCCCGGCTTTTGGGATGATAATAAGCGTGCTACAGGCATTTTAAAAGAAATAAAGATAGACGAATACTGGACCGGACTCTACCAAAAAGTGGCAGGGGCTGTAGAGGATTTTGCTGTTCTTTTTGAATTTTGGAAAGAAGGTGAAGCACAGGAGGAAGAAGCAAAAGCAGCCTACGATCATGCTATTAAAGAACTCGACGACCTCGAGTTCAAATCAACCCTTAACGAACCTGAAGATGAAATGCCTGGGGTTCTGGTCATCAACTCTGGTGCCGGTGGCACTGAGAGCCAGGACTGGGCAGAGATGCTCTTGCGCATGTACCGTATGTATGGCGAAAAGCAAGGTTGGAAGGTGTCTGAAATTGATGTGCAGTATGGTGATGGTGCAGGCATAAAACAGGCTACAATAGAGTTTGATGGTGCATTCGCATATGGCTTGCTCAAGGCGGAAAGTGGTGTGCACCGCTTGGTACGCATATCCCCCTTCGATTCCAATGCACGCAGACATACGTCCTTTGCATCAGTATTTGTGTATCCGCTTATTGATGATACGATAGCCATTGAGGTGAATCCCGCTGATCTGGAATGGGAGTTTTACCGTTCGGGTGGTAAGGGCGGTCAAAACGTAAATAAGGTTGAAACTGCTGTGCGCCTGAAGCATATACCCTCGGGTATAATAGTGGAGTGCCAGCAGGCGCGTACCCAAGGTGAGAATAGGGAAAAAGCACTAACCATGCTGAAAAGCCGTTTGTATGAGGAAGAATTGAGGAGAAGGGAAGAATTGAAAAATGCAACCAATAGCACTAAGAAGAAAATAGAATGGGGATCGCAGATACGCAGTTATGTATTCCATCCCTATAAAATGATAAAAGATCACCGTACAGATTATGAAGTGGGCAATGTACAACCTGTGATGGATGGTGAACTGGACGATTTCATAAAAGCATACCTCATGTCGCAGAACAAAGAGGTG
>JABDEZ010000022.1 GCA_013286835.1 Bacteroidota bacterium
TGTAAAATGTAGATTCCCCTACCTGACCTGCAAACAACGGCTCGTCAGGTGACGAATAAAATTGCTCTACCAAGTCCATTCCCCACCGGCCCGGATTAACCTGCGGTTCCAATTTATCAATAATTTCTGAAGGGGTAAGTGGACTAATAATGCAAAAGTTCTTACTTAGAAAGTGCCACATAAGTTGTTATCCGGCTACACCAACACCCGCGATTTCCCTAACGGCAGCAGCAATGCCTTCAGCATCGTAGCCGCATTCGCGGTGGAGCTCATCGGGTTTGCCGTGCTCTACTATGCGGTCGGGTATGCCGAGCATTTTTATTTCGGGGGTATAGTTGTGTGCGTTCATCCACTCAAGTACTGCACTGCCGAAACCGCCTACTATGGTGCCATCTTCTACCGTTACTATCTTGTTGTACCTGGCAGCTATCTCGTGCAGCATTGCTTCATCGAGCGGCTTCACAAAGCGTATATCGTAGATGGCAGGCTGCAGATCTTCTGTGGCCAGTATCTTAGCAGCGCTTACGGCAAAGTTGCCGGGATGGCCTATAGTAAGTATAGCTATATCGTGCCCGTCGCGGATCTTGCGGCCGGTGCCTATGGTTATTTTCTCGAACGGTGTGCGCCACTCGGGCATTACACCCTGCCCTCGCGGATACCTGATAACAAAAGGAATATCGGTCTCAGGAAGCTGTGCGGTGTACATGAGGTTGCGCAGCTCAGCCTCGTTCATAGGGGCGCTTACTACCATGTTGGGTATGCAGCGCATAAATGAGATATCGTATGCGCCATGGTGTGTTGGACCATCATCGCCAACAAGACCTGCCCTATCGAGACAGAAAATGACAGGGAGTTTTTGAATGGCTACATCGTGTATCACCATATCGTAAGCGCGCTGCATGAAACTGCTGTAAATATTGCAGAACACCTTCATGCCCTGGGTAGCCAGGCCTGCGCTGAGGGTAACCGCATGCTGCTCGGCTATACCTACATCAAAAGCACGATCGGGCATGAGCTCCATCATGAACTTGAGTGAGCAACCACTAGGCATAGCGGGTGTGATACCCATTATGAGCGAATTTTGCTGTGCCAGCTCTACTATAGTATGACCGAACACATCCTGATACTTAGGCGGCTCGGGAACAGTTATTATTTTCTTGTTGATCTTACCGGTGATCTTATCGAAAGTGCCGGGTGCGTGCCACAGCGTCTGGTCTTTTTCGGCCAGCTTGTAACCTTTGCCCTTTACTGTTTTTATATGCAGCAGTTTAGGACCGGGTATGTCCTTCAGATCGCGCAGGGTATCGACGAGCTTGTTTACATTATGACCATCTATAGGGCCGAAGTATCGTAGGCCGAGCGCCTCGAATAAGTTACTGCTTTTGCTGACTACGCCCTTCAACCCAGCTTCTACCTTAGATGCCAGACGTTGCATATCATTGGTAGGCAGTTTACCCAGCAACTTCCATACATCGTCGCGAAAACGGTTGTAGGTCTGTGAGGTGGTAATATCTGTGAGGTATTCTTTCAGCGCGCCAACGTTGGGATCGATAGACATGTTATTGTCGTTCAGAATCACCAGGATGTTGGCATTGCTGACACCCGCATGATTAAGCGCCTCGAAAGGAAGGCCTGCGGTCATAGCGCCATCGCCAATAACAGCTACATGCTGGCGGGTTGTCTCGCCCTTATATTTAGAGGCTATGGCCATACCCAACGCTGCGGATATGGAGGTACTGGAGTGGCCGACACCAAAAGCATCGTAAATGCTTTCGCCACGTTTGGGGAAGCCACTAAGGCCGCCATATTTGCGGTTGGTATAAAAATTATCGCGACGACCAGTAAGTATTTTATGGCCATAAGCCTGGTGGCCTACGTCCCATATCAACTGATCATCGGGGGTATTGAGTACATAATGCAATGCAACGGTAAGCTCTACCACACCCAGGCTGGCACCAAAGTGACCACCATGAACACTGACACAATCTATAATGAACTGACGCAGTTCTCTACAAACTTCCTGCAACTGGGCCTTATCCAGTTTCTTCAGATCATCGGGACTATCTATCTGCTGTAGTAATGGGCCTGCGCCGGAATCTTGCATGCACGTTGGTTAAAAAAAGAGAATCTAGCAAAAATAAATAAATATTCCTTGTGTAACATCATTTAAGTGATAAATAGTCACCCTTCAAAAAGTTTCATCTTCATTCCTTTTCTTTTTTTGAAGCCAAAAAAAAAGAAACAAAAAAAAGGCAGTCGGCAGCGATTACCGCTGCTGCCGACGCAGCTTTGTGCAGGCAGCAGTGCTACTGTTCTGCCCAGCTAAAGAATTCTATCTCGCTGCAATCTGCCCGAAAAATGAAGTCCTGCAGTTAAAAACCAGTCTTTTCTATATAGCACTTGTATAAAATAGTCGTTTTTAAGGCATAGCTACAAGCATACCAAACAATACTAATAGCACATGACCTAGCAGAATGTTTGATGAAAGAAGCAGAACCATAAAAAAAGAGTGGCAAAAATGCCACCCCGTCGTCTATCTTTCTATAACTAAACTACTATAATACTACAAATTTCTTAATTTTTTATCAACTTATCTGTTTTGATAAGCATATTATTTTCATCGTATATCATTATCAGGTAAATACCACTAGTTAAGTTAGCGATATTGATGGATGCTGCGTTGTTTTGGGATAACGATTGTTTTGCTGTGGATACCATTGATTTTGGATTGCAGATGATGATTATGATAGCAGTTGCAGATAAAATGACTGTGCCATTAATTTTAAAAGAAGCTGCTAGATAACCGGCAGCTTCTTTAAAAAACGGTACTGATGATCTTAATTCTTTAATAGTTTATCTGTCTTTATCAGCATGTTGCCATCGTATATCATGATGAGATACACTCCCGGGGCAAGGGCGCTGATGTTTATGTCTTTAGCGTCGTTCTTAAAGAATATCTGACGGCCATCCATTCCAGTTATAGCTGCATTAACATTGAGCGGGGCATCTATATGCACGATGTCTGTTGCAGGGTTAGGATACAACGTTATGTATTTAGCCAGGTTGACGTTTGCTACACCTACGACATCGGTAACAGTATCTGGCGCTGAAGTATTGGAGCAACCATTAGAGTCTGTAACTGTAACTGTGTACACACCGTTGCCATTAACTGTTGCAGCCAAGGTAGATGAGGTTGCCACATTAGCACCATTGAACGACCACTGATAAGTAGTGTAGGCGCCTGTTGACAGCACTTTGGAGCTTTCTGTAATGACAGGTACAGGAAGCGGATGAACCACAACCAGCGTTTTAGCTGACGTATCTGTACATGTGTTTGAACCTGTGACAATTACAGAGTATTTACCTGCTGCGCCAGCAGTATAACTACCTGTGGTAGCACCTGAGATAGCAACACCATTGTTTAACCACTGTTATGTAGCACCACTTGTTGCAGAGGCATTGAGCACTACACTGCCACCCGCACAGAAAGAAGTAGAAGTTGCAGCGCTAACAGTATCGGCAGGGAGTGACCCAACAGTTACGGTAACAGCAGAAGAAGTATCCTTACAGCCACTTGCATCGGTAAGAATGAAGTTATAGGCACCCGCAGCACTTGCAGTATCTGTAGCTGTGGTATTGGTGGTATTGGCACCATTGAGCTGCCACTGATAAGAATAACCAGTACCGGTATTGCCATTGAGCACCAAGTAACCATTGCCACAAATAATGGTGGAAGCAGGAGCAGTAATTGCAGCCGGCACACCACCAACGGTGACAGCAAACGCCTGACTGGCCGCGGAACAACCAACAGGATTCGTAATGCTTACTGTATAGGTACCAGCAGTACTGGCATTGTAAGAAGCGCTGGTAGCACCAGAGATAGTAGCATTATTTTTAGACCACTGGTAGATATAACCAGTACCAGTATTTGCATTTAAGGTAAGTGTGCCACTACCACAAATATTTGTAGCACTGTTAGTTGTTGTTATTGAATCGGCAGGGAGTGCATTTACAATAACAGGTAAGGTAGATGCTGTAGATATACCACAAGTTGCATTGGCCACTACACTTAATATACCAGAACCAGCATTATTAGCGAAGTTAACAGCAACAGAATCTCTAGTTGAGGAGAACGTGGCACCACTGCCGGAGAACGCCCATGTATAGGAGTTAACCGTTGTATCATTAGGAACGCTGTATATGGCGTTTGTTTGACCAGCACAGATGTTTGCTATTGATGCAGTAATAGTACCAGGCTGGTTAGGACAAGGCAACGGAGTAGAGATACCCTTTGCATATACATTGAGCAACTCGGCATACTTACCTGCAGACGAACTGCTACATGTAAAGTAAACACGGAACGTTAATGTAGTACCTGGATTAATAGTAACCCCATTTGCAGTACTTAGTAAGCCCAATCTTGTAGTTGTACTATTTGCAGATGTTTGGTTGGGCAAAGCCACATCTATATTAGGTGCGGTACCAGCGCTTGGAATGAGCCAGCCATATCCATATGCATTTGTAGAATCGGAAACGAAATTACTTTTAGAATAGACTACCATCATGGAGGTAGTAGAAGACGTACCATAGAAGCCGGCATTCAATATAAATGAATCGACACGAACGCTATAACCGGCAGTAGGGGTTACCGTAAACTGCTCGTAATAAATGTGTGATAAGTTGCCGCCCGGGCCACCATATGCAGTACCCCAATGACCGTCGCCAGCAGTGGCACCGCCTGTAGTACCGGCACTCAGAGCCTGGCCAAAAGCTGGTGTATATGCTGCCGGTGTACCTGTTGACAGGTATAGGTTGCTTAATGTTGGCACTGATGCCGCTACGCCTGTAGCCCTTACTGCTGTACTATCCAGATTGTTGGTAGTAAATGGCCATTCTTCAAGGACTGCAGGCAATTGAGTAGTAAAGCCTTTTGCAATTACATTAAGTACAGTAGCATAACGGCCAGCCGAAGAACTGCTGCAGGTAAAGTAAACGCGAACAGTTAAAGTATCGCCGTGGTTGAGAGTAACACCCGAACCACCACCTACAAGGCCTAAGCGCCAGTTGGCAGTTGGACCTCCAGTTTGGTTGGGCAAAGTAATATCCTGTACCCCTACGCCGCCGGATGTTGCAAAACCATAGCCGTAGATGTTAGTGGAATCTGATACGAAGTTGCTTTTAGAGTACACAACCATCATAGATGTTCCTGATGATGAACCGTTGAAGGAGGCATTTAAAATAAAAGAATCGACACGTGCCATATAATTAGCACCCGGTGTAACTGTGAACTGCTGGTAAATAGTACGGTTAAGCGTACCACCCGGGCCACCGATAGAAGCGCTCCATGTACCATCGCCTGTGCTATTTGCAGCACTAAAAGCTTCGCCAAATTGTGGTGAGTATGCGGGTATTGTACTTACAGTTGTACCATTGGAAAGATATAAATGCTGCATAACAGGTACCGTAGCTGTAATACCTAAAGCCCTTACACCTGCACTATCCAGGTTATTGGCAGTAAATGGCCATTCTTCAAGGACAGTTTCTGTATAGGCTGGCGGATTTGAAGTGGTGCCACTTACAGAATCGTACTTAGGCAAACCACCAATTGTAGTGTGGAGAATGTTGCCAGTGTATGTACCATTTGCAGAAGCATTAAGACGTGCTAATATATTTGTTGCGACCAGAACACCACTTGTTGGAGCCAAAGTAATTGGCGAAGTACTGTTATGCCATGTAATACCACCATCGGAAGAAATTTCGAAATTAAGTGGCGGGGTAATAATAACGCCTGCTGTAAGATTAACACCCGACACTGTATAAGGAGAACCACCTGAAGGGGTGCCCAGGTATTGAGTGAGGATACCAGGTGCACCTGTTAAAGTGATAGTTGGTGCGCTGGAGATGACAACAGTATCTGTAATGTGGGTGGCAAGACCACTTTTAGTAGCCTGAATGTAGTAGTAATACACGCCGCCTTGCGGAGGTATAGGATCTGTAAGCTGGAAATTTACGTTTGTATCGTTGGCAGATGTGATAGCATTACTAAGCGGTGAATAGTGTGTGCTGTCTGTAGAACGATACAAGGTGTAAGTAA
The DNA here is from genome assembly GCA_013286835.1 of Bacteroidota bacterium. GTDB lineage: Bacteria > Bacteroidota > Bacteroidia > Chitinophagales > Chitinophagaceae > JABDEZ01. The sequence goes on from JABDEZ010000022.1 coordinate 6,095, forward strand.
CACCAGCTATAGGCCAGCTGATATTCCAACTGAAAGTAGATACCGTTGCACCTTTAACCCCTGCGAAGTTTGAAACTGCAATGTCTGGAGTGAAAGCACCACACCCAATAACAGGGCAAGGATCCCAACCACTGAATATGGTAGAAGTAGCCATATATGCTGATGCTTGTGTACTGTTGATTTGCTGAGACCATGTAACACGCTGTGAAACATTAGTAAGTGTTCCATCAAAATTTTTGCTCTGGTATTCCGCATCCGTTATTTTGGTAGTGTCTGTACCGGAATCCCATATTACCCAACCCACCGGATTGATGTGTGCACCGAGTGTGCAGTTGATGTATGCTACTTTATTGTTTGCCTGAGGAGTTGCAGAGGTTGGTGTGAAGCCTAAAGAATTCTGCCATGGGCGACCCAGGTAATAAGAAGTGCCCAGGGTATTGGCCGGTAAAATACAGTTTCGGAAAACATAGCCATATGCCTGACCTGCAGTGGTATTGGCAGCAGTGCAGAAAGAACTACCGCTGGTAGTACGGGTTTTGGCATAGATAACGCACGAATCAAAAATATCTATAGAGCTACCGAATATGAAGTCTATATTGCCATCTATGTAACAATTGCGGAAATAGTGACGCGGGTTGCCTGCACCCTTGGTGTAAAGCGTATCCTGGTTACCCATTAACCGACAATTTTTAAATGCGACCCTGTCCGCATTTATTTCTACAGCTACCGCCTGGCTGCCATCGCCAAAAGTATTGCGTATGGTAAGGTTCATAAAAGAGCAGTCGTTTGCATTTACAGTAAGTGTGGCTGAGCCGGCCGTACCAAGGGCACTGCCTGCAACCAAGGTACTTGCCCCATTATTGTACTGGATAATAGTATTGGCTACACTCTGGCCAACCAGCTGTATAAAAGGCTTTGTAGATGGTATATTGACCACCTCGTTATACTTGCCATTTTTAATGTAAATGACCCAAGTAGTGGTAGCACCGACTGGCGCTGCATTTATTGCGGCCTGTACCGTTGTATAATTACCACTACCATCCTGAGCTACTACTGCGTTTTGCCCAAAAGATCTTGTGATCGAGAAGAACAGTACTGTGAAGCAGACCATCCATTTAGCAAAGGAGAATTGTTTCATAATAAAGGCTGTATTTAATATTGATGAATGTGCAATAAGAGTGAGCATTCACTCACTCTCACATTCAAATTTATGCCGTATAGGAGCCTTATTATTCAGTCTAAATAGTCTTTATTTACGCAATCGATACCAAAAATTATATATTCAAAGCATGATAATTGAAGTGCATTGACTAACAAACAGTTATGTTTATTGATTTTTTTGCTCCTTTTTGGCCGAATTTGGTGCAAAAGCCCTTATTGACTAATTGCAGCAACATCAATCTTTTATAAAACCGAATAAAAGAAATGCATTATGCACGCAATTAATTAATAATTACTTAACTTTGAGTTAACATTGAAACCTTTAAATCAATTGACGGATGAGTGTACAGGAACAAAGAATGCGATTTAGTGAAGCATATAGCCGCGTGATCAATAACGCACCGGTTGAATTGCGCGAACGTGCAGATTGCAGTTTATCGTGGGAACAGGATTTTACCTTTCCGCATATAGATAAGAATTTTGTGAAGCAATTGCCAGAACCCATTATTAATGAACTGGTGGATCTTTATGAACATTTAAGAACAGGTAACCTTTAGTAGAAAGATTAGCCCCGCTGGATATACCAACGGGGCTAATTTTATAGACAGATCTTTAATCTTATTTACTTGTTGTTTTTTTAGGAGCCGACTTACGTGCAACAGCCTTCTTAGGGGCAGCACTCTTCTTTGTTGCAGTTTTAGAAGCACTTTTCTTTTCAGGGACCTTTTTACCTTCTTTACGCGCTTCTGAAAGACCAATAGCTATAGCTTGTTTGGGATCAGTAACTTTTTTGCCCGAGCGTCCGCTTTTCAGTTTGCCCTCTTTCATCTCGTGCATTTCCTGATGCACGTTCTCTGCTGCGCTTTTTGAATACTGTCTGGCCATGGTTGTGAATTTTTTATCAGTTCAAAAAAATCTCACCACCATATGTTTTATATAGAATATCAACCTAATGGCATCATATTGTGTAAAATGTTACACAACCTTCACAACAAAACCATTGTTTGTGCTACTTTTATTTTTGATAAGCCATTGTGTGGCATTAACATTGTGTGGCGGTAAGTATAACAGAAAATATGTTTAAGAAAGTAAAAGAATATTTTGAAATACTGAAGGATGCAGGCAGCGAGTTTAATGATGATAACGGTACCAAACTGGCTGCATCACTATCGTACTTTACCATATTTGCTATAGGCCCCCTTTTGCTGGTAGTAATAACGGTGGCAGGTATCTTCTTTAAAAGGACTGATATTACCGAACACATTTACGCGCAAATGAAAGGGCTGGTTGGGGCAGACGGCGCCACACAAATACTGAACCTGCTGGATAACGTGAACAAGCAGCCACACAAAACTATATATGGCATAATAGGCGCCGTGATACTAGTGTTTAGTGCTACAGGGATCTTTGCCGAGATACAGGGATCTATAAATTATATCTGGTCGATTAAAACGAAACCCAAACGCAGCTGGCTGAAGTATATTATGGACCGGTTGTTATCGTTTTCGCTGATAGTGGGTATTGGGTTTATGCTACTCATTACCCTTGTTATAAATACCCTAATGGACCTGCTTACAGACAGGCTGCAAAATTTCTTCGGCAGTACGAACATCCAACTTTTTCATGTATTAAACATTGCTTTTCTGTTTGTCGTCATTACGTTTATGTTTGCGGTCATCTACAAAGTATTGCCGGATGCAATTATACACTGGAAGGATGCACTTATAGGCGCAGCCTTCACAGGTGTGCTGTTCATAATAGGTAAGTTTGCCATTGGATACTACCTTGGCAGCAGTAACATGACGGCTACCTTTGGCACCGCAGCATCTATGATATTATTGTTGTCATGGGTGTATTACTCATCTATCATCCTATATTTTGGCGCAGAATTTACCAAAGTATATGCATTAAAATGCGGCCGGGGTATAGAAGCTTATGACACTGCGGTATTTATTGTAAAAAATGAAGCTAAGGAACTGCGGCAAAGAGTGATACAACCAGAAGCTGAAACAAATGAAGTGGCACCGATATTGAAGCACGAGGCAGCGGGGAAGGAATAGCTTTTTAGAAGAAGATCAAAAAATAAGGGCTGATATCTTGCACAAGCAAGGTATCAGCCCTTAAAGTTTAACCTAAATATTATTAACCTACAGCTATACGGCTGAAGCTAGTAACGGTAAGGCCTTTATCTACAGACGTAAGGTACTCAGCTACAGTTTTGCCATTGTCTTTTACAAAAGCCTGTGCAAGCAAGGTGTTGTCTTTAAAGAACTTGTTCAGTTTACCAACAGCTATTTTATCAGCCATTTCAGCAGTTTTGCCTTCAGCCATAACCTGTTCTACAGCAATTGCTTTTTCGCGAGCAAGCATTTCTGGAGATATACTATCTGCATCAACAGCCAATGGATTCATTGCTGCTATCTGCATAGCCACATCTTTACCAGCAGCTATGATAGCTTCTGTAGCGTGGTGATTAAGCGCAACAAGAACACCAATGCGGTAACCTGCGTGTATATAAGGAACTACTGCGGGTGCAGAGATCTGCTCATAACGGATGATGTCTATTTTTTCGCCGATACGTGCAACCTGTTCCATCAGTTTTTCGCCAACTGTAGCACCGTGCATAGCAGCTGCTTTCAGTTCTTCTACGTTTGCAGCTTTAGTAGCCAGCGCGATGTCAGCTATTTCGTTAGCAAAGGTTATGAAATCCTGGTTTTTAGAAACGAAGTCAGTTTCAGCGCTGAGGTTAACGATGATACCATAAGTATTATCGGCAGAAGCTTTTGCTACTGCAACGCCTTCTTTCGCATCACGATCGCTGCGGTTAGCTGCTACTTTCTGTCCTTTTTTGCGGAGGTAGTCGATAGCACCTTCAAAGTCGCCTTCGCTTTCTGTAAGGGCTTTGCGGCAATCCATCATACCGGCGCCTGTCTGCTGGCGCAGTTTGTTCACATCTGCTGCTGATATAGTTACACTACTCATTATTACCTAATTTTTATTATTAAAGTTTCAAATTCAGGGTGCAAAATTCGTTAATTATTATTAAAGCCCCAAATAAGGGGCTTTAAAGTAATATTAAAATTTACATTAGTTGGGATTAACGCTTTACGGGAGCGCCGCCACCTGGACGAGTACCGCCGCCGCCTGGGCCACGACTGCCACCACCCGGACCACGGCTACCGCCGCCTGGGCCACGGCTACCTGCACCCGGACCACCACGACCCGGACCACCTGGAGCGCGACCGGCACCGCCTGGGCCACCCGGACCACGGCCACCACCTGCACCACCACGGCCTGCGCCTGGAGCACCACCTGCATTAGCACCTGCGCCACGGCCTGCACCGCGACGACCACGGCCGCCTTTATCATCGTCTTCAGTTATTTCCAATCCGCGATTGCGGCCTTCATAACCTTCGTCGTTAGCAGAGTTATCTTCTTCGTTTTCTTTGTTCTGAGCACGTTCCTGCAGACCTTCCAGTATTGCTGCTGTAAGGTAGTTGGTGATGATAGCTATAGATTTTGTAGCGTCATCATTTGCAGGGATAGCAAAGTCAACCTTAGTAGGATCGCTATTGGTATCGACCATAGCGAAAGTAGTGATACCGAGGCGTTTTGCTTCAGCAAGAGCAATATGCTCGTGGCTGATGTCCACCATAAACAGCGCCGCTGGAGTGCGACCCATCTGGCTGATACCGCCCAATACTTTTTCCATTTTTTCTTTGCTGCGGGTAAGGGTCAGGCGTTCTTTCTTAGTAACGCTGTCCATTGTACCATCCTGCAACATTTTTTCGATGCTCAACATTTTCTTTACACTCTTGCGAATGGTTTGGAAGTTGGTAAGCATACCACCCAACCAACGTTCTGTAACATAAGGCATGTTCATTTTCTGAGATGCTTCTGCAACGATTTCTTTGGCTTGTTTTTTAGTGGCAACGAACATGATCTTTTTACCGCTCTTAGCAATAGACTTAAGTGCAGCTGCAGCTTCGTCGAGGCCTTCGATGGTTTTGTTCAGATCTATTATATGTATACCGTTCTTTTCAGCAAAGATGTACGGCAACATTTTAGGGTTCCATTTTTTCTTAAGGTGCCCAAAATGCACACCAGCTTCCAAAAGCTGCTGGTGTAAAGTTTTATTATCTTCCATTTGAATGTTTTCTTGTTGGTTAAAAAATAAAAGGATACAACAGCGCCATTAACGTTTAGAGAACTGGAAGCTACGACGTGCTTTGGCTTTACCAAATTTCTTACGCTCAACCATACGGCTGTCTCTCGTCATCAGGCCTTCTTTCTTCAGTGCCGGGCGATATTCTTCATTTACCTGGCAAAGTGCGCGGGCGATAGCCATTTTAATAGCTTCAGCCTGGCCTTTAGGGCCACCGCCTTTTACGTTTACCACAACATCAAAACTTGTTGCTGCGCCCTCTATGGTTTTCATAGGAAGCTCAACCTGGTTTTGCAGGTACATTATGGTAAAGTAATTTTTGTAATCCTTTTCATTAACCGTGATAATCCCTGTGCCCTTGCTTAGGTATACGCGCGCTACGGCTTCTTTACGGCGACCTACGGCATTTTTCTGTTTTTCCATTTAATAATGGTATTGCTTTTTTTATTGTTAACCCCGAACGCCGGGGCGGGGGTTAAAATTTCATTTCTGTTGGCTGCTGTGCTTTGTGCGGATGTTCTGCACCTTCGTACACAAACAATTTTTTGTACATAGCACGACCGAGGCGGTTTTTAGGAAGCATACCTTTTACGGCACGTTCTATCAAAACGTTAGGACGACGCTGGATAAGTTCTTTTGCCATTTCTACCTTCTGGCCACCAGGGTAACCAGTGTAGTGCATGTAACCCTTATCATCCATTTTGTTGCCGGTAAGCACCACTTTGTTTGAGTTGATAACGATAACGTAATCGCCACAGTCGAAGTGAGGGGTAAAGTAAACCTTGTTCTTACCGCGCAGTGTAGCCGCGATCTTAGAACTCATACGGCCAAGGGTAAGGTTGGTAGCATCCACTATGAACCATTGGCGCTGTACGATCTTTTCGTTAGCTGATTGTGTTTTAAAACTGAGATGTCTCATTTTACTATTTAAATATTTGCTCTGATGTGTTTACCTGGCCATGAAGCCAAATGGCAACACATACAAGTATTAAAAAATTGGATGGCAAAGGTAAAAGTACCCATCATAACCACCAAATAATTTATGATGTTTTTTTAGCGCTTCTCTATAACTGATTGATTATCAATACTTTTTTGGTAAAAATATTTTAAATCAGGCGTGCAATTCATTTATAAACCTGCTCCAGGGGACTTAACCCATTAAAACTCAAAAGGATATTGGTTTTTTACTACCCCAAATGGGGGCACGGTTTTTTTAACATTTTTGTTAACGCATTTTAACAAATTAAATTCTAAAAATTAAAACGTATATTTAACATATGCGTAGTTAGTTGATTTCTATTATACTATACTGATTGCAAATACAATCTATTACCTAATTGTTAAATGATTTTTACTGCTAACCTCAAAATACACAACTCTTAAAATTAATTTACTATGGAAAAATAACCCCTAAAATGACCAAAATGTGGAAAATGCAATCGATTGCATGAGCTTAAACCATTTACTAACTAAAGCAAACAACATGAAAAGAATCTTATTTATCTTTTTATTCTTCATAGCCCATGCGGCTGTGGCGCAAAGCACCCATACGGTAACCGGAAAAGTACTGGATGAAAATGGCCTGGGATTTCCAGGTGCGGGTATTAGCGTAAAAGGCACACCCGTAGGTACCGTGACAGACATCAATGGTAACTTTACGCTTAATGTACCCGATAACAGCGGTAACATACTTGTATTGCAGGGGGTAGGATATGTGACGCAGGAGGTAAACGCATCGGCAGGTGCAATACTGGTACACATGACATCTTCCAGCCGGGAACTGCAAGGAGCTGTGGTTACCGCGCTTGCTATAAAAAGGGAAAAACGCGAATTGGGATACGCCACGACAACCCTCAGCAATAAAGATATAACTGTAGCCAACAACGTGAGTGCATTATCATCGCTTGAAGGTAAGGTAGCTGGTGCAAACGTAACCAGCAGCACAGGTGGACCCGGTGGCTCGGTAAGCGTGGTATTGCGTGGTAATAAATCAATATCCGGTAGCAACCAGGCAATAATTGTTGTAGATGGGGTTATCATCAACAATTACGACCGTACACTGAATGTACTTGGTACTAACCATAATGGTATAAGCAATAGCTTTAGCAACCTAACGCAGGTAGATTTTGGGAACAGTGGTAATGACGTAAACCCAGAAGATATAGAATCGATGAGTGTGCTTGATGGCCCGGCGGCGGCGGCACTGTATGGATCTATAGCTGCCAATGGCGCCATAATAATTACCACTAAAAGAGGCGGCACTCCACAGAGCAACAACCCAGGCGGTAAAAACAAATTGCGGGTAACTGTAAAAAGTACGTTCAGTGAAAGCGATGTACTGAAATTCCCTGCATTCCAAAACCAGTTTGGTCAGGGCGGCGCCTATGGGCAGGGCGATTTTCCTTACAATCCTAATGACAATTTTAGCTGGGGCCTGCCATATGACGGCCAGCTAAGACCGTGGGGACAGATCATAAACGGCCAGCAGGAAGTAAAACCATACTCAGCACAGCCCAACAATGTAAAAGACTTCTATAATCATGGCAAAACAGGAAACAACTATGTATCTATAAGCGGCGGAAATGATACCACTAATTATTTTCTCTCTATAAATGCACTCAATAATACGGGCGTCACACCCGGTACCTTTTATAATAAGTATAGTGTACGCTTTAATGCAAATACGCAACTTTCACACACCATATACTCCAGTGTAAGTTTTAACTACATCAACGCCTATTCAGAGGCAGAGGCTCAGGGGCAAGGGGCAGGGGCTCCACTCATCAACCTGTACCAGCAGCCAAGAGATATGCCCATACAAGAATTTAGTAACAGCAACAACCCATTTGTAGCCTATGGTACAGTAGATGCCAACGGAGTGGCACGTTATGGGTACTATGGTGCATTTGCCAACAATCCATACTTCCTGGTAAACAACTATAACAATTACGATAAGCTGGATAGGATAATAGGTGGTATAACGCTAGGCATAAAGCCCCTTAATACCAACCTGAACATTTATGATCGTGTAGGTGTAGATGTTGCCGCAGACAGAAGCAGTTATGAAGGTCCGTCTTACAATTACGCGGCTTACAACAATAATGTCTATTCTTATTTATACAATCAGTTTCCTCATCAGTCGCCAGGCTATTTTTTACAGAACAACTTGAACGAACTGCAATTAAACAATGATGTGATAATAGATTACACCAAGCAGCTATCTGATAAAATAGGGATAGAAGCAATGGGAGGTAACAATATAAGATTTCAACAAACCTCAGCTATCGTCTCAGACCTCGACCCATCGACCAATGGACTGGTAATACCCGGCTTTTACAATTTCACAAATGCACAAGGACCGTTGCAGGTGGAAAACGTGATCACACAAAGAAGAATAGTGGGCCTTTATGGTGACTTTAAAATAAATTATGACAGGAAATTATTCCTGGAGCTCACCTCCCGGAATGACTGGACATCTACACTGATAACCGGCAATAACTCTTACTTCTATCCGAGTATTGGTGCATCGTGGGTATTTACAGAAGGCTGGAACAGTGGCCTCACCAGGAATGTACTCACATTTGGAAAGCTACGTGCCAGCTATGCATCAGTGGGTAATGATGCTGCTCCATATGCCAACAACCCGGCAGCATATTCAAGAACAACAGTCTCCAGTGCATTCGGCGGGGTCATATTCCCATTCAACGGGCAGCCCGGCTACCAGATCGGTAATACCCTTGGCGATCCTAACCTGCAACCAGAACGTACCAATGATTATGAAGTAGGTACAGATCTTAGTTTTTTTAAAGACCGTATTTCCTTAAGCTTCACTTACTACAATACGCTCACTTCAAACCTGATTACAGCAATACCTGTAGCCCCATCAACGGGTTACTTGTTCCAGACAGTGAACCTGGGCAGTGTGTCTAACAAAGGTGAAGAATTAACAATGCGGGTGACCCCCATCTCAACCAAATCTGGTTTCAGGTGGGACTTGTTCGGGACCTTGACACATAATGTAAATGATGTAGTAAGTCTTGCCAACGGGCTATCTCAGATCACAGTGGGCGGCTTTAATGGAATGGCCATAGTGGCGCAAGTAGGTAAACCATATGGTTCTTTCTACGCTACAGACCTGCTGCGTAATTCAAAGGGAGAGGTAGTTGTAGATCCTGGTACCGGGCTTCCACAGATAAGTCCAAGTGCGGTATATGAAGGCTCTTACCAACCAAAGTACATAGCATCATGGGGAACCGACCTTAGTTATAAAGGTTTTTCACTCCATGCATTGTTCACAACAAAACAAGGCGGTGTTTACTTTAGCGAAACAAAGAGCATATTGGATTTTGTAGGTAATTCAGAAGTTACCACATACAATAACAGGAACCCGTACGTATTCCCGAACTCGGTTATCCAAACTGGCCCAAATACATATGCAGCCAACACAACCAAGTTCCTGCCATACACTTACTATACATCGGTTGAGCCTTTTGCCTCGGGTCAGTTCCTGGTAAACGCTACCTATGTAAAGCTGCAGGAAGCTGCCATATACTATACACTGCCTACTAAGCTAATGGATAAGACCACCTTCAGTTCTGTACAAGTAGGTGTATTTGGCACCAACCTGTTTATATGGACACCCAAGAGTAATAAATACGATGACCCTGAAGAAAATTCAGGTGGTGGGGTTACCAACGAGCAAAACTTCAACTTCCTGGCACGTCCCTCTATGCGTAGTTATGGGGTAAGTTTAAAAGTAACATTATAAACTTTTTAAAAGATCCGTTATGTACCCAAACAAAAAAGTATTCATATACGTAATCATAGGACTACTAGTCACAACTTCATCGTGCAAGAAGTACCTGGATGTAAATAAAGACCCCAATGTATCCCAGACTGCAACTGTACAAACGCTGCTTCCATCTTGCCAGGTTTATATTGCATCGGCAATGGGTGTAGATATGGAGATAAACGGTTCCATATGGGCGCAATTCTGGACACAGAGCCCTAATGCCAGCCAGTACAGGCCACTGGAGCAATATAATGTGAACGCCCAGAATTATGAAACGCCCTGGACTAACCTATATGCAGGTGGAGAGAACCTGGTGCAACTGGACAAACTTGCACTGGCACAAAACAAGAAACAATACAGGGCCATTTCTTTCTTGCTAAAGGCATACATGTTTCAGGTAATCACAGATGCGTGGGGCGATATACCTTTTAGCCAGGCGCTGCTGGGCGATAGCGGCGTTACGTCGCCTAAGTACGATGCACAACAGGCAATATACACAGGACTACTTGGTATGATAGATTCTGCAAACGCTTTGATAGATCCGAGCGACCCGGTACTCCCCGGCAGCGATGACCTTATATATGGCGGCAAGATGGGTCAGTGGACAAAATTCTCCAACACGCTTCGATTAAAAATACTCTTGCGCCTGAGCCAGAAAGACCCAGGTACTGCACAAGCAGGCATAGCGGCTCTTTTTGCTTCAAACCCTACTTTCTTAGGATCTGGCGATGACGCACAAGTGAATTTCAGTTCTACAAGCGGTAATAAGAATCCCCTTTATTCTGAGCAGGCGGGTCTTGGATTTGTACAAAACCTTGTTGCCAGCGCTACGTGCCTCGACTCTATGCTTAGTAATAATGATCCACGTATCTCCGTCTTTTATGAGCCTGATGCGAATGGTGCTTTTACCGGCATACTACAAGGCAATTATAGTACCAGTGTAAGCACGGAGTCTATACCATCATTTAATGTGGCCGGCGATGCACAGAACAGCCAATCGGCGTTGGCGCCAGTAAAATTCCTCACTGGTTATGAAAGTTGTTTTTTGCAGGCAGAAGTTTTTGCCAGGGGGTGGGCTACCGGTAGTGATACATCTCTATTCTACCAAGGGATAGCGGCAAACTTTAATTCCTATAGCAATAATTTTCCTGACACAGTAAATGCAACTACTGCGTTGGCAAACTATGAGGCATCTGCATATTGGGCATCATACCCTTCAGGTGGATCAGCAACACAAAAGATAAGGGCCATTATCACCCAGAAATGGTTCAGCATGTGTGGCAACCAAGGCTTTGAAGCATGGACAGAATGGCGACGCACGGGCTACCCTGATTTCTTTACCATATCAAAATCAAGCCTTATTGGGAATAATTTTCCAAGACGCTTTCTCTATCCTTATTCTGAGGTAACCCGCAATCTCAACTTCCCCGGTATTAAGGGAGTTACCGTACCAGTATGGTGGGATAATCATTAATCAACACTAAAGCCAGAATTATGAAAAAAGCGATTCAATATATTTCAATACTCTTATCCATCAGCTGTCTTACTATAGCCTGTAAGAAGAAGGATAACGATGTATCAACGGTACAAAAAGTATCTTTCCCTTCCATATCAGGATATGGAAATACATACCAGGGTACAAGCCTTGTATCGTACTACATTGGTGTAGATGTTACTGCGCAAGTTGTTTACTTCAGCTACCCTATGGGTAAGGCGCCAGCGCTCAATATTTCAGATATAACTGCATACGATTCTGTAACGGGTACGGTGCCGGTAATAGTGGAACAAAACGGAAACCTGAACCCCAACCAGCCTGGCTTGTATATATATCAGTTCAGCGCCAAATCTAAATATGGTTTTGCGTCGAGGGTGATGTATGTAATAGGTGTAACTGATATAGACACCAGTACCGACCTATCTGACACCTACACCGGTGTACGGGGCACCGATACAGTGAACGCTACCATACAAAAAATGGCTAATGGCATATACCTGACCTTAGATGCTGCCATTACCGGGCCCCTGCGTGCTGCCGCTGCATACTTTGTACAGACAGACAATACCCACATAATATTTCCGGCACAGCTTACCAAGTATGATTACCAGAACCAACCATTTGCCGACTTAGGATTATTATCGGCTACGAATGGTACAGTGTCTACCAGCGGAAGCAAGCCGGTAATACAATATACCCTCAACTCACCGTCTGATACCCTGAGCCTAAATGGACAAACCGTAGTGCTCACCGGCCAATAATATAACCATAACTCAGCAAATCTTTAAAAGCACTGAACATGAAAAAATATTTAGCAGTTATTCTACTATTCATAGCCGCATGGCCCGGCAATAATGCACTTGCACAGATGCAAGGATTGGGTGTACATTTTGGAGGTTACGATTTTTTGGGGCCACAGAATGGAGACTACTTTTTTACAAAACAAACCCAGATCATAAACGATAAGGACAATGCCCCGGCAGGGCAGTTGCCCCAGTTGGTGAATGATACGGTGAAGAAGAACAAATTATTCTGGAACCCACTGATCAAGGTCACTTACTGGTTTCAGTTGAACAAGTGGTTTGACATTAACCTGGGGTTGTCGCTGGCAGACTTGCAATACCCTGCCAGCAGTAAGGATACCAACCTTATTAATAAGGATCTGTACAATACAGGCAATAACTACGACAGGTTTTTGGGTGAGCTGGACGCACGCATCAACTTTAATATATTGCCTAAGAAAGAGTACATAGTGACCCCATACATTTTTGCAGGTATAACTGCATCCTATCACAACCCATACTGGGGCGCAGATGTGCCTTTGGGATTGGGCGGCAATGTACAACTATCTAATAAGCAGGATATATACCTGAACCTGGAAGCAGGATATAAGGCGGCAATCACTACAAATGATTATAACCACCTGCAATACACCGCAGGTATAGTTTACTGGTTTAAACCTGGTTATAAAAAGCATGTAGAAATGGGCGAGGCTCCCGTTGTAGCAGCACCTGCACCTGATATGGATAATGATGGTGTACCAGACAGTATAGACAAATGCCCTACCATACCCGGGTTAGCAGAATTTGATGGATGCCCGGATACGGATGGAGATGGTGTACCAGACAACCTGGATAAATGCCCACTTGTACCCGGCCTTAAAGCATTTGACGGATGCCCAGATACGGATGGAGATGGCATACCCGACAATATAGACAAGTGCCCTTATGTAGCCGGCACTGCTGATAATAATGGGTGCCCACCACCAGACCGCGACCATGATGGTGTGCCTGACAATATAGATAAATGCCCTGATGAGCCAGGACCTGCATCGAACTTCGGCTGTCCCGTTATAGAAAGGCAGGTAATAGAGCTGGTTGAAAAAGCTGCACGTTCGGTTTATTTTGAAACAGGCAAAGCGGTACTGAAAAAAATATCTTTCACCAGCCTGGACAAGATAGTGAACGTGATGAAAAACAATCCGAAGCTATACATTGATATTGGGGGCTATACAGACTCTGTAGGAAGCGATGAACGAAACATAAAGCTGAGTGATGACCGTGCAAATGTGTGCAAGAATTACCTTGAAAGTAAAGGGGTGGCAGCAGACCATATAACCGCTAAGGGATATGGAAAAGCAGACCCTGTGGCAACCAACAAAACAGCGCTAGGCCGTGCGCAAAACAGGCGTACCGAATTTAAGCTACGCAACTATGCAAAATAAATTTTATTGAGATGGACAGACGAATGCTAAAACGCCACACAATTGTGTGGCGTTTTAGTTTCTACCCTATTAAGCAATAATATCAACTAGTCACCCATATGCTCTGGCAATGTGTAATTGCGGGTAGCGTTGTTCTGCTGTAACCATTTATAAAGAGGTTGGAAATATTCTACCATAGCCTTACCGTTGAGCTCATCTCCTGTTGACTGTTTAAGTACCTGCCGCCAATCTTTGCTGGCGCCGGGGTACATGATCTTTTTAAGGAAGTCGCCCACTTCTTTATGCCCATAGTAGTTGGTTGCATGGGGACTCTGGTGTAATATTTTTTTGGCTATGTGGTTGTGCAGTTGGTACAATATTTCGTAGCTAAGCGCATAGTCATAGTACTGGGCAGGATCATCATTGATATGGGTTTTTGTTGCTGCATCGCACAAGTTCTCTCCACGCTCGCCCTGGGGTACAATGCCCTGATATTTCTTTACCAGCTCCCACCATCTTTTATTAAACTGGTCTGCAGGCAATGTATCGGCATACATTTCTTTTTCGAAGTGCGTCATTACCCCCGATGAGAAGTAGATGAACACTACTGTGTTCAAAGCCTCTTTAAGCAAAGGCAGTATTGAGTCTATCTGTGCGGCTTTAGGATCGGGCTTGATGAGCCCCCTGCCATATACAAAAGGACGCTGCATAGCTGCAAGACCCATCATGGTGCCCAATGCCTCATGGTAAGCACGATTGGCACCCTGGCGCAGCAATGGCGGAACGCTTGGGTTTGAGTATGTCATGTAGTAGTAAATATGTCCCAGCTCATGATGCGCTGTCTCGTACCATTCAGCATTGGGTTCTACGCTCATGAGGCTGCGTACGTCCTTATTCATATCCATATGCCAGGCAGATGCATGGTTATTTTTCTTTACAGCACTATCGTCTGGATATGGATACAGACTTGACTTTTTCCAAAAGGTGGCAGGCAGCGGATCAAAGCCCAGGCTCACATACATCTGCTCGGCATCTTTTACAATCCATTGTGCACTTTTATGTTTCAATGCACCGTCGAGATCCATACCGGGCACATCAAGCACGCTGCTCCAGTCTTGCCCCCAACGATTGGGCAGCCAGTGTGCGGGTATATAGTCGGGCACCTGCTGCTGATCGTATGTAGCTGCCAGGACATAACGTATCCAGGTATGAAGTTCACGATACAATGGGTAGAGATCGCGCATCAGTTGGTCATTCAGGGCAAGCATTTCATTTGTGGTCATCCCGTAGTCACTAACCTGGTAGCTGAAAAAATCCGAATAACCTAATGCCTGCACACTTTGATTGCGTAAGTTGCGCAGGTTTATCAATCCTTTCTTTAATGGTATCCCTACATGTTTGCTCACCTCCCATATATGAAAACGGCGATTTATATCCTTCTCGGCCTTCAGCATGTTATCAATGTCGTTTACACTGACATCTTTGCCATCCAAATGGTAGTGAAAACCGTACATGGTCTGTGTTTGCTCGTTCTCTGCTTTTATACGTTCTTTTACTACAGCGGGGATAGTTTGGGGGTTATTGGCTGCAGTATAGAGGATGAACTCCAGTTGTTTTTTTTGCAGGGGTGTGAGCGTTGTACGCTTGAGGTAAGCCCTGGATTTTTCGATATTTTCTATACTACCGGTAAATGAGGCCATTGCCTCATCGGCTTTACGGGCTGCAATTACATTTGAAGAATCTTTTGCCAGTATCTCAATATTAGATCTCCACTGTGCCTCCTGCTCCTGTGTGTAAAGCTTTACATAGGCTTTTGTATAAGCATCCAGGTACTTTTGCACATCATTGGTTGCAGGTTTATTTTGTGCTGTGCAGTTAAAGCCGGCAGCCATAATAGCTATGGCAACCAGTGTCTTCATTTTATACATATACTGTGTGTTTGTGTGAAATTTAAAAAACAAGCCTCACCTTGTACCATTCAATGCAGTACCGAAAGCAATAAACAAACGGGCGGCTTTGTCTATATTATTTAATGTAAGTTCTTTTGCATTGTCCATCACATCGTGATAGTAGCCTGCACCACCATTTGAGAAAATGAAAATAGACGGAACGCCTTTTTGTGTGAACATGTAGTGATCGCTGATGGGTGCATTGTCTCGTGTTTTAATTGCGGGCAGGTATTTGTTCTTTGTATTAATGTCTTGCAGCAACGCCAGTTCTTTTGGCTGGCCGGTTGCATTCACTACTGTTATACCTTCTGTAGCATCGCCCATGATGTCTATATTGGTGAGGAACTTGATGTGGCTGAGTGGTATTGTTGGATGGCTTACAAAATACTCAGACCCTAATAATCCTGCTTCCTCGCCGCTGAAGGCAATGAACACCATAGTATAATGCTGCGGATGAGCTGCAAAATAAGAAGCCAGGTACAGCATCATTGCTGTGCCACTGGCATTATCGCTGGCACCATTGAAGACTGCATTACGCCCCATCATGCCCAGATGATCATAGTGAGCTGTAAAAACAATGAAGCTATCCATTACATCGCCCGGTACCATACCTATCACATTTTCGCTCTTAGCCTCTGGTATAAAAACCGAATGTACATTAGCTGACACCTTACTTACATGCTTTGGCAACACAGTATCTTCTACATAAAATATGGTTGCGGGGATTGTTTTAGTATCGACAGTCCAGGTGAGCTTACCATGTTGGGGAACTATATAACAGCCTTCTGGCAGGCTGTGTGTGAAGCGCCATAGGCGTATGCCTGCACGCTTGCAATAATCGTCAGCATTCTGTAACAGGTAAGCCCTTTTATCAGTATGCCAACCGGCAAGTGATCCTTTAAAAGTAATGGTATCCATCTTACCCAGGTCTATACGTTTCACTTTCAAGTTGTTTTTGTTGAAAGAAGGAGAAGATGCATCTACCAGGTAATCAACACCGGGTGCCAGATCTTTTCGGTTTAGCCGCAGATCGACCGCATCGGGGAAGGTATTTACAGGAAAAGTGTATGCTTGCAGGTAAGAACTATCTGCACCTACAGGCGACAAACCAACCTCCTTAAACCTGCGCACCAGATAACGGCCTGCATGCTCCACACCTTTATTTACGTAGCCCCGACCAGAGTAAGTGGTACTGGTGAGTGTTGTGATCTGGTGTTTTAACCAACGGGTTTCTGCGGTTGTTGCAGGTTGCGTTCTTACGGGTTGGCCATAGCTATATGACCCGGACAGAATTAAAAAAAGTGGTAAGCAAATAACATATAAGTATGGCTTCATGGACTGCAGTGTAGGAAGTAAAATTAAATAAATAGCTGTTGCAGACAGGGTGATTTTTTCATCACGTCGATGGGAATTCAATAATGCATTCTGTGCCTTCCCCCAGTTTGCTTTTTAATTCAATTTTGCCACCCAATGCTTCAACCTGGGTTTTAACCATGAACAGCCCTATACCTTTTCCCTGGGTAGTTATATCAAATCTTTGATACAAGCCGAATATTTTTGACCTATGCCGAACAAGGTCTATCCCTTTACCATTATCCCTGAATACCAATCTTAATTTGTAGTTGTCCATGTAACCATTAACATGGACAACCGGTGAAACTTCATCCTTCCGGAATTTGATGCTGTTGGATATGAGGTTGTAGAAAATACTGTAAATAAATCTGCGAATGGTAAACAGAGAGGCATCATCTTCGAAAATGAAATTTAAGCGTACATTTTGGGCTGATAGAACCGGAGCAAGATTTGCGCTAATTTCCCGGGCTATTTCATTTAAGTTGACGACCTCCTTTTTTTCATGAATTAGCTCGCGAACCTGCAGAATATTGTTAAGGTCGTGTATAACTGTATCCATGTCTTTTGTGGACTGCATTATTCCTTCAAAAGCTTGTTCAGTCTCATCTTGTCTTGTTTTTTTGTTTTTGATCATCAGTAACAACCCCTGAATGGTTGCCACGGGAGCGCGCAGGTTATGGGATATGATATAATTAAATTGCTCAAGATCTATAACGCGCTTGATGAGATCACCAGTTATCTTTTCTCGTTCCAGCTCAATACGTTTAGATGCAGTAATGTTATTATTGACCAGGATGAACCCACAATTTTTGTTGTCATTATTTCTTACGGCCAGCCACCGCACATGGTACCAGTTTGACGATCCATCGCTGTTTACAGTACTTATTTCGTATTCATAGCTGCCGTTTATGGCTACATCGGCAAGTATTTTTTTTATTGCAGGCAACCTTTCCGGCGGAAAATATTCTTCAAAGTGGCTATTGACCACAAGCGACTTTTTATTTTGCTCCTCAGAGTATTTTTGTGCCAATACGTTGAAAGAAACAATATTAAGCTGCTCATCAAACAGCACGTAGGCATTGTCTGTATTATCGTAAATGGTACGCAGATTTGCTTCTGATTTTTGCAAGGCCTCTTCACTAAACTTACGGTAAGTGATATTGGTAACCATGGCCAGTGCACCTTTATATTGACCTTTTTCGTCAAAAAAGGGGTTAGCAGCTATCCAGGCCCAGACAATATTACCAGACGGCGTTATATACCGGATCTCTATATTTTCTTTTATGCCGTTTCTTCTTCTTTCCATGCATACTGCAGCATACGCTTTATCCTCAGCGTATATGAAATCAAAAAGGTCCTTGCCAAGAATTTCATCAATGGTACAGCCGAGAATTTCGGCCATCTTATCATTAACAAAATTTATTTTCCTGTTTTCATCAATGGTCCAAATACCTTCCTGAGCGGTTTCAACAATTTGCCGATACTGCACTTCTTGCGCCCGCTGGTTTTCTTCGGCCGCTTTGCGCAGTGTTATATCGCGGATGATGCCATCCAATCTCACTACCTTTCCTTCTTCATTTAATGTTGGGATAAGCTTTTTCTCCACCCACCGCACTGTACCGTCTTTATGAATAATACGGTACATGCTATCTACCCGCTTACCAGTACGCACCTCTTTTTGTTCGTTTTCTATAATATGTCTATCCTCCGGATGGATCAGCTGGAACCAAAGTTGGCCATTGGCCAGGAAATCTACAGCATCATAACCAAATATTTCCTTACATGATCTGGAGAGCTGTGTTAATCTCATCTCTACCAAATCAACAGATAAAAAAACCTCATCCATTGCATTGAAAAATGTCATCAGGTCGTGGTGGGTACTTTCCAGTCTTGTTTTGTTATGGTATGGAAGGTCACTCATATGATTTTAATGGTGTGGCAAAGTACATATTTACGCCCCAGGTAAGTTGTAACAAGATAAATGTAAGTGAAAATTAATCTAATAGAATTGTAGTTGAATAATTTTTTTAGTCTGCTGTAATGTTATGAACAACAGTAGTTACAAGCTCAGAATTAATTTTTAGTTTGGAACAACGAAAATTTATCAATTTTTCATTTAATTCTATATTACTGCAGGCAGGAAAGGTGTTTAAAAAATATTTCTTTATTGAAAGAGGCTGTGCACGGGTTTGGTTTAATAATGGAAGGATGTGACCGTACAGCTCTTTTTTGAAAATGAAGGATCGTCTTCTATTGAAAGTTTCAGAAAACATTCTCAACCCATTTGGTTACGGGTTTGCAAGCAGTTCATCCGAATCTTAATTGAACGATTGCCGAAACGAATTTGGTGACATATTGGTGAAGCGCTTAAAAATCCTGTTGAAGGATTGCGGATGCTCAAAGCCCAATTGATAGGCGACCTCGGCAATACTGAGTTGGCTGGCGCTTAACATGGCCTTTGCCTTCTCTATGAGATGGCTGTGAATATGCTGCTGGGTACTTTGGCCTGTTAGCGACTTCAGCATATCGGTGAGGTACCTGGAGGATACTTTTAAATGATCTGAAACTTCCTGCACGGTAGGTAACCCGTTTAAGCTTGCATAGTGATGATCAAAACGTTCCGATAGGTAGTTATCCATCTGGCTGATCAGATCGTGATGAATGGCTTTGCGCGTGAGGAACTGCCGGTTATAAAAACGGTTGCTGTGGTTCAATAATAATTCAATCTGTGAAACGAGCACATCCTGACTGAAAGCATCAATATTATTATCCAGTTCAGCAGCTATACCTTCAAACAATGCAGTTACTACCTTTTTCTCCTTGTCTGAAAGAAAGAGCGCTTCGTTGACGGCATAGGAGAAAAAACCATATTGCTGCATGTTCCTCCCTAACTGGTAGTTCCGAATGAGATCGGTATGGAAATAAAGTGTGTAGCCTTCGTAACTTGTTTCATCGCCAGACATGGTGACCAACTGGTTCGGCGCCAAGAAAGCCAAGCCCCCTTCCTCAAAATCATAATATCCCTGGCCATATTTCACCTGGCCCCTAAAGTTCTTTTTAAAGGAGATCTTATAAAAATCGATGAGAAAACTTTGACCTGCATGCTCAAGGCTTATCTTATCTATATCATAGTTTACCAGCGCAACTAAAGGATGCAGTGGCGCGGGCTTGCCCATCCCCCGCATCAGCTGAGAAATATTTTTGTAAAATATAGGTGCACTTGAAGCTGCTTTCATTACTTAACTAAACTACGATTAATCCTGTACAGTTGGGCGGATCACTATATCGCCAACATCCACATTGTGGGGCTGACTGATTGTGTAGGCCACAGCGCCCGCAATGTCATCTGGGGATATAGCCATTTGTTCCATTTTTTGTTTGATGTTGTCCTTCATTTCAAGGTTCTTTAAATTATCTACAAACTCAGTACGCACCATGCCCGGAGATATACTAGTTATGCGGTATTTTCCTCCAGACTCCTGCCGCAATGCTTCGGAAATAGTACGCACAGCGTTTTTAGTACCCGCATAAACGCCTTGCAACGGCACTATTTTGATGCCAGAGGTGGATATGATATTTATAATGTGGCCTGACCCCTGCACTTTAAAGACCGGTAAAGCTGCCGCAATACCATATAAAGTTCCTTTCAGATTCACATCTATCATTTCTTCCCAATCGTCCACTTGCAATTCGTCGATACGTGAGAGATGGCTGATACCCGCGTTGTTGATGAAGACATCGAGCCTGCCAAATGTTGTGCAGGCGAAACTAACCAATCTAGTCAAATCGTTTCGTTGCTTGATGTCGGTGACCTGGTAAACAGCTTCACCACCGGCTTTTGTAATCTGATGGACCAATGCCTCCAGACGGTCTGCACGCCTGGCACCTAAAACCACTTTTGCCCCAAGTGCAGCGAGCATACGTGCGGTTGCCTGACCTATACCACTGCTAACCCCTGTAATTGCCACTACTTTTCCTTTGATGTTCTGCATACCATAAAGGTCATTCGATTTTACACACCGGAGTTAACCTAAACTACAGAATATGTAGCCTGAATCGCGACTATTTTGATCTTAGCAGACTATACTATATTTGGAGTGACAACCAGTTTGAAATGTTGAAAACTACTGGACCAACACAGAGCAAGTGTTGTAAATAACACCATACTGTTTTGAACATCAGCTTACTATACTTAAATAATTGCTAACAGTCAAAATGTTTCTTAACAAAGAATTGGCCGTGTATATTAGAAACAAATTGTTGCTTTGCACACAATTTTATTTTTACGTTCATGAAAAAGCTCGTCTATAATAATAAACAAGCCTTTTTCTATAAGGCGCTAAAAGTAGAAGTAGATAATTATTTCCTGGGGAAGGGACTGAAGAAGACCGGTGACTGGAAATTGTACATTAAATCTGTTATTCTTATTCTGCTGGCGGTAAGCATGTACCTGACATTGCTTATTAATCACTACCCGGCATGGCTGGGGATAATGCTCTCTTCTTTGTTAGGGCTGGTGCTTTCTGGTATCGGTTTCAATATAATGCACGATGCAAATCATGGTAGTTACTCAACCAAGAGTTGGGTGAACAGCCTGATGGGGCTTACGCTTAATGCATTGGGAAGTAATGCATTTATCTGGAAACAAAAACACAACATCATACACCATACCTATACCAATGTAGATGGCATTGATGATGACATTGCCAAAAGCCCTTTGATAAGGCAATGCAGCACCCAGGTATGGAAACCAATGCATCGCATACAGCATATCTACCTTTGGATAGCCTATGCGCTGAGTTCCATTTTATGGATCTTTGTAACAGACTTTGTTAAGTATGGCAGCAGAATGATATACACTACCCCGCTGCAAAAAATGAATATACGGGAACATATTATCTTTTGGGTGACCAAGATTTTATATGTGGTCTTCTATATAGCGCTGCCCATAGCATTAGTGGGACCTGGAAAATGGGCTGTAGGTTTTGCATGCATGCATGTTGCACTTGGATTTTCATTGGCAATAGTTTTCCAACTGGCGCATGTGATAGAAGAGACAGAGTTTGAATTTTGCGGCATTGATGATAAAGTAATAGAAAATGAATGGGCCATTCACCAGATACGAACAACGGCAAACTTTGCCCCCGGCAGCAAAGCAATTACCTGGTTTGTAGGAGGGCTTAATTACCAGATAGAGCACCATCTCTTCCCACGGGTCAGCCATATCCATTATCCCGAAATTAGTAAAATTGTACGGCGCAAATGCCTTGAAGCAGGTTTGACCTATCATTCGCTACCTACAATGGGTGCAGCTGTAGCTTCGCACTACAGGGTGATGCGCTCTCTAGGCTATAACGAGCAGATAATAATTGAAGAATTACAGACAGCAGAAATTTAGTCTCTATAAGACAACCTATCTAATAAGTGAAGGGAGCAACCTACAAGCGGATACTCCCTTCAAAGATAATATGAACAGGTTCGTTTTAATTGAGCTGATTAATAAAAGAATTGCTCAGAAATTATCTTATCATCTTGTACTTCAAACACAGCTATTTCTTCCAACCTCATGCTGTCGCGCTCACTGTATTGCAAAGAATTTAAACGACTGCTGGGTGACCTTTGGGGTACCTCACCAACTGGCGCATTTTAAAAGCAAAAGAGTTATTACTGGAGCATAAAGAGAATGTTAGCGAAGTAGCCGAGCGAGTGGGCTACCAGTGGGAAGCGGCGTTTAACAGGCTGTTTAAATCAAAAGCAGGCGCTACACCGGCAAGTTGGAGAAGGAAGGAGTTGGGAGAAGCGCTTGCATAACCTCGCCTCGCGTGTAAGCGAAGAGGCGTGTGCAGCTCGAGACTGCTTTCTGTGGGATATATCGGTTAATTAAAAGATCGCCTGAATTCTAATGGTGATAGGTTGGTTTTTGTTTTGAATAGCTTGCTAAACGATTGTGGATGCTCAAAGCCCAATTCGTAGGCAATTTCGCTTACAGATAGGCTGGTTGTAGATAATTTTTCTTTCGCCTTTTCTATTAGTCTATTGTGTATATGCTGTTGTGCGTTTTGTCCGGTAAGTGAGCGTAGCATATCACTCAAATAGCTTGCCGAAATATTTAGATTATCAGAAAGGAATTGAACGGTTGGTATTCCATGGTTCAAAGATCTTTCGTTGTTGAAATATTCGTCTAGTACCTCCTCCAACTTTTGCAGCAGATCGTTACTTACTGCTTTGCGGGTAATGAATTGACGCTTGTAAAAACGATTGGCATAATTCAGCAGTAGCTCAATTTGAGAAATAATAACATCCTGGCTAAAATCGTCTATCCTGCTGCTTAACTCTTCTTCAATGAATTTAAATATGGAAATGATCGTTGCTTTTTCATTTTCTGAAAGATGCAATGCTTCATTGGCTGAGTAAGAAAAGAAACCATACTGTTTGATCTTTTTTGCTAAAGGATAATTCAACAAAAAATCCGGATGGATCAGCAACGCATATTGGGAACATTCTGTGATATCACGCTCATCATTGCTGCCGATTATTTGGTTAGGAGCAGCAAACAACAAGCCACCCTCGTCAAAATCATAGTAATCCTGACCGTATTTTAATTTCCCGCTAAGTTTTGGTTTGTACGATATTTTATAAAAATTGAGCACATGCGATTGAGGCGGTGTACTAAATTCAACCGGGGTACTTGCACTACTGATCAGGCTGATCAAGGGATGCATAGGTTTAGGTAACCCAAAGGCCCTATGTGCGTCGGATAAGGAATCAAATTTATGCGGGATGTGCTCTTCCTTTTTCATTTTGACAATTTAATGTAATGACAACCGATAATTATCGGTTGTCATTTATTTTTTACAAATGGATTACTTTAATTAGCCCTGCGCTGAGTTTGAGACGTCCTCCCATGCTTCCCAGATTGCCAGACGCTCTGCATATGCGGCACGCACCCCCGGCAAGTTATGACTGCCCAGATTAAACCGCAATGGAGGGTATTCAGCATCTACAATTTTAAAGATGGCATCGGGCGTCGCATTGGGATCACCTCTTTCCATGGTTTTTAAACCATCAAAAAGACGCGTTTTCATGTCTGCATAGATGTCCATGCCTGCTGCAAATTTCAAAGACTCCTGGCTACCGAACTCTGTGGCATAAGCACCGGGTTCTATGATCGTTACCTTAATCCCAAACGGCTTAACCTCCATTGCCAGGCTCTCATGAATAGCCTCAAAAGCCCATTTTGAAGAACAGTAATAACCGATGACAGGCATCGTTACGTGACCAAGGCCGCTGGATGTACCCAGTATGTGGCCACCGCCTTGTTTCCGCAATAGTGGCAAAGCTGCCTGGATAACGGCAAGCGGACCGAGAATATTAGTCTCGTAAAGCGCCCTAACATCGTCGGCACTAGCTTCTTCGATGGTGCCCACAAGTGAATAACCAGCGTTATTAAGCACGATATCGAGCCTGCCGAAGTGAGCGTGAGCGTGCTCTACCGCTGCCTTTACTTGTTCGGGCCTGGTCACGTCGAGCTCCAGGGTCAGCACGTTTGCGCCATACTTTTCTTTAAGATCGGCAATGCTTTCCAACTTGCGTGCTGTAGCGGCCACTTTGTCGCCACGCTTTAGTGCTGCATCGGCCCAAACGCGTCCAAAACCGCGGGAAGTTCCCGTAATAAACCAAACTTTACCTACACGCGAATTATCATTTTGATGTTCCATAATTTCCGTCTTTCAATTAATGAAACACAAAGGTCACCAGGGACAGTTCGTTACTTGTAGTCTAATTGAGGAGTTTTGTAGTTGAAATGAGAATTAAGCAATCATTCAACTACTTAAATAAGAAAGGCTGCGTTATAGCAGCCTTCTTGTTTATTTTATATCCTGAAGAATTAACTCTGGTTAAATTCTCCGTTGGCCGTAATTGTAACCTCATCGCTCAACATAGCACTTGGGGCGCTGTCTGCGATCTTGAAATCGCTGCGTTTGATTTTGCCTGTTATTTTAAAACCGGCAAGTGGCTTCTTTGTCATAGGGCTGGTAGCAGGACCACGATAAGAAAGATCCATTGTAACTGTTTTTGTTATACCATGCATAGTAAGATCGCCTGTAAGTATATATTTGTTTGCCCCGTCTTTTTTAAGTGATGTGCTTTTGAACGTGATCGTAGGATATTTAGTAGCATCAAAAAAATCGGCTGATTTAAGGTGTTCGTCCCTTTTATCATTGTCTGTAAAAACGGAATTGGTTTGCGCTGTCATTGTAATAACAGCATCACTGAAATCGGGCTGAGATGATTGTATAGTGGCTTCTACATTTTTGAACATGCCATCTACATCACTCATCATAAGGTGTGTTATAGAAAAGCCGAGTTTAGCATGCGCTTTGTCAAGAGTCCAGGTTTGCGCATAAGAACTTACAGTTAAAGCAACTGCTGCAATTAAAATTGATACTTTTTTCATGTTTCTGTTTTTTCGATTTATTGGCTGAAATAATGACACAAAGCTAATGGCTATAATTATACAAATGCAACTGCGTTACGAAAGTATAACACGATATTATAGCACTATACTATCAATGCCTTTTTGTAAAGCCGCTTCTGCCTGGCCGGGATAGGCGGTACCTTCTGCACGGAAAACCTTCAGGTCGGTCATTCCTAAGAAACCTAATAAACTTTTTAAGTAAGGCGCAACAAAGTCGTACGGTTGCATAGGGCCATTTGAATAAATAGCGCCAGATGCTATGGCAACATAAACTATCTTGTCTTTAATCAAGCCTTCTGCTCCAGCCTCGCTGTACTTGAACGTAACGTTGGCACGCGCAATATGGTCGACCCAGGCCTTGAGTGATGAGGGTATTCCAAAGTTGTAGAGAGGAGCCCCAATTACAATAATGTCTGCATCCATAATTTCTGCAATGGCCTGGTTTGAATGTTTTACAGCTTCTTTGTTCTCGGGGGTGTGGTTGTCTGCCGGGGGTAAATATTTCAGCATGTCTATGAGCAGGGAAGTTACCTTTAAAGGCAAACCCCGCATGAGGTTGGAAGAAATAGCTGTGTTTGAAGTACAAGATGATAAGATAATTTCTGAGCAATTCTTTTATTAATACGCAGCACATTCAAATTAAGGGAATCTTTCTACCACCCACTTACACCTTCGCGAAGGTGTCATGTTACACGTTAACACTGTTGCGCCCTCGAATATTTCGAGGACGCAGCAGTGTGGTGTTTGCAACGCAAGTAAATTCCTCACCCACTTTTTCTGCTGGCGCCAATACGCTGGCGATGTTGCTTGCCCCAGTCTATAAGTTCACGTGTTACTTTATGTAGCGATCGGCTATAAGGTGTTAGCCCATAAGTAACGGTTGCCGGCGTAGTTGAATAGATACGTTCCACAAATTCATTGAGCTCCAGATCCTTCAATTCTTTAGACAGCATCTTTGGTGTAATGTCCCCAAGTGAACGCTGGATGTCCTTAAAACGCAACGGCCCTCCAGAGAGCGCAAATATGAGCGGCAGCTTCCACTTACCATTCAAAACGTACAACGTATCCCTAATGGCCGCTACACCCGAAGGACACGTTTCTTTAGAGCAATCAGGCAGCACTTCCTCATCAATTTCAGTATCTATATTCATACAGCACAAAGGTAGGCAGTATCCTCCACGATACCGGTATCCTGTAGTATAGTAG
>JABDEZ010000023.1 GCA_013286835.1 Bacteroidota bacterium
CAAAGTTCACCATAAAACCATCCACTATACCCTTAAGTGGAGCGCCTATTGAGGTGTACCCGATTGTGGTATCTGCTAGGGAAGGCATATTGTAATAGATTATGGCCTTCCACGCAGCAAATACTATAAAAGGTAGGAACAGGAAAATAAGTTGCAGTCGCTTTTGTTCGCGTATATATCCATATATAAAAGTGCAGCCGAGGAGGGGTAGCAAAGCTATGATAGATGTATCGCGGGTAAGCATGGTGCAGGTGGCAAACAGGGCACATGAGAAATAATTATTCCTGAATAGATAATAGATGGTGCTGGTGATGAAAAACAGCTCTACAACTTCTGATAAGTCCCTGACTAGCGACATATACAGTCCGCATAAACACAATGGTAATAAGCCTTGACGCATATTGCCACCCACAAGCGTAATGAATTGGGCTGTATAAAAAAAGATACCTGCAAATGCAAGTATGTTAACAATAACCATAGCCCACGGTACCAGGCTGGGAATGCCCCCAAATGAAAACAACCAACTAAGCACAGGGTAGGCTATCCGTTGCACGCGGTAGGGTGGGTGGTCCACATTCACACCCAGGGCGTCTTTTTTAAAGTTTAGGGGGTTCAGCGCGTAGCGGTAAAAAAATTGCCCATCATATCCCTGACCTGGTTGTACTACAACAGGCGATAAGGTTTTGGTGGTATCAACAAAATCGGTACCCGCAACTATGAAGTAAGAAATGTGGAAATTACTTTTTACCAGCCGCCCCATCGTCATGGTCAACGCCACAGCCAAAGCGATCAGCACAATATTTTTCCGTGAAAGGGAATTCATTACATCTCTTTAGGGCGAAAAATACTGTAAAAAAGAATGATGAGCGACATAATTTCAGAAATACAGAATAAAGGACTATATCGAAATTTGGTGCCATTGGGATGAACTAATAGAATGTGAAATTGCAATAGTCTAATATTATACTGTATTCTATGAAATTATTTAACACGCTTACATAATGTACTATCAAGGCAGCTCGAAGAGTCACAATCGGTAATTCTATGCTGCTGCATTTCTTTTAACTAAATTTGTGGCTGAACAGCATTAATTGTTGCCGTTTGCTTTGTTTCTTTGCATAAGTACAACCGATATCCAGATGAGTGAAACTATTGTATCCCTGCGTAATGCCAATATATTTCAAAGCAGCAGCCTTGTGCTTTCTAATGTGAACTTTGAGGTGGACAAGGGAGAATTTGTTTACCTGATAGGAAAAACAGGCAGCGGTAAAAGTAGCCTGCTGAAAACATTGTATGGCGATCTGTACTTGAAAGAAGGCCAGGGAAATGTAGCTGGCTTTGACTTGAAGACATTGAAATGGCAAACGGTACCCTTACTGCGTCGTAACCTGGGTGTAGTGTTCCAGGATTTCAGACTGCTTACCGACCGTAATGTGTACGACAACCTGGAGTTTGTACTGAAGGCTACCGGCTGGAAGGATAAAGCGCTGATGAAGGAAAAGATAGAAAGTGTACTATCTAAAGTAGGTCTGCGCAATAAAGGTGTAAAGATGACCTATGAAATGAGTGGTGGTGAGCAGCAGCGTGTGGATATAGCGCGAGCCTTACTCAACAATCCTAAGCTGTTACTGGCAGATGAGCCAACCGGTAACCTGGATCCGGAAACTACGGATGAGATCATGCAACTGCTCTTCAACATATGCCGCGATTATAATACCGCCTTCATCATGGCTACACACGATTATACCATTATACAGAAATATCCTGCAAGAGTGGTTAGGATTGAGCAGGGTTTTGTGCGGGAGATATCTGCGGCAAGCTTGTAATTATTTTCTGTGCGTTTATTGCATTGTCAAAATTTCTTACCATAAATACAGATCTGCTGATCACATCATCTACAGTAAATGGTACATGTTGTAGTTCGGTTATGTAGTCTATAAACTCTATGGGGCTATTGGCTATATGGCATATATCATCAAGACCGGTACCATGCAGCATCTGGTCGTTAACCAGTACGTGGCGGCCACTGTACAAGCTATCTAGCAACTTTAATTTCATACCACTCACCTGGTAGGTGGGCAGCACTATTATTTGTGCATTCTGCAGCAAGTCGGTCATTTGCTCGGCTGCAGGGTTGCTGATCAACTGGCATTTGTGTACCTGTTCGCACAAAGCCGCCATTTTGGGCGATGGGTTGCGTCCGGCAATAATAAACGGCAACTTTACCCTTGGGGCAACCTCTTTAAGCAGAAAGTTCACCGCCTCAATATTTTCCGGGTGCGCCAGGTTGCCATGGTACAGGCAATAGCCACCCCGGCCGGTCTTTACCTCTGGTTTTTCATATGCATGAAAAGGGGGCAAATACACATGCTGCACATCCGGGAATGTTTCGGCAAAATAAGCATCGTCAGCAGTAGAAAGCGCCATCAAAACCTGTGCATGTGCCAGTCGTTGCTCATATCTTTTCAGCTTTTTCGATTCCCTTAAAAAATAAGTCCGTTTTATAAATCCTTTCCCTTTCTTGTACAACTGACGGTAATAATCATGTTCAATATTGTGAGTGCGTATTATTTTAAACCGTTCTTTCAGTGCTTTATGGGTAAGGTAGTAAGTGGTATGCAGCCCTTCAAAAAATATGGGAGCGTCTATATCCTTCAGGTTGCGTAGTAGTGCCGGGCACTTGCGTGAGCTTACTATGTAGGGTTTTAACAAAGACAATCCGCGCAATCCCGTACGGCGGGGGTAGTAAAATACTTGCTTACATATGGCTTCCAACTGCGGGGCTTGTTTTCTTTCTCCATAAGTAAAGCAATGCAGGTATATCTGCATTCCAGCAGCAGCCAGCGCCTTTATTTTATAAAAAACATCTATGGCGCCCCCATAATCAGGTGGTTCCGGCACATCAAAGGCTATGATATGGAGATTATGATTTTGCAAATTGGGCGTATGTTTTGAGTAGGATTTTTGCTTCCTGCTGCCAGCAATATTTTTCGCGTGCATTCAGGCAATTGGCCTGCAAGCGTTGGTAATATGGCTCATCATGCAGCAGCTTGTTTAGCGCAGCAGCAATATTTTCGGGCGTGGGGTCTTCTATTAGGTACGCTATCTCGTAATCTGCATTTATCTTTTCATATTCAGGGTACTTGATGCATAGCTGGGGTACAGCAAAGTGCATATAATCAAAGAACCTATTGGCCAGCGACAGGCGGTTGCTCAGGCTGGTTTCTTCAAAAAGAGTAATGCCGATCCAGGCATTTAGGGTGTATTCTGTAAGTTGGGCTGGGGGCACATATCCTTTAAAGGTGATCTTATCCTGCAGGCTATGTTGTGTAACCAGCGCTACTGCATCGTCATAAAAATTACCGGCGCCACAAATGATGAGCGGTGCATCAACCAGTTTCATAGCCGGTATCAGTTGCTCAAAGCAGCGGCCTACATTTACTGCACCCTGATACAGTATATATTTATTAGGCTTGGCAGGTATTTGTAATGGTTTCAGTATTGTGGCATTGCGCACTATACCATAGTTAACTCCGTATTGTTTGTGTAGTTCTGCAGCATAGCTCTCGCCAATAGTGTAGCCAACAGGGAAGTTGGGTATGGTATGCCTGGCTATCCAAAGCCACATTTTGTGTATGGCCGGTCGCGATATTACTTCTTTCAATTCGGTGAATAGTTCATGAGCGTCATACACCCTTTTCTTACTGCGTATGATGGAAGCATAGTAAACTGGCAAAATGGTATCCAGGTCTATAGCGCAAATAACATCAACTTTTTTAAACATCAGGAAGAAGAACAGCTTCAGCCAATAATCTATATACAGGAGCTTGCCTTGTTCTGCAATTATGGGTATGCGCACCTGCTTAAAAGGGCGTTCTATGATGGGCTTACTGTTTTTTCTTTTGAATCCTACCAATGTTACATCATATCCTGCATAAGATAATTCAGTGCAGATACGTATCATGCGCTGATCATAATTGAGGTCATTAGTGACGGTACAGGTTATTTTTAACGGTTTGTTCATGAGTGCGGCAGCAAGATATACATTTTGACCAATGACAATACAATGTCGATGCTCAAATATGGGCATTCTATGTTGTTAAATTTATATTTCGTAAGCTGCTTTTCAAGGCTGGGTTAGCCGCCAGCAAAAATATAATTTCAAAGTTGCATTTTATTTCTGTTAATTAGCGGTCATGTCGCAACATAGTATCTTAATAATAACGAACCGGGTACCCTATCCTATGAACGACGGGGGCAACCTGGCCGTACAAGCTATGATAAATGGTTACCGCGATGCCGGCATGGATGTTTATCTCCTATCTATGAACACATCCAGGCACAATATACCTCCGCAACAGCTAGCAACATTGTTTCGCGATATAAAAGGCTTTGAAGTTTCTGATATAAATACAGATGTGCGTAACGCAGATATTATATTCAATTTTCTGTTTAGCAGTAAGCCTAATCATGCAGTCCGTTTTAAAAATGCTGCATTTGCCCGTAAACTGGAAGAGGTGCTTAAAAAACTGAAGCCCGATATAATCCAGGTTGAAAGTATTTTTCTTACTTCTTACTTACCAATAATAAAGAAGATAGTACCCAACGCGGCTACTATATTGCGTTTGCACAATATAGAGTACCAGATATGGCAACGTTTCGCGCTAGAGACTAAATCACCCTTGAAAAGATATTACCTCAAAAGTCTTGCCCATCGTTTACGTAAATATGAAGAAGCTGCATGGGCCAGCTATGACTTGCTGCTGCCCATAACAGAGGTTGACGCAGCACTGGTACGAGGTAGTGGCATACATACGCAAATGGTAGTAGCACCTTTTGGTATAGACAATGCAAATCTTCATCCTGACAATGAAAAAACGGTCTGGAATGGTTATCACCTGGGCGCTATGGACTGGATGCCCAATAAAGAATCACTCAACTGGTTTTTGCAAGATGTTTGGCCTGAGATGCACCGTCAGCTTCCCACATTTGAATTTTATTTTGCAGGCCGCCAAATGCCTGAATCATACAAAGCGTTGAACCTGCCCGGTGCCCATTGCATGGGCGAAGTACCTGATGCCGCAAAGTTTGTAGAAGATAAAAAGATACTTATAGTGCCTTTGCGTTCTGGTGGGGGCATAAGGGTAAAGATACTGGAGGCCATGGCTTTGAAGAAAATAGTCATAAGTAGCGATGTAGGGATACAAGGCATAGATGCTACTCCAGGTAAACATTACCTGGCTGCAAGCACCAAAGAAGAATTAATAAATGCTGTAAAGTGGTGCCTTGAAAACAAAGAACGTGCTATGGAAATTGGCGAACAAGCAGCGCAGTTGGTAAAAGATAAGTACGAACGAAGAAATATCACCAAACGCATTATCAATAAGCTCAACCTAATGCGTCCGGCATCGCATTAGACCATTATCAGTATTAACAATTATAGTATTTATTAAATAAATACAATACACTGTACCTTTACATTCTTAATAGTAAGGGTTAATATGCTTGATACAATAGAAGCGGCACTCGAAGATTTGAAAGCCGGGAAATTATTAATTGTTGTTGACGACGAAGACAGGGAAAATGAAGGCGATTTTGTAACTGCAGCCAGGAATGTAACCCCTGAGATCATAAATTTCATGTCTAAACATGGCCGTGGGCTCATATGCGCACCGCTTACAGAAGAAAGATGCGATGAACTGAAGTTGAGCCTCATGGTACAGAACAATACAGTTTTGCACCAAACGCCATTTACAGTGTCTATAGACCTCATAGGTAACGGGTGTACTACAGGTATATCTGCGCAGGACCGCGCAAAAACAGTACAGGCGCTCATAGATCCCAATACCAAACCTGAAGATTTGGGCCGCCCGGGCCATATATTCCCGTTACGTGCACGTAACGAAGGGGTATTGCGCAGGGTAGGGCATACAGAGGCTACCGTTGATCTGGCCCGTATGGCTGGTTTTGAACCTGCAGGGGTACTGGTAGAGATCATGAACGATGATGGTACTATGGCCCGCTTGCCACAGTTGATGGAAATAGCCAAGAAGTTTGACCTCAAGATCATTTCCATAAAAGACCTGATTGCCTACAGGCTCATGAACGAAAGCCTGATAGAAGAAATAGTAAGGGTGGATATGCCAACTATTCATGGTGATTTTAAACTGGTAGCCTTCAAACAGACTAATACTGGCGAAAATCACCTGGCGCTGATAAAAGGCGAATGGGAAAAAGACGAGCCTGTGCTGGTGCGCGTACACAGCTCTTGCTTCACCGGAGATATATTGCATTCTTTACGTTGCGATTGCGGTGAACAACTGCAAAGGGCTATGGAAATGGTGGAACATGAAGGTAAAGGAGTAGTGCTGTATATGAACCAGGAAGGGCGTGGTATAGGTCTTATCAACAAACTGAAGGCTTATAAGCTGCAGGAAGAAGGCAAGGATACTGTGGAGGCCAACCTGGCCCTGGGCTTTAAGAACGACCAGCGCGATTATGGTGTGGGTGCGCAGATATTACGTTACCTGGGCATTAAGAACATAAGGCTTATGACCAATAACCCGCGTAAACGCGCAGGGCTGAATGGTTATGGGCTGAATATTGTGGAAAACGTGCCTATAGAAATAGTGCCCAACGTACACAATGCATTTTACTTGGAAACCAAGCGCGATAAGCTGGGCCACGAAATATTAAAATAAGTTCCTGATAAAGCGCTTCCCGTTTGAAGATACTTTTCTTAGCCAACCGCATACCTTATCCGCCATATCGTGGCGACAAACTGAAGATTTTCAACCTTGCAAAAAGGCTGGCGGGTAAGCATGAGCTATACCTGCTTACATTTACGCAATCGCCCGAAGAGCTACAGTACAAGGCAAAGCTGGAAGAGTACTTTAAAGAAGTACACCTTGTACACTTACCCAAGTGGAAATCGGCTGTTAATTGTCTGGCAGGTGCGTGGGATGATAAACCGATACAAGTATTATATTTCCAGAGCGGTGAGATGAAGCAGCAATTAGCTGAGCTGATGAGCAGGCATAAATTTGATGCTGTACACGTGCAGCACCTGCGTATGTCGCCCTACCTTTCACAAAACAAAACGATCCCCCGTATATTAGATCTGCCCGATGCTTTCTCTTTATACTGGGAGCGGCGCAAGCTGATAA
Source organism: Bacteroidota bacterium (assembly GCA_013286835.1). Taxonomy (GTDB): domain Bacteria; phylum Bacteroidota; class Bacteroidia; order Chitinophagales; family Chitinophagaceae; genus JABDEZ01. The sequence continues at coordinate 7,167 of JABDEZ010000023.1, forward strand.
AACGCGGTCTTGCTACACGTATTTTCGAAAGCATAGAACAGAAAAGGGTGTTGAAGTACGAATCGGTATTGAATGACTACGATCTGAACCTGGTATGCTCGCAGGAAGATCTGGAGTATCTGAAACAAGCTCATCCTGAAGCCAATCTGAAGTTACTGCCTAACGGGGTAGATCTTACTACATTTGCCGCAAAGGATCACGATTACGAACATAACGACATCATACTTTTTACCGGTAATATGGACTATGCACCCAACGTGGATGCTGTGGTCTATTTTACAGAACAAGTATTGCCCATCATACGGAAAAAGTTTCCTAAAGTACAATTTGTGATAGCTGGGCAACGGCCGGTAGCTAAGGTTACTGAACTGGCAGGTGAGCATGTAACGGTTACTGGCTTCATTAAAGACTTGGCTGCTACTTACAATACAGCAAGTGTTGTGGTAGCTCCTCTCCGTTTTGGAGCAGGTACGCAGAATAAAGTACTGGAGGCCATGGCTATGGGTGTACCCGTGGTATGTTCACACATCGGTTTTAAAGGTCTTGGCATAGAAAGTGGCGAAGGTGCCATTATGCAGCGCGAACCTGAAGCATTTGCCAATAGCGTGATAGAATTATTGAACTCAGCAAAAATGAGGAAGTCGGTAGGTACAAAGGGCATCGCTGTAATACGTCAAAAGTTTGATTGGGATGCTATTGCAGGAACACTGGAAGGTTATTTTAAAGAAATAGGCAGGCGATAGCATTAATTCGTTCCCATTTTCTTTAAGCTTGTAGTATCAGGTACCATTACCGGTTGCTTTTTAAGCAGCTTTTCTTCATACTTTTCGCTGTGGAAAAACTGGCCAAGGCCGTCAAATGTCTTTCTCCAGGACATACCCACACCAGCCCTGTTTATATTCCTGTCAAGAGTTACATCATAATCACTGGTACGAAACACGTTTGCACGTAATGCCCCTCCCTGGGTCAGCAGGTACTGCACCCTAAAGTCACCGGCTACGTTAAAGTTGGAGTTTGCACTGGTGCTTGCCGGCTTCCCCCAGTCTGATGTACTGCCCACTTCTACTACCAATCTGTCGTTGAGGTAATTTTTTCTGAGGTTCACACTTACCTGGTTTCTGTTTATGCCTGCTCCGGTAATGGATGGGTCGGCCAGGTTGTAGTTTTGATAGCGCAGGTCTATCGATACATCATTATTCCCCGTTATTTTATTGACCAGGTTAGTAAGTTGGCTGGATGCTGTTGACGATACGATCTGGCTGATGTTATTTACTGCTCCCGTACGGGCTATAGTGCCGCCCACGCCTTCAGGTGGTATAAAGTCGTACACTAGCAATAACGATGCTACCTGGTCAAACAATTGCTGGTCGTCCTGGTTTAGGCGTTGTAGTTTAGTATAAGCATAAGTGCCTACAGATCTTTTGTCCGGCAGGTCTATATTAAAAGTGAGCTTGGGGTCTCTGAGTGTTCCGTTCATGTGCAGCAGCACATCTACTTCCTGTGGTGTTTGCGCATCAGCTATTTCGCTGGGCGATAAGAAGCCCGTTGCTTTTTCAGCATCGCTCAGCAGGTCGTACAGGCGTGTTTTTGTGCTGAAGGTGGCATCTACATTCATACTGGTTTGTGTTATTGGGCCATTGAACTGTATAGTGCTGGCGCTGTTCAGGGTAAACCTTCTATGTATAGCTACCTGCCTGAAGGTAAATGCATAATCACCTTCGTCAATGTTGTATGTGCCAAACATACGTATGTCGTTGTTGGATGGTATTTGTAGTTGTATATGGCCTGTTCCTTTTGCACTTATAGCATCACCTGTTGCTGGGTCCATTACCATTGTCAGCTCGGCAAGGTTGTTCAGGTTGCCGTCAATGCTTATGTTTATTTTATCCTTGCTTTTATATTTTATCTTTTCCTGGTTTTTGCCGTATGTCTTGAATGACACATAGCTGTAAGTACCTACGTCAGTACTGTTGCTCAACGGCAGGTATATATGCGATTTTGCAGCGGGTACACCGTTCACCACGCGTATGTCTATATTATTGAATGGCCCTGCTATGATGAGTGAATCCACACCGCAAATCAGGTTCCCATAAAAATATTGGTTTTCGTAATCGTGCAGGTTAAAGGCTTCAAATTTGCTGGTCTTCATCACAAGCCGCATACGCATGTTTTTAAAATCCTGGTGCGAGAAGTGCCCGGTTAGGAGTGCCGTGTTTTTAAATTCATCGTATAACGTCACCTGCCCCAGTTCTATCCTGTTGTTGGTAAAAACAACCTTTGCAGATGGTATGGTGTAAGTAGTGCCAATAAAATCGATACGTGTTGATGCATCAGCAACAGCTACAGTGCCGCTTATTTCTGGCGCGTCTGATGTGCCGGCTATATTTACTGTGCCATTCATAGTGCCTTGCAAGTGGCTCATAAAGCCTAGCAAGAAAGGCGAGGTCCATACAACAGGGGCATTGTTAAATTGTATTTTCCCATCCAGTATTTGTTGGTTGGTACTGTCAAACGACATGTTGCCCGACACCACAAGAGTAGAATTGCCTTTATATATGCCGGTTTGCGGATCGAGGGTAATGAGCTTTTTATCCCGGTTATAGTTGCCTATAAATACTACATTCCCTATAGTGTCCGTGCCAAACTGAACACCTGTAGCTTTCAGGTTAGAGGATACCTGCAGATCTTTAAATAAGTTGCTGATGGTAATGCTCCCGTCCAGTCTTCCATCGGGTTGGTATGCCCCAATACCTGCCAAAGTACCTATTTGTCCAAGATCCACATGTTCTGTATTTATAGCAATGCTCTGGGCGTTGTCGGCTGATGAGTTAACGGTGATCTTTTGTATCCCCGACTGTAGCGACAGTCCTTGTATAGAAAGGTACTTGTCTGAATAGACCACGCGTGTAGCGCCGGCTATGTTCCATTTCGCCTGGCTTATAAAAAACTGCGATGGCAGCAGGTTCATAAATAATGAATCGTGCCGGGCAAGTATTTGTCCGTTCAGGGTAACAGAGCTATTAGCATCGGGGGTTACAGTGGCAATATTAAAGTTTAAAGAGTCATTACCCAATGTTGCGGTTATCCCAAGCGATCCGTTAATGCTGCTATCGCCAATGGATACATTATCCACGCTTGTATTCACTTCTATCAGGCTCAGGTTGCCGTCACCGTTTATATTCACATTATTCAGGTGAAAATTGCCAATAGTCCCGTTTGGTACCTTCGCGCGTAGTGTAAGTTTCTGATCCCTCGTATTCAGTGAGCCACTGACCACCGAATTATCAAAGCCACGGAAAAAAGGAGTAAGCACTCCTAACAGGCTATCTATGCCTGTGGTAGTAACATTAAAGACCAGGTTCTGCTCAGGCGCATTCTTTACCGGTACTTTTATATAATTGGGTATGTACTTTGAAAAGTAATACTGTACCGAATATGGGAGTTCGCTTAGCTGATATTGGCCGGTTATGCTGGCAGTCACGTCATTACTTTGTACGGTAAGGGTCTTGCTGTTGTTGGCTTGTGTGCTGTTTATGTAAATAGAATCAAGGTTCAGCCGGTGCTGGTTCCTTTTTATATCCAGGTTATACAGCTTGGCAAAGCCAGTAAAGTTATCTATGTTGCTACCGCTGAAATTCAGGTTAAGATCGGCTACAGCCAACACAGTATCCTTGGTTAGGTGCAGTGCATTAAAGTTGCTTTTTAGCAGATTGGCCGTAGCGTTAACGCTGGCAACATCTGTACTAAAGTCTAGGCTTCCGTAAAATGCGGCAACCAGGTTAGGGTCGTTAAGCAACAAATTTCCTGTAAATTTCCTGCGGGCCAGTGTGCCGTGTGCGTATATATTCTGATAGTTATAACCCTTCAGATAAAGATGGTTAACAGTCGCGTCTATATCGGCGCTGGCGTGTAGGGGGTCAAAAGCTTTTCCGCTCACGTTGGCTTTAAATGTTATAGCTCCCAGGTCGGGTTGGGTAAATAATGTTCCAATATCTACAGCATCGCCCGTTATGGTACCGGAATACACAATATTATCGCTGGTGAAACCGGGCGTCTGCATTTTAATGTTGGGATATATGGTACCGAGGTTGGTCTTCAGCATACCATTCACCGCAAAATTTTCTATGTAACCTGTATAACTTCCTTTGTAATAGGCATATAGTATCCTGTTAAGTGCAACATATCCATTGTCTTTCACACCGGGTGCATATTTCATAATGCTTGCCCCCGTTGTCATGATCTCACCATTAGTGTAACTGATGAAGGTTTTGTTGATGTCTGGCAACCCCTTCATATGCAAGTCGCCCTTTATGGTTGCATAACCATCGGTCACATTCAGGTTCTGTCCGGTAAGGTCTGCCACAGTGCCCTTTGCATTGCCGGTTACCTGCATCTGGTATAGCTGTAGCCTGCGCAGCTGCGGCGCAAAGTAAGCAATGTCCTTAGGGTCAACAGAGGCATCTTTTACTTTTATCACCATCACCACCTTGTCTATATAATCAAGGAAGTCGGGGAAACGTTGGTACAGCATTGCGTAGTAGTGGTGCAGCTTGCTGTTGTTGGTCTCCATATACAGGTTGTCGCAGATGGATGCATTGGGAGAAACAGTTACTTTCGCCTTCATTTTTTTTATCACTATGCCGCATCGCTCAATAGCGGTAAGATTATCAATATTGCCATGTATGGTATCACCAATAATATTTACACGGCTGGCTTCTATATTTATCCCTTTTATATAAAGATGGTCAGGATCAAACTCATTGGCTACGGGTATGGTAGTGCTACCGGTCAATCCAAAAATGGTATGCGCCAGCGATATTTTATTTACGCTAAATTTCCATTTATCGGGATTGAAAGGTGTAGTATCGATCGGTGGGGACATTTTTCTGTTTGGGTTCCTCGGCTTGCCGGCTACATACTCATTCAGTATTATCGAGGTATTGTCAACCTTCAATGTGTTGGCTGCACATATCTTTTGCTTAAAATCAAGTGTTTTTACATCCAGTGTAAGGCTGCCGATGTCAAAATCCATATCTTCTCCGCCCCAGGCATCATCCATATGAAACCGCACCTGCTCCAGGTCCACATCCTTTAGATCAAAATCTAGCTGGCTCTGCGATTTTTTTTCAGGTGTCTTTTTACCTGCAAAGGCATCGGCTATAAAATCATAGTTCCAAACCTTGCTGGTCGCTGTCCTGTACATATGCACATATGCATTGTGCAGTTCTACATTTTGTATCACAGGCCTTTCACTACGCAGTATAAACCAGTCGGTTACCTTCAACTTTACTTCGCCTGCATATAAAATGGTATCGTGTTCGTGCCCCTCAATAAAAAGCCCCTGCAATACCAGGCTGTTCAAAAAATCTATGCGTACATGATTGAGCGAAACGGTAGTCTTTAACTTATGCGATAAAGCTTCTGTTACCTTACGGGCCACAAAGTTTTGCACCAGTGTCATATTCACCAGTACAGACACTAGCACCAACAGCCCCACAATTATGAGGATCGTATTTCTTATTATATTTAAAAAGCGTTTCAGTAAATACGTTAATTTAAGGCTTCTACAAAAATACCTTCCTTTATTTGTATTGTATGGAAGATTCTGTTAAACATAACATATACAATGCCAATTGTGTTTTTTACACAATATAGGAAGTTCTGCTTGCCTATAAGTATAGCCTGGAAAGCCTTATACAGCCCTGTTGAATAAAATACTTATTTTAGCAACTCCAATATCAATGTAAAAATGAAAACTTTATCGGCATCTTTCACTTTATTGTTCTTTAGTTTAATGGCATCAGCACAATCTCCATGGTTATTTACGGGTACGTATCCTGAAACCAAAACCGTAAACCAGGTTGACAGTTATTTTCTGCATCCTGTAGCAGACCCCTATAGGTGGCTCGAAAATGACCGTGCAGAAGATACCAAAGATTGGGTTGTTACGCAGAATAAGCTTACCCAAAATTATCTTGCAGCTATACCATACCGTGACGCACTTAAAAATAGGCTCACCAGTTTGTGGAACTACGAAAAGTATTCTTCTCCTTTTAAAGAAGGCGCATATACTTACTATTATAAAAACAACGGCTTACAGAATCAGTCTGTACTTTACCGCCAGCAAGGTGATGATGGGAAGCCGGAAGTATTTCTTGATCCTAATACTTTTTCAAAAGATGGCACCACATCTCTTGGTGGTATAGATTTCAGTAAAGACGGCTCTCTCGCAGCTTACCAGATATCAGAAGGTGGCAGTGACTGGAGAAAAGTGATCATTATAAATACTACCACTAAAAATAAAATTGAAGACACGTTATTTGATGTGAAGTTCAGCGGTATTTCATGGCACAATAACGAGGGATTTTATTACAGCAAGTACGATAAACCTACAGAGGGCAGCCAGTTAGCAGGCATTACACAATATCATAAATTGTTTTACCACAAACTTGGAACTCTACAGAAGTCAGACATGCTCATATTTGGTGGTAGCGAAATGCCAAGGCGCTATATTGGTGGTACAGTAACAGAAGATCAGAAGTACCTCGTCATTTCAGCGGCAAACAGCACATATGGAAATGAATTGTATATGAAAGATCTTACCAAAAAGAATGCACCCGTAGTTCCTATTGTTACTGGTTACGATAATGAGCATGAAGTAGTATATGCTGAAAATGGCAAATTATATATAGTAACCAGTTTGAATGCGCCTAACCACAGGCTTATGGTGGTTGATGCCAGCTCACCGGCGCTGGCAAACTGGAAGGAGTTGATAAGGGAGACTAGAGAACCCTTGTCTGTAACAACATTTGGGCACAAACTTTTTGCACATTACCTTACTCAAGGTTCTTCAGTTGTTATAAGGTTTGCACTGGATGGCAAGATAGAAGAACCAGTAAAACAGTTTGGAGTAGGTACCATAACTGGATTGAGTGGTAAAATGGATGACGATGCTGCTTATTATGTGTTCTCATCTTATCTTCAACCACCTACTATTTATAAATATTCGTTTTCAGAGCATGAACCACACATATTTAAGAAAACGAACATAAGCCTGGACATGTTTCTGTATGAATCAAAACAGGTTACCTATAAATCTAAAGACGGTACAGAAATACCGCTTACCATAACCTGTAAAAAGGGCACAGTACTGGATGGACGTAATCCTGTGCTTTTATACGGATACGGAGGGTTTAACATTAATCTTACCCCGTCTTTTAGCATGAGTAATATGGTGTTTCTGGAAAATGGTGGTGTTTATGCTGTGGCCAACCTACGCGGTGGCGGTGAATATGGGGAAGCATGGCATAAGGCTGGCATCAAAATGCACAAACAAAATGTATTTGATGACTTTATTGCTGCTGCAGAATACCTGATAAAAGAAAAATATACTTCACCAAGTCGTTTGGCTATAGCAGGTGGTTCTAATGGTGGGCTCTTGGTTGGTGCTTGTATGACACAGCGCCCCGATCTTTTCCAGGTGTGTTTTCCATCTGTTGGTGTATTAGATATGCTTAGGTACAATAAGTTTACAGCAGGCGCTGGCTGGGCATCAGATTATGGCACAGCAGAAGAGAGCCAGGATATGTTCCTTTATCTGAAAAACTACTCGCCATTGCACAACATCAAGAACAATGGTACTTGTTATCCCAGCACACTAATAACAACCGGAGATCATGACGATAGGGTAGTACCTGCACATTCATTTAAATTTGCAGCCACTTTGCAGGCAAGTCAAGGTTGTCAGAATCCTGTACTTATTAATATAGAAACAAAAGCAGGGCATGGCGCTGGCAAATCTACTGCACAGATCATACAGGAGCAGGCCGACAAGTGGGCATTCCTATTTTGGAATATGGGTATGACCCAGTTTGTACCAAAATCTTAAAATATAGAATAAATAGTATGGCCATTTTAATGAGCGATCATTAAAATGGCCTTTTTAATTTAACTGTAGTTTCCGGTTAATGGGCAACAATCAACCATTCACCTTATCTTGCAGCGTTTTTAATTCATTTTTTATGTATCGTACACATACGTGTGGAGAGCTGAGTATGCAGCATGTGGGCACAACCGTTACAATGGCGGGCTGGGTGCAAACTATCAGGAAATTCGGAAGCATTACGTTCACCGACTTGCGCGACAGGTATGGCATCACGCAACTGTATTTTAATGAAATGCTGAATGCCCGGCTGGATAAGACACCATTAGGACGTGAGTTTATTTTGCAGGTGAAAGGCAAAGTAGTAGAACGGAGCAATAAAAACCCAAAACTGACTACCGGAGATATAGAAATTGAAGTAACCGATTTTACTATAATGAATAGTGCTGCTACGCCGCCATTTACTATAGAAGATGATACAGATGGTGGCGATGAACTGCGTATGAAGTACCGGTACCTCGATTTGCGCCGCCCTGTGCTTCGTAAAAACCTGGAATTACGTTATAAAGTGAATCGTTCTGTAAGGAACTACCTGGATACACTTGGTTTTTGGGATATAGAAACTCCTTTTCTTATAAAAAGTACCCCTGAAGGCGCACGGGATTTCGTAGTGCCCTCCCGTATGAACCAGGGCCAGTTTTATGCGCTGCCGCAAAGCCCGCAGACCTTTAAACAATTACTAATGGTAAGTGGTTACGACCGCTACTACCAGGTGGTTAAATGTTTCAGGGATGAAGATCTTCGTGCCGATCGTCAGCCTGAATTTACGCAGATAGATTGTGAAATGAGCTTCGTGGAGCAGGAAGATATATTGAATACATTTGAAGGTTTATTTAAGCATGTGTTTAAAGATGTAAAGGGGGTTGATATAAAAGAAGAATTCCCGCGAATGACCTTTGATGATGCTATGTGGAACTATGGAAATGACAAGCCTGATATTCGCTTTGAAATGAAGATCAGCAATGTAAAGGCTTTGAACAAAGTGTATTGCGATGTACTGAACAGTGTAGATTTTAAAGTTTTTAGCGATGCAGAAACCATAGTTGCCATAAGTGTACCTGGTGCCAGTGAATATACCCGTAAACAGATAGATGAACTGGTGGAATGGGTGAAACGCCCGCAGATTGGTATGAGTGGCATAGTGAATGTAAAGTGCAATGCGGATGGCACTTACAAAAGTAGTGTTGACAAATTTTTTACTGAAGAACAACTGAAGAGCCTGGCCGGATTTTGCAATGCAAAACCAGGCGATCTTATACTCATATTGGCGGGTGCCGAAACGCGTACCCGCAAAGCAATGAGCGAATTACGACTGGAAATGGGAAATAGGTTGGGTTTGCGCAACCCGGACAATTATAAGCCACTATGGGTAATTGACTTTCCATTGTTTGAATATGATGAAGAAGACGATCGCTGGGTAGCTCGTCACCACCCATTCACTTCTCCTAAGCCAGAACAAATAGCACTAATGGATGACAGGAGCAGGTATGGTGAAATAAAGGCTAATGCTTACGATATAGTATTGAACGGCACTGAAATAGGAGGGGGGAGCATACGTATATTCCAGCGCGATTTGCAGGAAAAAATGTTTGCGGCTCTGGGTATGGATAAAGAAGAAGCAAACGAAAAATTTGGTTTCCTCATGGGCGCCTTTGAATATGGTGCACCGCCACATGGTGGTATAGCGTTTGGCTTTGATCGCCTGTGCGCACTATTGGGGGGGCAAGAAACCATACGCGATTTTATAGCCTTCCCTAAAAATAATGCGGGCCGCGATGTAATGTTGGATGCCCCGTCTGCTATCGATGACAAACAAATGACCGAACTGAACTTACAGGCAAAGGACGCATAAAGTGGGACCTGGTTTTTTACGAAAGCGTTTGAAATGTTGATTAAACTTTCTATCTTTAGCAATACAATTTTTTTACATGAAAAATATTCTATCAGTTCTTTTTGCAGTTTGTGTATGTATTGCTTTTGCTTCATGCTCCAGTGGCGATTATAATGCCAATCCGGCAAACGGCGGGACTACCATTGTTAAAAATGATACTACTAAAAAAGATACCACTACTACACCGGTTGGCCCGGCACCAGGAACAGGAACAGCTACTTATACGGCTACAAGTGGTACGTTTACAGCTACAATAAATGGTACATCATGGACCGCAGATGTATCTACCATACAGATAATATACGATTCTGCAACCAAAGAGTCAATCATCATGGGGAGTTCTGGCTCCGGGTCTTCAACTCAGTCGGTTGAGTTAATAATGATTCCATTTACAGGCGCAGCAACTTATCCAATTAGTAGTGGCAGTACTACAGGAAGGCTTATTTATGTTTTGGGTATAGCCCCTACTCAAGGCAGCTCGGGAAACATTATTATTACTACATACACTGCCAATCACTATGTAGGTACCTTTAGTGCTGTATCATCTTCAAACTCTAATTTTATTCAGGGTGGCACATTTGATATTCATATATAGTTTATAGTATTTGTTGTAAAAAGAAGAGCGCGTTGCATCAGCAGCGCGCTCTTCCTTTTAGTTTAGATTAATGATGTTAAAGTAGATTATTCATTGGACACCAGCAATCTGTCGCATTCATCAAGCAGTAATTGTTTGTCAATAGGTACCACCCCCACTTGCTCACATACCAACCCACCTGCTATGTTCGATATTTCGGCCATAAGGGCGGCATCTTTGGTTATGGTATATACAAGGCTTGCTGTGGCTATTACAGTGTCTCCTGCGCCAGATACGTCTGATATGCTCCTGATGTGAGAGGGGATAATATGGCTCCCGTTTTCGTCTGTATAGAAAACACCTTTCTCTGAAAGGGTGATGAAAGTAATATTGTGATGCAGCGCAGTCTGGAGTTTTTTATGCACAGTACCCAGGTCTTGTTCAGTTACGGCTACATCCATAAAGAGCCCTTCACGCACCTCCTTCAGGTTCGGCTTAAATATCGTCACATTTTTGTAGGCTAAAAAGTTTTTGGTCTTAGGGTCCACAGCTATCACAATGCCTATTTCACAACAGTGCGCAGTTATCTTATCAATCACGTTTTGCTTCAGCACACCTTTATTGTAATCTTCAAATATCAGCACATCAGGTTTTACACGTTGCAGAAAACGCAGTACAAGATCTATAAAGGGATGTTCCTCTTCAGTATACAGGTCTTCGCTCGTTTCATCGTCCAGCCGCATCATTTGCTGGTTACGGCTTATTATACGGGTCTTGGTAGTGGTATGTCTTTGCTGGCTGTACATCAGCAGGTCGGTATCTATTCCTGCATCATTTGCCAAGCGGGTCAGTAATTGTCCATCGGTATCGTTGCCCACCACTGTGGCCAGGGTTACTTTGGCACCCAGCGCCTTACAGTTCAGTGCTACATTTGCTGCACCTCCCAGCCTGCTTTCCCTTTTTTTCAAGGCTACAACAGGCACAGGTGCTTCCGGCGACACACGTTCCACATCTCCCCACCAATAATTGTCCAGCATCACATCGCCTACCACTACAACGTGCAGGCGGTCCATATCTTTAAACAGGCTGGTTAGTGCATTTTTAGTCATTCTTCTCTTTACTTCTCTTTTCTATAAAATAGTAAATGGGTAACCCTGCCAGTACTATGATGAGTCCCGCCAACGAGTTTTCCCGTTTGTATGCAAGCAATACTATGCAAATAAATGTGGCCAGGGCTATATATAGCATAGGTATCACAGGGTATCCAAATGCCTTATAAGGGCGTGGGTGATCTGGTAGTTTTTTACGCAATACAAATATGCCGCCTATGGTAAGGATATAGAATATCAGTACCACGAATACAATATAATCCAGCAGGTCTCCGTAATGTCCGCTCAGGCAGAGTATGGAGGCCCATGCACATTGCATCCATAGTGCAGTTACAGGTACACCTTTCTTATTTAGTTTTTTTGCAGCTGGCAGGAATAATCCATCATTGGCCATGGTATAATATACACGGGCACCCGATAGTATAAGACCGTTATTGCAGCCAAATGTAGAAACCATGATCATCAGCGCAATAATGGTTGTACCAATACCCCCGAATATTTTTAAGGCAGCAGCAATAGCAACGCGGTCGTGCGGTGCATTGGCAATTTCGCTCACGCTAAGTACATTCACGTACATCAGGTTTACAGAAATGTAAAGTATGGTAACGGTAAACGTGCCTATGAAAAGGCTAAGGCCTATGTTACGTTCCGGTTTTTTTATTTCTCCGGCTATAAAGGTCACGTTATTCCATGCATCACTGCTAAACAAAGCACCCACCATAGCCAGGCATATTGCAATGGTAAGCCCGGCTGGGTTCAGTGTTTCATGCTTTATTGCGCCGCCCTGTGTTTGTATGGTTTTGGCCATCCATCCCATGGTCCAGTTGTCATTCCATACGTTATGGTCTCTGATGAACATAAAGCCACAAACCGCAAGAGAAAGCAATGCAGCTATCTTGGCAAAAGTAAAAAAGAACTGTATCCATTTGCCGCTTTCCACACCTTGCGTATTGATCCAGGTAAGCAATACAATAATGGAGATGGACAGTATTTGCGCAGCCGAGATATGAAAGCTGCCTGCGGCAACCAATATATTATCCTCGCCCAGGACGGGTAAAAGATAAGACGCAAATTTGGCAAAGGCCACACCTACTGCGGCAATAGTACCTGTTTGTATTACTGCAAAAAAAGACCATCCATACAAAAAACCAAAGCGTTTACCGAATGCTTCTCTAAGATATACATACTGGCCCCCTGCTTGAGGAAACATGCCACTCAATTCGCCATAACTAAGCGCTGCAGCAAGTGTTATAAAGCCCGATAAAAGCCATACCACTATCAGCCAACCAGCGCTGCCCACATTGCGGGCTATATCGGCGCTTACAATAAATATTCCTGACCCTATCATAGAGCCTATTACCAATAGCGCCCCATCCAGCAGGGTCAGCGAACGATGAAAAGCGGTCTTGTTTTCCAAGTCAGGGAGTGTTTGGTATTCGTTATTTTTTCTGGTCGCCAGTGTTCACCGGCATACTGTTCATGCCCTTTATTACATCGTCTGTAATGTCGAACTGCTTGGCGGCATATAATATGGTTCTTCCCGATCCTGCATCTGTGTAAGACATGATATAGTCGTAATGCTTGTCTTTATTATAGTTTTCCAGGAATAGATCCAGCCTGTGTTTTATATCCTTGCTGAAATCTTCTTGTTCCTTCATCAACTGGTCAGTAAGCGCTTCTTTGCGGCTTTCCAGGCTTTGCTGCATTTGGGCCAGGTGTTTCTGGGCTGCTTCACCTTCTGCCTGGGTAAGTGCATTAGCCTGTGCCTTTTTTTGCAGTTCCATTTGTTCGTTCTGCATCTGCTGGTAAGAGCGTTGCAGTTCGGTGTTCATATCTTCCTGTTTCTTTTTGAACTGCTCATTTTTTGCTTTCAGCACATCAGAATGTGCTTCCAGGCTGTCTATGTTTACAAATGCTATTTTCAGATTTGCACCACCGGCCGATGACATATTGGCTTTGCTGCCTCCGCTCTTGTTTTGGTTCATATACAGGCCAAACAATATTAATACGCCAATTAATGATAGCGTACTGAGTACTACAGAAACATTTTTCATTTAAGTTGATTTAAGTTAAAGTGTCCTTATTATATAAACACCGGCAAAAGTAATAGGTTATACAGTACGTTGTATATACCTGTTGCTTAAAGTTATGTTTATAAAAAAGGCTACCCGTAACGGATAGCCTTAGATATTATAAAAGTAAATTGAATTACTCAAGTTTGAAAACAATAGGTAGTGTGAAGTAAACCTTCACTGCGCGGCCATTTTGCTTACCTGGTTTCCAGGCTGGCATTGCAGCAAGTACACGTTTTGCTTCTTCATCGCAACCATTACCTATACCACGTACTACAGTTATACCAGATACTGTACCATCCTCATTTACTACGAACTTCAGTACAACCCTGCCTTCTATATTATTAGAGCGGGCCTGTTCAGGGTATTTAAGGTTCTTACTCAGGTAAGAGTTAAGGTCAACAGAAGGTACCGGCATTTGCTCCACATAAGTGAATATCTGCGGCGGCGGCGGCGCTGCAACAACACCGGTTCCTGTACCGGGCTTGTCCACAATACCTGGGTCTATACCGTTTACATCACCTTGCTCGGTCTTAATACCTGCGGCAGCATCCTTCATTTCAGTCTGCTCCGGTGGTTTTTCATCCTCCTTCACTTCCTTGTCCTTTTCTATCACCGGTGGGGTAAATTTCACCGTTGGTTTTACGGGTGGTGGCGGCTCAGAAGGTGGTGGTGGTGGCGGTGGCTTCTTTGGGTCCACCGGTGGTGGTTCTGCTAAGGTTACCTGTGTCATTACTACAGGCGGTTTTGATGACTCCTTAGGTTTAATAGCGCTCACTATCAACGGCACCACGATGATCAACGAAACGATACCTATTGTGGTAAGCGCGGCATTACGCATGCGGTTCGGATATTTTTTGCGCAGATCGTACCCACCGTACTGTTTGTTACGGCCCTCGAACAGGATGTCGAGATAGTCACTGTTTAAAATTTTATTAATATCCATTTTAATGTTTTTTTAATTTCTGAATATAGGCTGCAGTGGCTTACTTGCCGCCATTAGCCTGTTCTGTCAGGTGTATGAATTCCTGGTCCTGGCCAGATATGTCAACAATAGCGTAAGTTTTTACGGCATTGATGCTCATTTCATCCAGTATGTTCACCAGGTCATCATAGGTACTGGTGGTATCAGGTTTAATAAGTATTGTGGTCTGATCTTTAGGTCCAAGCTGCCCTGCACGTTTCATTGCATCCACCTTTGCTTCTTTCGCTATGATCTCGTCCCTTATACCACCTTTTTCCCTAAAAGTGGTAGCCTCCAGTTTAGGTGGGTTATTAGGGTCGCTGCCAATACCTTCGTAATAATAAACGCGGTGGTTCTTGCTCAGCAATATGGTTAGTGCAGTACTTTCCTTTACCTTGCTCTGATCCTCTACTTTCATGTTCGGATCTTTGTAAGGCATGTTTATCTCCATGGTCTTCGGTTTAGCCATTGTAGTGGTAAACATGAAGAAGGTGATAAGCAGGAACCCAAGATCCACCATTGGAGTAAGGTCAATTCTTGTAGATAATTTTTTCCCCTTTTTGACGCCGGGGCCTTTCTTATGCCCCCCGCCACTCGAGGTATCCATTTCTGCCATGGTAAAAAGCTTTTTTTAGTTACTAATATATTACAACCGCTTTGCCTGTACTTGAATAACAGGCAAAGCAAGGTGTTTAAATTATTGTTTTTTCTCTGCCGCCGCCTGCGCCTGTATATAAGCTGCAGAACCTACAGGTACCGCCTTCAGGCTGGTGATCAGGTTGAACTTGAATATCTTCCAGCCTTCCAGTGTTTTGATCACTTTCTGTACAGATGGATAAGAAGCGTCGCCGTCAGCCTTTATACAGATACGAAGTTTAGGATTGGTGTTCCTTGCACTTCTTATCCATGCAGCCAACTCGTTATTGGGGTTGTCCACAGACGTATCTACAGGTATGCCCGTTGCATTAGCGCTGTATTTGGCCGCCTCGTCTGGCGGTGCATCCAGGTAAGATTTCAACTGGTTGAATGGTACACCTACAGATGAACCTATTGCAAAGGAATTCTTTTCGGCTTCTGTGAGGCCTAGGTTTTTGTACTGATCGATGTTCTCAATAAGCGATTTACGCATGTTTTTGTTGTCGATAGCAAAGAAAACCCTTCCCTTAAGATCAATAGTAAGCAGCATCACATCTACGTCGGGCAATGGAATTTCCTGGATAGATGCCGGTGTTCTTACTTCAACCGGTTCATCAGGTTTAAACTTTGTTGCCAACATGAAGAATGTCAGCAGCAAGAACGCAACATCGCACATGGCTGTCATGTCAACGTTGGTACTTTTGCGTGGTAAGCTTGCGTGAGCCATTAAATATTATTTTCTACTGTTACTAATAAGATGCAAAACCGTCAATTTTCCACAAAATCTTTTTCACCTTTTCTTCCGGCCGGATAATTATTACTTATAGTTAGCAGCAAAGCTCTGTGTAAGAGTGAAACCACTTTCATCTATACCGAAGGTAATACCATCAATAATAGTTGTAAAGAAGTTATAAAATACGATAGCCAGGAATGATGTGCTGATACCTAACGCTGTGTTGATCAACGCTTCAGAGATACCACCTGCCAGTGAAGCTGCATCTGGTGCACCTGCCTGGTTCATTGCCGAGAACGCACGGATCATACCCATTACCGTACCGAACAGACCCAATAGGGTAGCGCAAGATGCGATAGTAGAAAGGAATACAAGGTTCTTTTCAAGCATAGGCAACTCAAGCGCTGTTGCTTCTTCTACTTCTTTCTGTATGTTCATTAATTTTTGGTCTGTGCTCAGTTCGTTGTTGTTGGTCATTTCACGATACTTAACCAAGCCCTGGCGCATTACGTTACCTACAGAACCTGCTTGTTTGTCGCATTCTGCAATAGCCGCATCTATATTTTTGTTAGCCAGGTGGTATTGTACTTTACGTACAAATTCGCCGCCGTCAACTTTACCTTTTGCTTTAAACACTGTAATAAAACGCTCAGCAATAAAAGAGACTAAGGTCAATAATGTAGCTAAAAGAATAGGTACTACAAATCCGCCCTGGAACATGGTACCCATGGCATTCTTAGCTTTTAACCTCATTTCACCGTCAGAGAAGTTACTGGTGCTTCCCAAAACAAATTTCCAAACAATAAACCCAACAATCACACAAGCCACTACTACAAGTAAGTTGGTCATGAAGTTGTTTGAATTCTTAGGTTTACCTGCATGAGCCTGTGGAGCGGATGGTCTTGCTGCGGCTGTTTTTACATCTGCCATAATTCTGTTTTTTTGTTTTTTGTTTTTTTAATTTGTTAGTTAACTGATAATACTGGTTTACACCAAAACGTAAGGTTGCAAAGATATGGGTACGTATCAAAAAAACCATTTCGGATAAAAAAAATATCCTGAACTTAATTTTATGCTACTTTTTCCATGCTACAACGTACTACTAGACGTTTTATTGCAGCAACATTACTGGTATAAGGTCGAAAATTAATTCCTTTTTTCCTGTTATTAGTTATGTACAGGCAGTTTTAACATTTACCTTTGCACCAAAAGTAAAGAACATGAATTTTAACCCCTGGCACTCTGTAAGCTATGGCAATAACGTGCCTGATGTAGTTACCGCAGTTATTGAAATCCCTAAAAACTCACGTGCTAAGTACGAATTGGACAAAGAAAGTGGTATGCTGAAGCTGGACCGTGTACTGTATTCATCCGTTTATTATCCTGCCAACTATGGTTTTGTACCCCGCACTTACTGCGATGATAATGACCCACTGGATATATTGGTGCTTTCGCAGATAGAAATGGAGCCCCTTTGCCTGGTAGAAGCCAAAATAATAGGTGTAATGCGCATGCTTGATCAAGGTGAAGCAGATGATAAGCTCATAGCAGTATGTAATAATGATATGAGTGTTGCCCATGTAAACGACATCAGCGAACTTTCATCTTATTTTATAGATGAGATGCGCCATTTTTTTGAAGAATACAAAAGATTGGAAAACAAAGTAGTGAAGATCGAGGATTTCCAGGGCGCAAGGCTGGCCAAGAAAATATTAATGCACAGTATAAACGATTACCAGGCGCTGATGGCTAAAACAGCTGCAAAAGAAATATAATACATGAAACGTACACGTATAAAAGATATACTGCAAAATCCTGAAATTGGGTACGCAGTAAATGTAAAAGGTTGGGTTCGTTCTTTTCGCAACAACCAGTTCATAGCCCTTAACGATGGTTCTTGCCTGGGTAATTTACAAATTGTTATCACTCTTGACAGTGTTGATGAGTCTTTGCTGAAGAATATTACTGCCGGCGCTTCTATGAATATAGAGGGTATTGTAGTAGCCTCTATGGGTAAAGGTCAGGCAGTAGAAGTAAAGGCGGATAAGGTAGAGGTAATAGGTACTTGTGACCCCGAAAAGTTCCCTTTACAGCTAAAGAATAAGCCTAGCCTGGAGTATCTGCGCGAAATTGCACACCTGCGCTTCCGCACCAATACATTTAGTGCGGTGTTCCGTGTGCGCCATGCGTTGTCTTTCGCTATACATAAGTTCTTTAACGATCGTGGTTTCGTTTACCTGCATACACCGGTTATTACAGCCTCTGATGCTGAAGGGGCAGGGGAGACATTTCGTGTCACCACCTTGCCTTTCGATAACCCACCGCGTACCGAGAGTGGCGATATAGACTATAAGGAAGACTTTTTTGGCCGCAGCACCAACCTTACAGTAAGTGGTCAGCTGGAAGCTGAACTGGGCGCTATGGCGTTCAGCGAGGTATATACATTTGGTCCCACCTTCCGTGCCGAAAATTCCAACACAGCCCGTCACCTGGCTGAATTCTGGATGATAGAGCCGGAAGTAGCGTTTAACGACCTTACTGCCAATATGGACCTGGCCGAAGACTTTATCCGCTATATCATAGATTATGCGGTCACCAACAACAAGGAAGATCTTGAATTCCTGGAGCAACGGTTGACTGAAGAAGAAAAACAGAAACCACAGGCCGAGCGCAGCGAAATGGGCTTGCTGGAAAAATTGCAGTTCGTACTCGACAATAAGTTTGAGCGCATCACCTATACCGAAGCTATACAGATACTGATTGATTCACCGGCATACAAAAAGAAGAAATTTAAGTACGATGTATCCTGGGGCATAGATATGCAGAGCGAGCATGAACGCTATCTGGTAGAAAAGCACTTTAAGAAACCGGTTATCGTTACCGATTATCCTAAAGACATAAAGGCATTCTACATGCGCCAGAACGATGATGGCAAGACCGTTGCCGCTATGGATATACTTGCACCAGGCATAGGCGAGATAGTAGGGGGAAGCCAAAGGGAAGAACGCCTGGATAACCTTGTTACCCGTATGGAGCAGATGCACATACCGGTAGAAGAAATGTATTGGTACCTGGATACCCGCCGCTTTGGTACAGTACCACATGCAGGCTTCGGCCTCGGTTTTGAGCGTATAGTGCAGTTCGTAACCGGCATGACCAATATCCGCGACGTAATACCTTTCCCGCGTACACCGAAGAACGCAGAATTTTAATTGTAAACAACATACGATTGTAGGGCGGGGTTTATCTCCGCCCTTTTTATGTCCCCACCCGTCATTTCGAACGAGCTCCTTCAGCGAGCGAGAAATCCGCCCAATCAAAGAACTGAAGCCGCTTATATTACTGAAAGGTTTTAGCCAGAACTACTGGCATGCACAATTTGAATAAACCCCATTATCTTAGCTATTGATCTCCAGAAATAGTCCCATGCGCAAATCCCTTCGCTCCTTCACTACCTTCAACCGCAACGAGAAATACGGCGTGGTTGCGCTTATCAGCCTTTTGATGGTATTATTATTGGTGAGGACAACCCTTCATTTTTTTGTCCATCCCAATATCGATGAAGCGCAACAAGCCCGCCTGCAACAATCATGGCAGCAATTCCAGCAAACCCATACGGATACCGCAACCACCCAATCCAGCTACGTAGATAACAATGATGATGGCACCACACCCATACCCGCACAAATAGACATCAACACTGCCGACTCAGCAACCCTGGTCCGTTTAAAAGGCATAGGCCCGGTAACTGCCCATAAAATATTAGAATACCGCAACCACAAACATTTCACTGATTTTGAAGAGTTACGGAAGTTGTGCCGGATGTCAGCAACAAATGCTGAATTACTGAAACCGCATATTTTGATACAATAAGTGATTATTGTTTGATTACTTTACTTACCATCCGCTGCATTCCATCACTCACCTCAAGCATATAAATACCACTCTCAAGCCTTTTCACATCTACTCTATTACATCCGGCTTGCAATGCGCCTTGCTGCATTACAGTCCCCACCATATTCATTAACTTATACTGCATAGTTATGGGCACGTCAATATGCAAAACGTGATTGGTTGGGTTAGGGTATATTTTTATATCTGTTGTTGTAATGTTTTTTATACCACTGCTGGTATTTGCACCCATTTGTGCATGTTTATGGCAACTGGTATCAAAGGTTACTTTACGTATACATACTAACCCTATTAATTGGGCAATGTATAAATTGCCACAGTTATCAAAACCTAAGGCACTTGGATACGGAATTCCTGCTGAAGTAGCAGGCCCATTATCGCCAGAATAAGTATTTGTGCTATTACCTGCAACTGTGTGAACAACTCCTGCGCTGTCTATCATACGTATTCTACTACTCGCTGGATGATCATTGTCAACAAAAAATAAATTTCCGGTCTTTGGATTAATTCGAATTCTGTTTGGCGCGATTTGTACACTGGTAGCGGGCATATTGTCGCCATTATATGAATACCCTGTACCTGAGCCAGCAATTACTGTAATAAGATTATTGTTATTTATTTTATATATTTTGTAGTTATGTTCATCAGATATATATATATATATATATATATATATATTAAGATTGTCAGTACATATTCCCGCACTAGATCCAATAGCCGAAGTATCTGCAAGCCCCCCATTTACAGAAGATGCATAGCTGCCATTTCCTGCAATGGTAGTAATTATGCCTGCTTTATCTACTTTACGTATTCTTGAATTATCTGAGATCAACAAATTTCCATAGCTATCAAAACATATGTCACCGGGAAGATTTATTTGTGCATTTACGGCTTTGCCATTATCTCCGCTAAAACCTTGTACACCTGTACCGGCAATGGTTGAAATAAGGCCAGTAGTTACATCTATTTTTCGTATTCTGTGATTGCTTGCATCCGCAATATATACGTTACCAATTGAATCAGCGATAACAGATCCAGGTCCATTTAACTTTGAAGTATCCGCAAGCCCCCCATCACCATTATAACCTGCGATACTCGTACCACAGATAGATGTTATAACCTCAAATGTATCTACTTTTCGTACTCTAAGGCCTTGTTGGTCGGCGCAATAAAAATTACCATTATTATCAAAAAAAATGCCAGTGGGATCTACTATTATTGCAGAATCCTTATGTAAACCGTCTCCCAAACCATCTAACCCGCCACCAATACCCCCGCCAAGCCACGTAGTAATAACCTGCCCCTTCACACCAAACGACACCAAACACAATAAAATAACCCAAAGCAATTTCATAAGTCCACTATCAATTTGTAATTAAGCAAATATAAACAATTGCAGCAGGCAGTAATTAAGTATAAATACCCAAAGCCAATCTTTAAGCTTTTCTATAATAAGGAAAAATTGTCGTAAAATTGCGTCCTCAAGTATATATAGTATATGGATTTTAACCTCACCGACACCCAGCTGCAAATAGCTGATATGGTGCGCGATTTCGCCAATAAACACATCCGCCCTAGTATGATGGAGTGGGATGAATCCCAGAAATTCCCCGTGGAAGTGTTTAAGAAACTGGGCGAGCTAGGCCTTATGGGCGTGCTTGTTCCTACACAATATGGTGGCTCTGGTCTCGGTTATTTCGAATACATCACGGTGATCAGCGAAATAGCAAAGGTTTGTGGCTCCATAGGTCTTTCTGTAGCGGCACATAATTCGCTGTGCACCGGCCATATACTATACTTTGGTAACGAAGAACAGAAACAAAAATACCTGCCTAAGCTTGCTACTGCCGAGTGGATAGGCGCCTGGGGACTTACTGAAGCCAACACAGGCAGCGACAGCGGCAATATGCGCTGCACTGCTACTAAAGATGGTGATCATTGGGTGCTGAACGGTACCAAGAACTGGATAACACATGGCATTAGCGGCGATGTAGCTGTAGTGCTGGCTCGCACCGGCGAACCACGTGCCAAGCATAACGTTACTGCTTTTATAATAGAGAAGGGTACACCCGGCTTTACAGCAGGAAAGAAGGAAAATAAACTGGGTATGCGTGCTTCAGAGACCGCAGAGCTGGTGTTCGACAATTGCCGCATATCCGATGCTCAGCGTATGGGCGAGGTAGGCAGTGGTTTCGCACAGGCTATGAAGGTGCTCGATGGTGGTCGTATCTCTATAGCTTCATTAGCATTGGGTATAGCCAAGGGCGCTTACGAGGCATCTATTAAATATTCGAAAGAGCGCTATCAGTTCGATCAGCCAATATCTAATTTCCAGGCTATCAGTTTCAAGCTGGCCGACATGGCTACCCAGATAGAAGCAGCAGAAATGCTTATCTACCAGGCTGCCGACCTGAAGAACCGTGGCCAAAAAATGACCAAAGAATCAGCTATGGCCAAGTACTACGCATCAGAAGTAAGCGTACGTGTAGCTACAGATGCTGTGCAGATATTTGGTGGCTACGGCTACACCAAAGACTTCCCCGTTGAAAAATTCTACCGCGACAGCAAGCTCTGCACCATAGGTGAAGGCACTTCTGAAATACAGAAAGTAGTCATCTCCCGCGAAATATTGAAGTAAAACTATTGTTACATAAAACGCCCCGCAAACTATTTTAGTTGCGGGGCATTTCTATTTTAAGCCTTTCTTCAGCCTATTGCACATGATAGCGCAGCAACTTTCTTTGTGAGTATGTGGGAGAGTAAGAATAAGTGGCAGGTGGTACCTGCGAAACCATACCTACCCCGGCCGAGTAGCGGGTACTGCATCTGCGTACCGATGGCCCGTAGAGCCAGAAATATTGGTTCAGGTCATAGTCCCATTCCAGGGTAGATGTTACAAATTTGCCTGCCGGTGTTGTTTCTGTACTGTCCTTGTCGGTCATACGCACCAGTATTACCGCAGGGGTATCTACCCGGCTTATAGCATGGTTAGGATCGGTTTGGTATATGGTATCAAATACTGAATGGAAATCCTGCGAAGCGAAATAGATATTCGATTTATCGTCAACAATATACTGCAGCGAGTCGCGCAGGTAAGTGAAAAAATAGTCTGTGCCGCCAAGAGTCTTAGGTTGCCAGTATTTGTGAAAAGTATTCCCACGAATTATTGTGTCTTTATCCACGTAAATACTGTCGGTGCCCGTTTGCACAGAGGTTACCTGGTAGTTGCTATCCAGCTTGTAAAGATTGTATATCCAGTAATTGCCTGGGGCCATCTTACTGTAAGATGCATAAACAATATCATCCGTGTTGGGCTTAGCTGTGCTACTGTTTTTTTTACACGATGTATTGAAAAAAGTAAGGGCAAATAAGCCTGCAATAAGTATAGATATACGCATAGATAGGTTTTTTGATAGATTTTAATGCTTTTAAGTAATCTTATCTTTCATTGTAAAAATAACGATTTTTCATCTTAGTGACGTTGATAAAATAAATACTACCAGATGGCGCAGTTATTTTTCTTTTCTTCTAGCGTAAAATCTGCGAATAGAAGCCTATTTAAAGACTTTTACAACAACGAAGAAAAAGAAAAGAGCAAGTCAAATGGTGGTATTTATTTTATCATCGTCACTTAAGTCATCTTTCCCTTTTAAGACAATATTTTTCCCAATTATAAAAAGCCTTCTTGTCATTGCGGCTTTCCTTTGCACCTC
>JABDEZ010000024.1 GCA_013286835.1 Bacteroidota bacterium
CAGCTTTTCAAAATCCTGAATAATATGTAGATCTTTTACCCAGTTAAGGTTAATTTTTTTATTGACCTGCATGTCTATTTTCTGCACAGCAAAATTTCCATCAATGGTTACATACAGATTACCCTGAAACAAAAAATCAGCCTTATTACGTGGGGTAAAAAACAGTTTTACTAATTTTTGTCCGTTGTCAATTACGGTATCGGTAATAAAATATTCATAGAAAGTAGGGGCTACATCAGCTATTGGACTTAGGAATTGATTGGTTAAAACAGCGATGTTGGTTTTGTATATATCCACATCCTGGTATAGATGCTGAATATATTTGGTCATCCCCTGATTATCTATGAAATCATCAAATGTTATTTGTTTTTCACCCGTTATAAATGTTTTTTTCTTTTCAGGATCATTGCGGTAGTAAACCTTGGCAACCTGTTCCTGTAAGTAAAGCGGCATCAGCGCCTTGCCTTCAATGGTTGTTGTGTCCAGATTGTTGGTAATAAACGTATATTTCCTGAACAGTCTGCTGTGCTTAAATTTATCAGGAGAATTGATCAGGGACATTTGCATCTTTTCATACTGATCATACTCTATAAAGCCATAATGTTCAATACGATTTTTGGATTTATTTGCAATAACAGCCCTTATAAGTTCTACCGCAGGATTGTCTTTGTTTCTATATCTTTTTCTTTTACCAGGCCTAATGGTTACTTCATTAAGTGTTTTGGCATCTGCTTCGAGTTTTATGTTTAATACTTGCAATGGCGCTGCAACTATTGTTTTCCAAACTGTTTTATAACCCAAGTATGAAAACTGTATTTTACTGCCACCGTTGCTATCTATCTGCAACTGGTAATAACCCCTGTCATCGGTACTTGTACCCATACTACTGCCTGGTATGAAAACATTTACATAAGACAAAGGCTCATTACTAACTACGTCCGTAACATGCCCTTTTACTATCATTCCCTGGCCATGGAGCACACTAATACTAGTGCCTGAGAAAAGCCATACTAAACATAAAAGCCTATAACTAAATAACTTTACCTTACCTGAAAACATATTTTTTTTGTAATAGATAGTTATAGGTAGTTCCTAACAAAACAGAGGTAAAAACCTTAGATATAATGTAGTTGATGCCCATGTAACTAGTCATTATAAATACACCTGTTACATTCAATAAAAAGTTACCGTTCCATATCAGGAAGTACCGTAATAGTTGTATCTGAAGTTTTGTATCCTGTTTCCTAAAAACCCATTTCCTGCCTAATGAAAAATTAATTATTCCGCCTGCTAGCGTTCCTGTTATGGTAGCTGCTACATACCAAAATCCCAATACCTCCCTGCAAATAATCGTAACTATAAAATCTATAACCGAAGCAATTAAGGAAGCCGTTTGTGTTTTGATATAAGTGCTCATTATATCCAGTTCAAATAAACCATTATGTGCAACAACATGTTTGCATAGATACCAGCCAAGACATCATCCATCATTACTCCCCATCCCCCAGGCAGCTGTTCCGTTTTTTTGATGTATAGTGGTTTTACAATGTCAAAAAAACGGAACAGTATTAAGCCGGTTAATATAACAAGTATAGTGGAGGGCAAAAACAATAAACTGATGTACATGCCGGCCACTTCATCAATAACCACTTTTTTATCATCTTTTCCCCAGATGGCATCCATTTTGCCTGATGACCATATACCCACTATGGTGATACCGATAGCCGCAATGAACTGATAAGTAAAGTTTATCTCCTTACCAGTCTGAGCGAAATACCAAGGTAAACAGGCAATTATAGCTGCAACCGTTCCTCCCCCCTTACCTATGTACCCAATTCCCCCAAATGAAGCAATGATCTTGTGTACTCTAATCATAGGGCTTCTACGAGTTCTTGGTAATAGTCAAGTCCTAAATGAGTGATCAGATCTTCACCCATAATATGTCTTAAAGTATTCTGTAGTTTGATGAGCTGCTTGAAAATATCGTGCTCAGGCTTAAGTCCCGGGGCTGTCTGTGGCGACTTAAAATAGAAAGAAAGCCATTCCTGCGTACCACTCATGCCAGCTCTTTGAGCCAGGTCTATAAACAAAGCCAGATCAAGAACAATAGGTGCAGCTAAAATAGAGTCACGGCAAAGGAAGTTGATCTTGATCTGCATCTGGTAGCCCATCCAACCAAAAATGTCAATGTTATCCCAGCTTTCTTTATTATCACCGTGAGGAGGGTAGTAATTGATGCGCACTTTATGGTATAAGTCGCCATACAGGTCAGGATTTACATCGGGCTGCAATATTTCTTCCAGCACACTCAGTTTGGAAACTTCTTTTGTTTTGAAATTATCCGGATCGTCTAGTACCAGGCCATCCCTATTGCCCAATATATTGGATGAAAACCAGCCGCGTATGCCCAGGGCCCTTGCGTGCAATCCCGGAGCTACAATTGTTTTCATTAAAGTTTGTCCTGTTTTAAAATCTTTACCAGCAATAGGCACGTTGTATTCTTTTGCCAATTCTATTAGTGCCGGGATATCGCAGGTAAGGTTGGGCGCGCCATTTACAAATGGAACTCCCATTTTTATAGCCGCGTAAGCATAGATCATACTTGGTGCAATACGTGGATCATTATCCTGCAGGGCAGTTTCAAAACTTTCTACAGATTCGTAGATCTCGCACGGAGGCATATACTTTTCGGTAGATGCGCACCATATCATTACCAGCCTGCTGCATTGGTTACTGTTTTTAAAATGCTGGATATCGCCCATTAAAGCTAATGCCAGTTGATATTTAGTCTCTTCATGCTTAATGTTTGTACCATCAAGGTTCTTTACAAACTCCCTGTCAAAGACGGCTTTCATAGGTACCAGCGCTTCCAGTTCAGGGCGCACAGCGTTTAGTATCTCGGCTTCTAAAACCTTTGCGTTCATGGCGGCTTCATACACGTTGTCTTTATACACATCCCACCCCCCAAATACAATATCGTTTAGATCCGTAAGCGGAACAAAGTCTTTAATGAGCGGGTACCTGTTTTCCGTTCTTTTTCCTAATCTTATATTACCCATTTGGGTGAGCGCCCCTACGGGTTTGGATAGTCCTTTTTTTATTGCTTCTACACCTGCAATCATTGTTGTTGCCACTGCACCAAGCCCTGGCATTAATATACCTAATTTGCCTTCTGCAGGCATGATTTCATACTTCATGTTTGTGCTGTTTATTATTGATGACTGTATTTTATAACCAATTGTGGGATCTGTACCATGCTAATGTTTCCTTTATGCCTGCCTCCAAATCGTACTTAGGGGCGATACCCAGGTCTTTTTTCAGAAGCTCAATACTGCATTCCCAATTAGGGGCTTGCAGCTCTGCAAGTTTTTCTTTGTTTAAAGTAGGGGCGTGTATGCTATTGCTGTAAAACATTTCCAGAATGTTCACTATACCATGCACAATTTTTACAGGTACGTGTACCTTCAATGTTCTTATAGCCATGATTTTTTTTGTTATGTCGGCCAATGCATACCGTGAGTAGCTTTTGCCATCAGAGACGTTGTAAGTGTTATACTTATCGCGCATCAGCATACCTGTAATGGTAATTGCTGCAAGGTCTTTAGCATATATGAAGCTTAAACGTTGCGGAGATCGACCTATATAAGGTTCTATCCTTTGCCTAAGGCTTTTAAACATGATGAAAATGTCTTTTTCCCTGGGGCCATATACTGCTGTTGGTCTGAATACCATCAGTGGGAGGTCTTTTACTTCTGACAGATATTCTTCTGCCAATAATTTGCTTTTGCCATAGTTAGTTAGCGGCATAGGTTCAGCCCTTTATGTAATGGCATGCAAGGCATTGTAAGTTGTAGGTCCTAAGGCGGCAAGGCTGCTTATGAAGACGAATTTTTTTAAAGGGATATCAGCTGTCATTGCAGCTTCAGCCAAGGTCTGTGTATAATCTGCGTTCACTGAAAAGTATTCCCTTGCAGTTTTTGCCCTTGTTATACCAGCAGCGTGAATAATATAATCGCATTGCAATAATTCCAGTTGCGCTACCAACTCATCTGTATTCATAATATCAAGCAAAACAATGTTTATGTCTAAATCCTTCAAATGGTCGATCTTGCTTGTCTTCCTTACAGCCGCATATACTTCGAGATTCCGTTGAAGTGCTGCCTCAATAAGATGATAGCCCACAAAGCCACTTGCGCCAGTTATTAATACCTTTTGTTTCATAACTGCCTGTCGTATATCCGGTATGTTTTATAGACCTTGCCATTTATCTGCTGTATGGCTCTGTTCATTAGTGTATTGTTCTCTAATATCCAGGACGCCTCAGCTGTTTGTATATTCTTTTGCTGGCTTTTCTTGATCACATCACCATAAAAAACAGCTTCAATCCCCAATTTTCTATACCCTTCCAATACGCCTAATGCGATGACCCGGATGGATTTTATTTTCTTGCGTAATAGTAAAAGCTTGATGATGCCGGTAGGTAATAATCTACCACGTCTTATTTTAATGAGCACTTGGTTAATATTGGGAATAGAAAGCGAGAAGCCAACAACTTTGCCATTGTGTTCAGCAACTACACAAAAATCAGGGTCTAGTATAAGTTTAAGATCCTTGGCCAGGTATTCGAATTCTTCTTTTGTCATGGGCACAAATCCTAGGTTTTTATCCCATGCATTGTTATAAACCTCGAGTAAACTAGCAACCTCTTGTTCGAAGTTTTTAAGATTGATCTTACGTATTATAATATTTTTTTGAGCCAGCCTTTTTGTGAGTGTTGCTAATAACTGAAGTGGCCTATCGTTAAAGTCTTCGGCTAATATTTGATAGGCGTATAAGTCGACCTTTTTTTTGTATCCAAGTTCTTCAAGCAAAGTGGAGTAGTAAGGTTTGTTATAGGTCATCATAGCTACTGGGGGGGTATCAAACCCATCTATGAGCAGGCCACATGTTTCATTTGTGGAGAAATTGACAGGGCCAATAACAGTTTGAATGCGATTTTGATTCAACCAGTTGTGAACTTCATTGATCAATGACTGCGCAACTTCAATATTGTTTATGCAATCGAAGAACCCAAAAAAACCGTCGTTTGAATTATTGAACTCATTGTGACGCTTATTTAAAATAGCTGCTATCCGGCCAACGATTTTATCATCCTGGTATGCTAAAAACAGTTTGATTTTACCATGCTTGTGAAAGGGATGAGCAGATGGCGATAACATATCTCTCTGTGCAATAAACAACTCAGGAACATAATTCGCATCATTTGCATACAGATCATGCGGAAAGTCTATAAATGCTGCCAGTTCTTTTTTTGATTGAATTTGTACCGTTCTTATCATACAACTTCTTTGATTTTTGCGATCTCCATTGATTTGAATACACACGATATTTTTTCTACTGCTTCCTCTATCTGGGCGAAACTATGTGTAGCCATCAAGGAAAATCTGATAAGTGTAGAGCCGGCAGGCACAGCAGGAGAGACCACCGGGTTTACAAATACACCGGCATCTTGCAGCATTTTAGTAGCAAGGAATGTCTTTTTGTTATCCCTTACATACACAGGGATAATAGGGGTTTGAGTTGACCCAATATCGAAGCCGTTATCTTGGAGCAATCTATGGGCATAGTTAGTATTTGACCATAGTTGTTCTATACGTTCCGGTTCACTTTGAATAATATCTAAGGCTGCCAGTGTACTCGCTGCAGATGACGGTGACATACTAGCGCTAAATATGAGGGAACGTGCATGGTGCTTCAGATATTCTATCATTGCATCATCGCCTGCAATAAACCCACCTAAAGAGGCTAAAGACTTACTGAATGTACCCATGATAAGATCTACCTGGTTTGTGAGGCCAAAGTGGTCGGCTGTCCCAGCTCCTTTGTCGCCTATAACACCCAATCCATGGGCATCATCAATCATTATTGAAGCGCCATAGGCTTCAGCTAATGCAACAATTTCAGGAAGTTTTACAATATCACCTTCCATGCTGAATATGCCATCGACTGCTATAAACTTTATAGCTTCTGTTGGTAAGGACTGTAGTCTATGCTCCAGGTCCTGCATATCATTGTGGTTATATTTTATGACCTTGGAAAAAGAAAGACGGCTACCATCTATAATTGATGCGTGATCATACTCATCAAGAATTAAATAATCATTTCTGCCTGTAACACTTGAAAGTACGCCCAGATTGGTTTGGTAGCCAGTGCTAAATACTAGTGCTGCATCTTTGCCTACATACTCAGCCAATCTTTCTTCAAGTTTTATGTGTATATCCAACGTGCCATTCAGGAACCTGGACCCGGCGCAGCCAGTTCCGTAAATATCGATAGCCTTTCGTGCGGCTTCTTTTACTTTAGGATGGTTAGTTAGTCCCAGGTAAGAATTAGAACCAAACATTAAAACTCTATTTCCATCTATTAACACTTCTGTATCCTGTGACGACTCAATAGGTCTGAAATATGGGTACAAACCTTCTTGTTTGGCAATAGTGGATAATTGGTATGAGCTAATTTTTTCGTGTAGTTTATTCTTCATCAATTAGTTCCTTTTTCTACTAAAATACTATTTGACTAAAAGTGTATTTTGGTCAAAATTATAGAAAATCGCATTAAATGATATAGAATTTATCTAATGAGGACGTTGAGAAAAAGTATAATTACGTTGCGTTCATACAATGTAACGACAAAGAAAACGACAGACGGATCGATAAAAGGGTATCAGGAAACCAATCATTTAAATGCACGTATTGCCAACGCGTGATCTTTTGTTATCAGGGGTGTTATGGCAAAGAACGCAAATCACTAAAGCCGAGTGTGAACCAAAGTTAAATCTATTGAAGTGAAGTCAAGAGCCGCAGAACCAGTCAAATAAAAATATAGGAGACATTACAAAAGGGTAATTTATCATCCCGCACTCATTTGTGTATGAGTAATATGAAAGCGCAGATATCAATGGAAAGCGTCAAATTATTGGTTCGATATTTCCTTGAAAAATTCAGTCTGAAAAAAATGCTTATCGAACCGCTCGTTTCAATGAGGTTGTAGCTGAGATAAGCTGGGCAAGGCTTTTGGCGACAATAAAAATGGACAGGTCGACTTAAAAAGCGACCTGTCAGCATGGTTGACCTAATTGGATTCGAACCGCTATTCACTATAGCTAATCTTTCAATGCAGAGACCATGACATTGCAACTATTTGAATGTCAATAATGACTCCGAAATCTCTTTGAATTTATTGTCAGGAAGTGATTTTAGATAATGTTCAGTAATAGCGCTGCTTCCGTGGCCAAGTGCATCGCTTATATAGGAAGTTGGTGTACCATCGATCTTCAACCTGGTAGCGAACGAATGCCGAGCCAGATTCAATGTTAGATGTATAGGCAAATTTATCGCCTCGCCTATGGGCCTCAAATCTCTGTTTAAATTTCTTGCGAATATATCTTTAGCCTTCTTCCTTTCGATGTCTGTTTTCAAACCTCTAAAACATGGAAACAAATAGTCCTTGGTATTGAGAGTACCCCATTTCTCAATGATTCTTTTAATCTCGGGATGTATATAGACAGTAATCTCTTTTGTTTCCTTCTTTGTACGCGATGTCTTCACCCGTACGAAGTTGATCATTTCACCTTTGATATGGCTTCCCTTTAAACTCAACGCATCTTTGATGTTCATCCCATTGCACAGGTATAGAAGTATGAAGTAGTCCTTAGATCGCTGTTGACCATTGGTAAGTGGAGTATAGTCCCATAGGGCTTTTATCTGAGTAGGGTAGAGTACATCCTTTGATTTTGAGGAAGAGCCGATTGTATGTTCTTTGAACGGATATAGTCCCTGCGAAATGTAACCTGCTTTAATTGCTCGGTTATAAATGTGTCTCAGGCATCTCATGTGTATCTGAGCTGTTGCAACAGCATTGCCTTGATTGCTCCACCAACTTTCAAATACTTTCAGCCATTCAACTGTGATATCTTCCAGGTAAAAACCTTTTCTGAAGTTCTGAAATGTAAGCAAAGCCTGTTCATAGAAGCACTTGCTCCCTGCTTTATCTTCCTCTGTTAGTTCATCGATCTTACTCTGAAACAATACCGCCATATCGGTCTTACCACTGACCTTGAGTGCCGTTTCAGACTTGAACAGATTGGTGAACATCTTCTTCGTAACGTTAGGGAAGTCCTCTAGTATCTGGTTTGCTTTATCTAGGAAAACATCAATTTCTGCTTTTAGCGCCTTTGATTCTTTAGGCATGGTGCCTTTGAGAGACATAGCCTTATCGAAGACGTCAGGAGTGGCATATAACTTGATACCTACGCGGAACTGTACTCCCTTTAGGTTGACTGAAATTTTGATTGGTAGAAGGTCGCTATTTGCCATTGGCGTCCTTGCATCTAGGAACGGATATACGCTGCCGGCCTTTGAATTCACTGTTTTCTTCATTGCTATTGAATTGTATAGCAAGTGTAGCAGAACCTTCCGACATAATTAATCTGGTGCTCATTTATTTGCGGAACTCCAGCAAACATGTAAAAATGTATCTTTATTGGTCTAATGCCAATTCCCATGATTACACCAAACGCATTTCGTCTTATAATAAAACATATAAACGAGTTAGATAAAAGGATTTCCACTAAACTTCTCACTAAAAAACCTTGGGACGAAATATCGTTAACATCAGCGTTGAGTGATTTATTTGATGAAGAAACACAGGTTCACGAAAACATTCAATATGATATTCTAAAACTAAAAAACGATTTACTTCTTGATAACGGATTAATTGGAGTTAAGCTAAGTTTAAATACAACTGAATTTTCATCAAGTTATGAACGATATGTTTCTGAGGCAGATCTTGGTCTTAAAATTGTATTCGAAAATTTAATCGAACCTAAACTCTCTTGGGAAAAATCCTACCTGCTGCAAGCCAAAAAAATATTTCCTACAAGTAAAAATCCGACTTCATATGATGAGGGTTCTTCGTTCAGTGCAATGGATAACGAACAAATTGATAGAATAAAAATACTGCAAAGATTAATTGGTAATTCCTTCTTGTTTTTACTTTATTGCCCACGGCCTGAAAATCTTCACCCAGACGTTGCCCAAAAGCTCCTCTATCTTAGACTGAAGACACTAAAAGACAATATTTTTGATTATGTCCAGGGGTTTGAATTACATTCTGAATTATCCAAATCCCAAGAAACCATAGCTAGTGGAATTTTCGTTTCAAATCCTAACCTTAAAATTCAAAACTTGGCATTTGTACACGAAAACATTTTTAAAAACACATTCCCACTAAGCTGGTTTATTGCTATGAAATTTTTTGATCAAAGAAATCACCATGGTAGTGTACCAGTGTATCTGGACGAAACTAATGTTTCTGATGACCAGAAACGAGTAGTTGAAAGGATAATTGATGGAGATGAAGAAATTATTGAGTTAGTAAAAAAAGAGTACCAAGGTGGAAGAATACCCGAAAAATTTACGATTTATCCTAAACACACATTGACGCTAAGGTACTCAGTTGGCGAAAGTATAAATCCTAACCATAGGCTAATCACAACCCGAAATGAATAGCATTCTAGATATATATACTGCACTGAATTTTGCACTAAAGAAACATTGACCATACGCATCACTAATGCACATATTGAAAATTCTCCAGTTGAAAAGCGCTCATAATCAAACATCTGGAGAGATTCGATACGCGACTCAAAATCTGGTTATCGCAAGGTAGTGCAGGTTCGATTCCTGTTCTGGGCACCAAATTAAGATGTTAAAACCTCAGCCCCGCAAGGGTTCTGAGGTTTTTTCTTTTGGGAATGGGACGGATTTGGGACGTGTTTTGGGCAAATAAAAACAAATGGATCAAGTTTGCAGTAGACAAAATGTCGAAGAACTCTAAATTTACTCGGCCTCGATTCACTCTCTTTTATCAGGCTAACACGTAACTGTCCTCTAGAAATTCCAAGACTAAAATGTTTTTCATCTTTAATTTGGGCAAATTGAGACCAATAGAATTAGCACCTGCATTGTACTTATATACCCATGATAGCTCGATCCCAATCTTTATGGGTAGAATGGGATACTTCTTCCTTCCGAACATTAAAAGCTACGATTATGAAAATCACACAAGAAGACAAGCTCAAAGCGGCTGCCTGGTTAGGGTTGATACCTGATGGAGAAAACCCGTTGTTCATCTTCATTCAAACACACAAACATTTACTTATCGATATCATCAGCGGAAAAATAGACAATGTAGAGATGGCCAGGGCTGAAATGAAAAATCGAGGCCTTGACCTGACTACGGGAAAGTGGATGGGTTGGAAGCATGAAGGATTGAGTTGTTGAGAGATCAAATGATCTGCAACTTGATTTGAGTAAAAACAGGACTTTCGATACATAACATCACCCTTTACTGTTTATACGAAAGTCCTGTTGTGGTCAGATCTACCTAAATATATGTATTTAATTTAGTGTATATATAGAATACCCAAACAGATTCGAACTGTTGTAACCAGATTTGCAGTCTGGCACCTAACCACTCGGCCATGGGTATTTTATAACTAAAATGGGGCGTGGAAATAAAACAATATTATATTCCAAACCAACAGTACCCCGACAATGCCCAACAGCACGCAAGCAATAATGTCAACTAGTTTCCACCTATTACTTGTTTTATAATTTCCGGCAACGATCATGTCATTTGTGATCCTGTTTAACACTTTAACTTTCGCGCTAAAATCCCCATCCAGGTTACCTCGTATAACATTCATATTCTCTAATAAAGTATCAATATCATCTGGCAACCATACCTGCAGGTTTTCTTTAATCCGCTTGGCGATAGTGGGGGATTTTCCATTAGTGGACACAGCAATTTTCACATTTCCTTTTTGGACAATAGAGCCTAAATAAAAATCGCAGAGACCGGGTGTATCTGCCACATTTACCAGCAAGCCAAGAGCCTTAGCATCTGCCCTGATAGCAGCACTTAGCTGTTTATCATTTACAGCTACTATTACTATGTTGGCATCATCTAAGTGCCAGGGCTCATACGGCGCAGTTACAATCTCAAGATGGCATTGACTGCACAGGTGAGTCACCTCGCTACATATTTCCTTACCCACAACTTTTATAGAAGTGCCAGGTGAGTTTTGCAAAACAGCACGCATTTTTTCAAGGCCTATCTTCCCACCACCAATAATAACCAACCTTAAATTTTCCAACTTTAGGAATACAGGGAATAGTTTATTGCCCCCGTTTAGACCACTAACTGCAGTGGGCAGTGGCACCCTTAAGCTATCTGAATGTTGCGTTGTCATCATTATTCCGGCATTATTGTCTTATTAATTGTTCAGGTATTTATGAGTAAAATCGCCAAAACTTTCACCTTCATTTTTTTGTTGACGATATATATTGAACAACGTATCTAATTCTTTAAGGATCGTTGCCTCATCCAGGTTTTCCTTATAGATGCTATTTAACCTCAATCCCTGGTTATCACCACCCAGGTACATGTTATAACGGCCATAGGCAGTTCCCACAAAACCTATCTCGGCAGCAAAAGGGCGCGCGCAGCCATTAGGGCAGCCCGTCATCCTGATGACGATCTCTTCCTGTTCAAGTGCATACTTGCTGAGTAGTACTTCAATCTTTGAAATAAGTTGGGGCAGGTACCGCTGGCCTTCTGCCAAGGCAAGGGGACACGTATTAAATGCAACACACGCCATTGCATTCTTACGAATAGCAGAAGCATTCTCCGTATGAGCAATAACATGATATTTATCAAGTAGCTCTTGTATTACTATTTTATTTGCCTCCTTAATATCGCTGATAATGACGTTTTGATTGCCTGTAAAACGAAAGTTTGCTTTTCTTGTTCTGGCGATCTCAAGGAATGCAGTTTTCAGGGCTACGATCTCATTGTCCAATACCCGGCCATTTTCTACAAATACAGTATAGTACCAAAGCCCTTCATGGTTTTTCTGCCACCCATAGTAGTCTTTACGTTCATTAAGTACATAGGGGCGTGCAACATCCAATGGGAAACCAGTACGTTTTTCCAGTTCCTCTTTAAACCAATCAATACCATACTTATCGAGGGTATATTTCAGTCGCGCGTTTTTCCTATCGCTGCGGTTGCCATAGTCGCGCTGTATGGTCAGTATTTCATACACTGTTTTAAATGTCTTTTCTTCACTGTCTATAAAACCAATAACAGTCCCTAATCGCGGATAAGTAGCTGTATTGCCGTGAGTAGTACCCAATCCTCCGCCTACTGCTATATTAAACCCTTTAAGTTTGTCATTTTCAATAATGGCAATAAGACCTATGTCATTTGTGAATACATCTATATCGTTATTCGGCGGTATGGCAATTGCAATTTTAAATTTCCGGGGCAGGTAACGGTCCTGGTATAGCGGGTCGTCTTCATCTTTCTTATCTGCTATTTTTTCTTCATCCAGCCATATCTCGTAGTACGCATTTGTTTTGGGCAACAGCAGCGTACTTATTTTGTCTGCATAGGCAAAAACCTGCGCATGAATAGCTGACTGCCCTGGATGAGCACTGCACAATACATTACGATTGATATCGCCGCAGGTAGCGATGGAATCAAGTTGTGCCTCATCAAATTGATGGATGGCAGGTTTGATCTTAGATTTTACCAACCCATGCAATTGTATGGTTTGGCGCGTAGTGATCTTAATTACACCGGTTGAGTGTTCACCGGCAATATTGTGTGCAGCTTCCCATTGTTCAGGTTTTAAAAACCCGCCTGGTAAGCGTAGCCGTATCATAAAAGTATATAACCTTTCCAGCTTCTTTTCTGCACGTTCAGCTCTCAAGTCACGGTCGTCCTGCTGGTACATACCATGAAATTTTATGAGCGCCTG
The DNA here is from genome assembly GCA_013286835.1 of Bacteroidota bacterium. Classification (GTDB taxonomy): domain Bacteria; phylum Bacteroidota; class Bacteroidia; order Chitinophagales; family Chitinophagaceae; genus JABDEZ01. Next base: position 12,887 of record JABDEZ010000024.1, read on the forward strand.
GTCGTCTTCGCTTATACTGCCCGTTATTTCATTTTGTAAGCTTTCCTGTATGGTACCTCTTAAGCCATCACTATTTTGCTTAATTGCCTCCACTTCTGAAAGCTTTTTATCGTTGCTCATGATCTGTATAATTTTCTTTGAAGTAATTTTTATCAGTACACATCTTTTAATAGCCTGCCCTCTTCCTCCAGTTGTTCCAGGTAAGCTTTTGCCTGTTCGGCAGTATAGCCGCCTTGCTCTGTTATTATAAGTTGCAGCGCTTCCTGCACGTCCACACTCATAGGTTCTTTAGTGCCACATATGTAGATGTATGCCCCTGAATGGATCCAGTCATATAGTTCCGCGGCATTTGCCAGCATCTTATGCTGCACGTACACTTTTTCAGGCTGATCTCTTGAAAACGCAGTATTTACTTTTGTAAGCAAACCCGTAGAAAACCAGTTTTGTATCTCTGTCTGGTAAAGGAAATCTGTAGTAAAATGCTGGTCACCAAAGAACAGCCAGTTTTTACCTGTAGCTCTTGTAGCATCACGCTCCTCGAGAAATGCTCTGAATGGCGCAATGCCGGTACCCGGCCCGATCATAATAATATTTTTATCGGAGTGGGGCAGGCGGAACTGATTGTTTTTATGCACATAAAAGTTCAACTGTATGTTTTCTGATAACTGACCCAGGTAGCCAGAGCATAAGCCATATCGTTCTTCACTGTTGATATAGAACTTGTCCCGGCACACGGTTATATGTACCTCATCAGTATGCGCATTTAAAGACGATGAAACAGAGTATAACCTGGGTGTGATAGGCTCCAGTATGTTTACTACTTGTTCAAATTGCTGTGCATCTTTAACAGGATATATTTTTAGCAGATCTAACAGGCCGATTTTAGTTTCCGGTATTTCCTGATTTACGATAGTTCCATATTGCTTTACGATCCGCTCAGGCAAGTAAACTATATTCAACTCCTTTTTAAATAACTGGAATAAAGTTTTTTCCTCCCCACGGTACTGTATTATTTTATCTGCATTTATACCAACCGTTTCTAAAATGGCATTTATAGTCTCGGGCTGATTTTCGGGGATAATTCCAATAGAATCTCCCGGCTCGTAAACCAATCCTTCAGCAGTAATTTCTAAATGATGGGTCTTCTTTTCAGATCCTTTATCATTCAGGTTAATATTGGTTACTACTGTACCGGCATACGTCTTCTTATCCACCTTTTTTACTGCATGCGTCTGCGGACGGGGACCTCCGTCCGTTCCATTTTTCAAAACAGACAATACTTGTTCAAACCATTCATTGGCAATAGGTTCGTAGTCGGTATCGCATTTTTGCAGGGTAGCGATCCGGGTGCCACCAAGTTGTTGCAGCTGGGCATCTATATCGGCTCCTGTTTTGCAAAACAGAGGGTAAGCACTATCACCCAGAGCAATTACTCCGTATTTTAAATTGGACAGTGTTACTTTATCTGCAAATAAATGGTCGTAGAATTTCTTTGCTGCTGCCGGTGGTTCCCCATCACCCTGCGTACTAACCACAACAAGAAAGTACCCTTCATTAGGCAGATCATTTAACCTGTACTGATCCAGTGATGCAACCTTTACTGCGATACCATTCTGTTTTACTTTAGTCGCGAAACCTGTGGCTAACTTTTTCGAGTTGCCCGATTCTGTACCATAAACAATTGTGATCTTGTCTATTTTTACCGATGCTGCTGCAACTGCCGGACGGGATGCATTGACAGAAACCGCACCAGATATGAACCCATTCATCCAGATCAATTCATCGTAAGTGGCGTCACTTACCAGTGCAGTCAACGCATTTAATTTAGATTTTACTAACATCATTTTAAAAATTTATTACAATACACTAAGTCGATTTCTTATGTAGGATACTGATTTGAAATAGCTGTCTGAATTTATGCTGTTATCCTTCCAGCTAAACCGCTGGTATAGATTCACAACCTTACCAATAATGATAAGAGTAGGTGAAACAAAAGCAGTATTCGTTAATGTATTTATATCATCAAATTGGTAGATGGATACATGCTGACAAGGCGTAGTAGCCTGAGTAATTACCGCGATCGCCTTATCGGCTGAAATATTGTGGCGAATCAGATTGAACACAAGTGTGTCAATGTTTTCTCCAGACATATAAAAGACAAGTGTATCATCTGTTTTTGCCAGTTCTCTCCAATAATTTTCCGGCTTGTATTCTGATTTATAGCAGGTTAAATACCGTACCGAATCAGCATAACCTCTTGCAGTGAGTGGGATACCAGAATATGCAGCAGCGCCTGAAGCAGCAGTTATACCTGGAATAATTTCGTAGGGTATTTTGTGTTCTTGTAGTGTTTCCAGCTCGTCGAGAATATTGGAGAATATAGAAACATCTCCCCCTTTTAACCGCACCACCAATTTATCCTGGTAGTAATGTTCTACCAAAAGATCATTGATCTTTTTTTGCGGCGTAGAACGGGCAGAACCAGCTTCCTTACCTACATATATTATTTCTGCCTCCAGATTCACGTATTCATCCAACAGCTCCCTGCTTACCAGCCGGTCTGTCAGTACCACATCTGCCTGTTGCAGGTATTTTACCGCCTTATGCGTTATTAGTTCCGGGTCACCCGGACCAGCACCCACTATAATTACTTTGCCTGTGTACATTGTTATTTTCTTTTACCAGAAACAGTTCCAGTTGTGATTGGTTAGTTATAAAGACCCTCAACAGAAAGGTATCTTTCACCCGTATCGTAGTTGAAGGTCAGGATCTTTGCACCTTTGGGTATGTCTGCAAGCTTTTTAGCTATTGCAGCCAACGAAGCCCCGGTGGAGATACCAACAATGATACCTTCCTGAAGTGCAATTTGTTGTGTATATCTAAAAGCTTCCTCTTTCTCTACCTGTATAATTCCATCTAAAACGTTCACATTTAATATACTGGGAACAAAGCCAGCACCTATACCTTGTAAAGGATGTGGCCCTGCTGTACCACCACTCAACACTGGCGACAAAGTAGGCTCAACAGCAAATACTTTTAATGATGGGAACTGTTCTTTTAATATCTCTGCAACACCGGTAATATGACCACCTGTCCCCACACCAGTTACCAGGTAATCTATACCATCAGGAAAATCATTTAATATTTCCCGGGCTGTAGTTTTACGGTGTACGTCAATATTGGCAGGATTGTCAAATTGTTGTGGTATCCAGGAATTAGGAATGCTTTGTGCCAGTTCATATGCTTTTGCAATTGCAGCTTTCATTCCACCTTCTCTTGGGGTCAACTCAAATGTTGCTCCGTATGCAGTCATGATCTTCCGCCGTTCTACACTCATCGATTCAGGCATAACCAGGATGATCTTGTATTTTTTTACAGCTGCTACCAGCGCAAGCCCAATACCTGTATTTCCGGATGTTGGTTCTATGATAACGCTATCTTTATTGAGTAACCCCTTGCGTTCCGCATCTTCTATCATCGCCAACGCTATACGATCTTTAATACTCGCACCCGGGTTATTCTTTTCTAATTTTATCCAGATCTCATGGTTATTCCCAAAGAGATTATTGATACGGACATGAGGTGTATTACCTATAGTTTCTAAAATTGTTTGTGCTTTCATTTTTATTTCTTTTTTAATTGAATGATTAAATTGCTTTTTACCCTATATCACAAAATTCAATGGTGCAGGGAATGGATACTTATCTCTTACTATCACTTTACTTTTGTGATAAACTACCGAATAGGGTTCCACACTTTCGGTCAGCCATACGTTACCCCCTATTACACTGTCATGACCGACCCTTGTGGTGCCGCCTAATATTGTGGCATCTGAATAGATGATCACATTGTTTTCAATGGTGGGATGCCGCTTGGCAGTTGAAGCATTCTTTATAACATTTAAGGCGCCTAATGTTACCCCCTGGTATATTTTCACGTTGTTACCAATAAAGGTGGTCTCCCCTATAACAATACCTGTGCCGTGATCTATAAAAAAAGATTCACCAATTATTGCACCGGGATGGATGTCTATACCTGTTTTGCTATGTGCAAATTCAGACCATATCCTACTGAGCGTATTTAGTTTTAGTTTATAGAGTTTATGAGAAAGCCGATATACAGCAGTAGCATAAAACCCAGGATATGCAAGAAGTACTTCTTCCAGTGAGCCTGCAGCAGGATCGAATGCTACTATAGCAGTTGCGTCTTTTAGCAGTGTGTTGTAGATATGCGGAATGGAAAGAAAAAAGTGTTCAATAATCCCTTCTACTTCCGCATCATTACGCAATATGTCGTAAACAATATTTGATAAAGTAGTTTTAAGATTATCATACTCATTCACAAGTTGCTCCTTAGAATCATACTTATGCTCTTTTGCTGTAAACAGGAAGTTGAACAGCTTATCAATGTATTCTTCGGCCAACTCTTTATCAGGAAAGTTCTGGGTACTGCTATAGTTTCTTTGAAACAATGTTTGCAGCAAATCTGATTCGTTCATTTTTAAATTATTTTATCTGTTATTGTAAAATGGCTGCAGCAACTGTAGCATAGCTTGTTTCATCAATGAGTATGGCGCCACCGCCTGTATGCAGTACTGTATATTTATCATACGGAACAGGCGATGCCGTTTTTAGTGTAACACTTACTATATCATTTAGCTCAGCAGTAGCAGGGTTATGCGTTTTATCAATTGTATTTACGTCTACCTTGTACCCGATATGCTTCACAATAGCCGGTACAGTAAGGCTGTTGAGTTGTAGTAAATATCGGTTGCCAGGCAGCAGTGGTCTCGTATCCATCCAGCATAATAAAGCTTCTAGGTCTTGTGAAACTATTGGTTGCAGATCAGATTTTTTCACAATCACATCGCCTCTGCTAATGTCAATGTCATCTGCTAATTGAATGGTTATGCTCTGCCCTGCATAAGCCTCATCTATCGCGTTGCCTCCTGATTCGATAGCGCTGATTGTTGTTGATATACCAGATGGCAATGAGATAACATGATCGCCAACATGAAGACTACCACCTGTAATTCGGCCAGCATAACCGCGATAATCATGGTAGCCCGGTGCTTGAGGGCGTATTACATACTGTACATACAGTCGTGCTTTATTGTTTTCTGCACTCCTTTTTATATTTACCTGCTCCAGAAATGCCAATAAAGGCTCCCCATTATACCAGTCCAGTTTCGTACTGTGTTCAGTAATATTATCGCCTGTAATTGCCGCTATGGGTATATAGGTTACTTCATTAAGGCCTAATGAAGCAGCAACTTCTTTATAGTCATTGACGATTGTATTAAAAACTGTTTCGTCATAGCTTACAAGGTCCATTTTATTGACAGCTACAACAACATGAGCAACATCCAGCAACGAAGCAATAATAGAGTGTCTCCTTGTTTGCTCTACTACCCCATGCCTGGCATCAATAAGTATAATAATAAGGTCTGAATTGGATGCCCCTGTCACCATGTTCCTGGTATATTGAATATGGCCCGGCGCATCTGCTATTATAAATTTCCTTCGGGGTGTGCTGAAATATTTATATGCCACATCAATAGTAATACCCTGCTCACGCTCGGCCCTTAAGCCATCGGTTAACAATGCAAGGTCTATTTCCCCATTTGCTTTATTACTTGCCTTCTCTATAGATCTCAACTGATCTATCAATATACTCTTGCTGTCGTATAGCAATCTGCCTATCAGGGTACTTTTACCGTCGTCAACACTGCCTGCGGTAATAAAACGAAGTATGTCCATTATAATGTTTTTTTGTTTGTTAGAAATAACCATTCTTTTTCCTGTCTTCCATTGCGGCTTCAGATACTTTATCATCTATCCTTGTCTCCCCACGTTCACTTGTATTACTTGAGATGATCTCTTCTATTATATCGTCTATAGAGAAGGCTTCTGAAGCAATTGCTGCTGTACAGGTCATATCCCCTACCGTTCGGTACCTTACTTTGCATTTAAAGACTACATCTTCTTTATCCAGCCTGATAAATGGCGACAATGCAACAAGCTGCTGATCGTATTCAATAACATCGCGTTCGTGGGAAAAATAAATGGACGGCAGTTTTATTCCTTCTCTTTTTATGTAGTTCCAAACATCCAGTTCGGTCCAGTTACTAATGGGAAATACACGCACGTTTTCTCCTTTATGGATCTTTCCATTGTAATTATTCCATAGTTCCGGGCGTTGCAGTTTAGGATTCCACTGGCCAAATTCATCCCTTATAGAAAAGACGCGTTCTTTGGCTCTTGCCTTTTCTTCATCCCTTCGTGCACCACCTATGCACGCATCAAAACCAAATTCGTTTATCGTATCCAGCAACGTATAAGTTTGTAATGCATTGCGGCTGGCAAACTTACCCCGTGGTTCTGTAAGGTTCTTTGCAACTATTGTATCCTCTACTTTCCTCACTATCAACTTTTCTCCAATCGCCGCTACAAGTTCATCCCTATAATCAAGCGCTTCCTGAAAGTTATGTCCTGTATCTATATGCACCAATGGGAAAGGAAATTTGCCGGGCCTGAATGCTTTTAATGCCAAGTGTACCAATACTATTGAATCCTTACCACCACTGAACAACAAGGCTTGTTTCTCAAACTGTCCAGCCACTTCTCTCAGTATATAAATAGCTTCTGATTCCAACAGGTCTAAATGGTCAATTCTTTTATTGCTCATGATCGAATATCTTTTTTGATTATTATTGTTTAATATGTAATCCACACTCTTTTTTACTGTTATCTTCCCACCACCACCGCCCGGCACGGAAACTTTCTCCTTCCCTGATGGCTCTTGTACAAGGCTCGCACCCAATGCTTACAAAGCCTTTATCATGCAGGGTGTTATAAGGTATCTGGAACCTGGCTATGTAAGCCTTCACTTCATCTGTAGACCAATGTAACAGTGGATTGTACTTGATGATCTGATTACCTTCATCCCATTCTAACAGCTCAAGACCTTCACGCGATACAGAATGTTCTGCCCTAAGTCCTGTGACCCAGATCTGTTTGCCGTTCAATGCCCGTTTAAGTGGTATTACTTTCCTGATGTAACAGCATTCTTTCCGGTTATCAACAGAAGAATAGAACGCATTGGGTCCCTTTTCATCCAGGAATTTTTCTACCTGTATGTTATCAGGATAGTAGCCTTTGACTTTGATGTCAAAGTGGGCATTTGTATTTTCCCATACCGCGTAGGTCTGTTCAAATAATCTACCTGTATCTAATGTAAACAGGCTGATATCCGCACCACTTTGTGCGATCAAATGGGTGATGACCTGATCTTCCAAACTAAAACTGGTAGAGAAGGTTACTGAGCCGCTATAATCTTTTGCAAGTTTTTTTAGTGACTCATCAATTGTGAGATTGCGCAATTCGCGCAACAATAGCGCAATTGCAGCTTCAGAAGCATGCGACATGATCTGTAATTAAATGCGTTAAAAAAGGAAATGATCAAAGAGTGGACAGAGCTATGGCTGCCCGTTGCTGGTTTACCTTACTAACAAGAAATAAGAATGTAAAGGTGAACCTTGTTGTTAAATACAACAGCTGCAACAAATGAAACAACAACACGCAACCATAAATGCGGCAGAAGATATGCTGGCATTTTGAACGGCAGTGGCGAGTGATGTTAACTGTTTCATTTTAAATAGACTTTTGAATTGTCTTTCGTCCCACAGTTTGTAAGACGATGCATTGCAAAAGTAGATGGACTTATTTTCAAATCCAAAAAATAGTTTTGTTTTTATCTGATTAGAAAGCATGTGCCTTGTTTTAGTAAGAGTTCAATGACCGGTGTTTAAATAATCTTTTAGAATCGGAGATACGGGATGCTCAAACAATTGCTCAGGGGGGCCCTGCTCTACTATTTCGCCATAGTACATAAAGATCACATTGTCTGCCAGGCGTTTGGCCTGTCTTAAAATATGAGTTACAACGATGACGGTAAAATCATCTCTTAATGCAATGAATTTTTCCTCGATCTTTTTGCTCGATATAGGATCAAGTGCAGATGTTGGTTCATCAGCCAGGATGATCTCAGGGTGTACGGCAAGCCCCCTGGCCAAACAGAGCCTTTGTTGCTGGCCAATAGACAATCGCGACGCAGGGCTGTGTAATCTATCTTTTACCTCGTCCCACAGGCCCACCTCAGCAAGGTAGCGTTCCACACTATCTTTAATGATCTTTTTGTCTGATACACCTTGTATCTTCAATCCAAAAGCGATGTTCTTGTAAATGGACATAGGAAGTGGATATGGCTTTTGAGAAAGCAAACCCATTTTTTGTCTTATCCTCGTCAGCCCATCATTTACCTGCAAGATATCTTCATCATCAATGAAAATATTGCCGGAGATATTTAAGTGCGGCTGTAGATCTGTAAGACGGTTCAGGCTTTTTAATAATGTTGTTTTTCCGCAACCTGACGGCCCAAGAATAACAGTTATCTTATTGCGCGGTATCTCTACATTAATGTTCTTTAAAATGGCAGTATTACCACTTTGTACGTTCAAATCCTTAATACGGACAATTGCTGAGTTTGACATGATCGGTACTTATAAAACGTATTTTTTAAATCGTTTGCCTGCTATACGTGACAGGATACTGATAACAAGAATGATGATCGTTAACACTAGTGTTGCTGCATATGCCCGTTCTTTCACTTCCGGTATAGGAGAGCTGAGTTGAAAAAAAATGGCTAACGGTAATGTTGCAGTTGGGTCTGTTAACCTTTGTGGCACATGGTCTGTGTATCCTGCCGTAAAAAGCACAGACGCTGCATCACCAATACCCCTGCCCAATGCCAGCAGTACGGCTGTAATAAGACCAGGGAGCGCTTGGCGAAAAAAAACAACGAATGAGGCTTCAGAGCGTGTACCCCCAATTGCATAAGTTGTTTCAAGTAAGCCTTTGGGAATCGTTCTTAATGCCTCATCAAACGCCCTGGTAATAATAGGCACTATAAGCAAAGCCACTGTAATGATACCCGCAAGCAACGAAGCCCTTAAATGAAAATAGACCATTATGCCGAATGCAAACGCGCCATAGACTATAGAGGGTACGCCCCATAACGTATCCAGCAAAAAACGGATGACAGTAACCCACATTTTGTGCCTGACCATGTGTACATTCATCGCCAATGCTACAGGCAAGCCTACAAGTATGGCAAGAATAATAGCCCCCACAGAAAGATATACAGAACCCAGAATTGCATTTAAAATGCCTCCCCCAGCCCCCAGGTAAAACCCACCTTGCGGTTCCTCAGAGATCATGGCCCATGACATGGCGTGGTAACCTTTCTTGAATATCACAAATAGCAGGCCCGATAAAACCATTATGATACTGGCAGTCGTAAACCGCATCAACCATAAAAAAAAAACTGTTCTTCAATACTTCTTTTTTTCATTATTCTTTAGTTTGCTTGTAGATGAGGATATTGGTAAATACATTGAATAACATGATGATCAAAAAGAGAATTAAAGCAGCAAACATCAAGGCAGCTTCATACGCAGGTATCGACATCATGTCGCCATAATTATTGGCCAGAAGGGCAGGTAAAGGGTATCCCGGCTGAAACATATTTTGGGGTATCCGGGCCACATTGCCCACCACCATCAAAACCGCAATAGTCTCGCCAAGTGATTTTGAGATACCTAAACCTAATGCGGCAACAATACCTGAAGACCCTTTCCTGATCAGCACAAATTTTACTGTTTGCCAAACATCCGCACCAAGTGAAAGAGAAGCCTCTTTTATTTCCAACGGCATCCCTTTAAATATATCTATCAGCATATTCAGCATATACGGTATGCTCATAATAGCCAACACTATACCTCCTGCAAGAACAGAATACCCGGATGAGTTAATATTAAACAGTGGCGTCAGGTGGTCTTTGATAAAAGGCACAACAACAAGAACACCACCAACACCATATACTACTGATGGGATACCAGCCATTACATCAATGATCAGGTTCATTGTATACAGTACCCTGGCATGTGCATATTGCGTAAGGTAAATAGCAGACAAGATGCAGACTGGAGCAGACAAGACAAAAGCTATTGCAGTAACCCAGACTGGGCTGATAATGAATGTGTAGAATCCGAACTTCTCTTCCATTGGAGACCAGTCTGACGAAGTCAATAACTCCCTCAGCGGAAAGGCTTTAACTATAGGAAGGGATTCGATGGCTAACCCCAATCCTATAGCTAATGGTAATAAGAGTAGTAACACCACAGACAGCACAATCCATGTACTGGAAATACGATCAATTAGCCTCCTACGTAGATGCAGGTATCCTATCATTTTAGTTCAGTTTAGAAAGTTGCTCTGCTATTTTATTGGGTTCAAGAGGCACAAATCCAGCTTCTTTTACAAATGCCTGTCCATCTGTTAATATCCATTTCAGGAAAGCGATAACTTCAGGATCTACAGGTTTGCCTTTAGAGATAAAATACAACTCCCGGGCAGGTGGTGCAGGGTATTTCCCTTTTGCAATAGCATTGAGTATGGCATCTGAGTTTTTATAGAAATTTTCATCAGTATCTATTTTATGGTTACCATTGATGTCAATAGGCACCACCTCTATACCGGGATATTTATGCCCTGTTTTAGCATCATAGATATAGGCAACATTATTGAAGCCAATACCCTCTGGATCCTTTGCAATAGCATCTGCCAGGCCTGGGTCACCATATATACCTATACCTTTTATGCGCTCTTGTTTACTGCCCAGGTATTTTGCCCAGGTATCAGCAGCACCGGCTGCATCAGAACGGGTATATACGTTTATCTTGCCGCTATCTGCTGTTCCAAGCTGGCTACCCCAGGTAAGCTGGGCTCCAGACAGAAATATGGTTTTAAATTGTTCTTGAGAAAGCCCACTTCCAAGAAGTGCTTTGAGCGACGGGTTCTGAGCGCTTACAGTGGGGATAACAGCATCTATGGCTACTGCTATGCTCCATATACCTTTTGCTTTCTCCTCTGGTGTAAGATCGCGGGAAAACATACCTATATCAGCAGCGCTGGCAAGCACATCTGTCAATCCCTTACCTGCACCCCCTCCTGAAATATCGAACCTTATGTTCGGGTGCGTTTTTTTATAGACATCAGACCATTTGATGGCAAGCGGATATAAGGCAAAAGCGCCTGTGATATTCAGCCTGTTCTTGTTCGTGTCTGAACCGCAGGCATTCAATAAAAGAATGCCTGCAATCAGAGTTGTAGTCCGGATAAAATTGAAGTATCTCATTTTTATTTGTAGCTGATTTAAAAATTTGGGATTATTGAAATTCATTGAATCTTGCAGGTGACGCGCCAAATATGTAAGTGAACGTTAGCCTGTAAACCAGGTCATAATCATTATTGGCAGTACCGTAGTTTTTAGGCCCTGGATTGCTATAGGTATTGTACCAAACGTTGGGCATTATATGCACGTTGCGTAATGGCGCCCAGTCGAGCCCAGCGCTTACAAACTGTTCCTTTGTATTGGGATCATAGTTGGTAGTGAGTGGGGTGTACTTGCTGTACTTGCTATTGTCTATATTGCCTGCAGGATTGTAAACATCGTAACGTGCAAAAAAGGATAGTTCCTTTTTATAGATACTGCCCCTTATGTACAGCGATACAGCACTTGCGCTGTTGGTAAGTGTATCTGATTTCCCGTCCTGTCTTCTCGTGGCAACATCATCTGCATGTATAGTATTAACAAAAGCCTCAATCCCTGCGGTGATCTTTGGTGCATTGTATGCAATAAACCCTTTTAACATGTGCCTGTCATGGTGCCATGTTGGGGTCCAGTTCAACCGTTCATAGTCAGCATAGAGATCAACTATTATATGCCTGTTGAAGAACAGTCCATACACATCACCATAAAACCATTTGTAGCTATCGTTTTCAGGCTTTGCAGTTTGCCCGTTACCAACCATAAGGTTGTATCCAAAATTGTCGTTACCAGGAATGAACTTACCCTGGATCGCAGCGCCAAAGTCGTAAGAAGGGGTTCTTCTGATATCAGCAACAGTACGTTCTACAGACCTGTAGCTCCACACTTTATCTGTAAGTAGAGAAAAAGAAGGGGTTGACATTTGCCCGATCACCAGATCTGCTCCTGGGTATATTTCTTTCCAGCGTATGTTGGCCCATTTTATGTATGGAGCTATCTTGCCATCCTGCAACAAATCCCCCGATGTAAAATCATCTTCAGATGAAAGCAGGAATTCTGCAGAGAAGCGTTTGCTAAAGGTGTAATTATAACCCAGGTATATTCTGCGAAACTGGAAAGCATTTCTATTTTGAGGAACACCTGTATATTGATTAGAACCGCCCCTTCCGCCACCTACAGTATCAGAGTGGGCCTTATAATAATAATCGCCAAAAACCTGGCCCCATATTTCGCCATGTGGTTTAAAACCATCTCCGGATGCAGTATCTGGTGCACTTTTAAAAATTGCAGGTGTGCTTTGTGCTACCACCGACATTGCAAGGAAATTAAAGCCTATGCCTGCTAAGGCTATCGTATATATGTATCTTTTAGTGTGCATTATGTATGTGTTAGTAGTAATCATTAATTGTTATTCAGACCATAAGAATGAACAGTACTAACACGATGCAATGCCACCTTTACTGATGCCGCTAAAAGAATGGGCTGAGATTATGATCACAGTATTAAATATTTAGCATCTGGCAGGCAAGCTTAATCGCTTATGTGCGAGAAGCAGCAATGCTCAATGCATGAAATTTGAAAAATGGAGATTGATTAAGGTATCCTTTGAGAAATGAGTACAGGCTCTATTATGCCCTGTAATTGAGTGCCATTAAACAAAAGGATAAATTTGGGATGCTGATCAATTACAACAACAGCAGGCATGAGGACAACACAAGCAAGGGCATGCAGCATAGTTAGTAACTATAGACTGAAATGCATTGGCGGCAGATGGAATTACCTTGCTCATTGTTCTTATTTTATGATATTTATTCTTAGTTCTGGTACATTACGTAAGCAAGCAGGCGTAAAATAAAAAACCTTCCTGATATAGTCAGAAAGGCATACGTTATCTAAATGATTTTATAACTGTTGCATCTGACTTATCTATCCTAACACATGTGTTAAGATGGAGTTAGCACCGTATCTGTTTTACCAAATGGGTTGCTAAGGCTTCATCGGGCCATATCCCTCTGCCTATCTTGATAAGTATTTGTAAAGAACTTATGCAAACTTATGCCTTCTTTTTCTAAAAACAAATTTCATTGTAAAATAACTTTTCAAAATCTATTTTGTTGATTCATATTTCTTTGAGCAGATGATCTCCCACTCTTACATTTCTCCGAAACGAATTGATGATGTTCCCTTTTAGAGAAAACTGATTGCTGAGAGGTAAAAAGCCAACATAGAAAAGAAAATTGCAAATAAAGAAGATGGTAATGGGGGAAAAAGGAAAAGCGTCCAACCTACTACGAACCACCCCTAAAGATTAAGGGTAACTTTCTCGAAATGTTTAAGATCGTGAAGAAGGATAAAGAAGTGAAGACCAAGAAGAAGCCGTAAAAATTCCCATCTACACGGCTTCGTTCATATTGTTATTTGTTAGGGGGCTTTGGTATATAACCGCCCTTTTTACAGGCATTATTCAGTTTAATTTGATGCCTGAAACCCGCGAGCCCAATGGGGACGCAGTTGTTAGCTTAAACAACATATTAACCAACATCGGTATTTCTTTTTAATCCCAATTAATTTTCTGTTGTAAATAAGGGCCTGCTAAGAATGCTCTTATGTATCTGTTTTACAGTGTATTTATCTTTTATCTATGATTGTATGGTTGATATTTTCTATTTATTAAAAAAACATTATTTATCCAATATGTTAACAATTAGTTAAGCTGATAATTATAAAATATTTGACTGGTGTTTTAAACACTGTTATTTTTAAAAAAATCAATATTTTATGAGAAAAAACACCACCTTTTTACACACAGGAGTTTCTTGCTTTGAGAAAGCAAGGAAAATTAGGTTTGTTATAATATTCATTTTGGCCATCTTTTTTAAAAACACTGCGCACTCACAAACTATTTTCTCAGTATTACACTCTACTAATGTTGGCAACTCAATTGTAATTGATAAAAATAATAATATCTATTACGACAATGGTACTAGTGAGGTCATTAAGTTTGATGGTATAACGGGTGCCACAACGATTATTGCCGGCAATGGTACTTTTGGGAATTCAGGGGACGGTGGCCAAGGTAATGTAGCAGAAATAGACGGGCAATACACAATGGCTTTAGACGAAAGTCATAACTATCTATACATTGCTGAAAATACTTTTAATTGTATTAGAAGGGTGGATCTGGTATCGGGTATTATTACAACAATCGCGGGCAATAATATAAATGGTGATGCCGGTGATGGCAGCCTGGTTAGTAGCCCAAGTGTTGAAATAGGTTCGCCAAGTGCAATTGAGGTAGATCTGTCTGGAAATATATTTGTTGGTAATGATGCATGTATCCGCAAGATAAATCATGCTACAAACATTATAAGCCTTTATGCAGGTACTGAAGGAACCACAGGTTTCTCAGATAATGGTGGGACAGCAATAGGCGCAAAAATGACTTTGTGTACTGCCTTAAAAGCAGATGCTCTTGGAAATATTTACTTCTGCGATCAAGGTAATGACAGGGTGCGGAAAGTAACGACGTCTGGCGGTATTAGTGAAGTGGCTGGTAGTGGAACATCGGGGCATTCTGGCGATGGTGGGGCTGCTACATCTGCTGAATTATTTAGTGTAAACAGTCTTGCTTTAGATGCTAATGGGAATATTTATATTGGCGACTTTTTTTATGTACGCAAAGTGACAATTGGTGGAATAATCTCTACCGTTGCCGGAACCGGAGGCAATATTGCGGGGCCGTTATGTGTTAGTCCCCTAAGCGCAAACATAGGTGTTACCAGTATAGCTATTGATAATTATGGTGACTTGTACATGTTGGACTATTTGTATGATAATGTCAATAAAATATCAAATGGTTTTCAAATACTGGATGTTGATTTCAATACGCTATGTGCTCCCGGGTCCAGTTCTGTAAATCCACAGTTTACCGTATTTGTAAGCGGTGGCACACCGCCTTATACTTACAACTGGGTTGCAGCTGCTGGAAATTCTACAACGCTAAGCAGCACCGCTAACACGGCAACGATTACAGCTTCGTCTGGTACAAATTTCGCATCATATACACTTTCTGTAGCTGACAACTCTGGTTGCAACCCTATTGCTGTAAGACCAGTACAAGCTACTTTAACAACCGCCAATACCTTTGATCTGGCAATGCGGGATTCATACTATGATATGCTTGATGAGCCCAATTCACAAGCAACTGTGGATCCAACCAAGTGGGACATATGGAGTAGCCAGGATGTATGGAACAGGTTGAATGCTGATGGTTACCTAACTCATCAACCGCCATGTTCTGGGGCTTGTTCAAATTACATGTATGCAACAATAAGGAATGTGGGCTGTGCCGCTTCTCCAACAACTGCTAAGTTAGACATGTACTGGACATTAGATGGTTTTCCGGAGACTTGGCCAGGCATGTGGACTACTGACCTTTTTGGCAGCACTGCGTATCCTCAGGGATTACAAATTGCAAGCTTGGCTATTCCATCTATTAATCCAGGAGATCGTATTCAATTACATAAATCATGGGTACCACCTGTTCCGACGAACTATTATCCTGGCACAACTGTAATGGGACTTTGTTTCTTAGCAAGGATACTTGACGGACATAACCCGAGTGATCCCAGTGGTATGACAAGTCCTGAAGGGCCAGGGCTTTCAAGCGATGTTCGTAATAATAACAACATTGTTACCCGCAACACAATGGTTGTTAATGCAAGCAATTATGCACCGCAAATAACCTGGCTTAAGGTAGGTAATTCGGGTCCCCAAAACGGACTGTTTAACTTACAGTTTTTAAATACACTACCCAGAAACAGTACCCTGAGTCAGTACATGACCATTACAGTATCATTGGGTACAGTATATGATAAGTGGCTTCGTGCTGGATCTCACGGAACATTTAGCAGTGTTAATCCACAAACACGGACAGTTACCTTTGATGGTACAAACACTATGGAATTAGATAGCATTCCATTCAACCCCGGAGAAGAAGACAGTGTGATGCTGACCTTTGCAATCAATCCTAATGCAAATGGCGCGTTTATGAAAGATGAAACCGTACAGTTTCGCCAATACAGCATAGACGATAATGGAGTGGTTGATGTGTATGGGAGTGTGAGTTATTACATTACTTATACCGGAGTGGGTGATGATGGCAAGAACAACCCCAAACAAAAAAACATTACTGGTATAAGTAATACACTAACGGAAAATTCAGGGATAAATGTTTATCCAAACCCTGCAAACTCAATTGTCAACTTCGAATTCCACACCATGACAACTGGCTATATAAAGCTATTTGATATTGCAGGCCGTACCGTTGCTCAGCTTGAATTAAGCAATGAACGAATGGCAGTTATGGATGTTAAGAATTTACTGCCTGGTATTTATGTATATGAGATAAATAATGGCAAAGACATTAAAAGAGGAAAGGTATCCATTGCCAAATAGTTCTAATAACAGTGAGTGGAGCTGCCTTGTCAGCTTCACTCACTTATTTTCATATTGGTTTGTTGTAAAAATCAAATAAAGTAAAACTGAAAATAGCAATCATTTTATTCTTATTGAAGGCGTATAAATAGAAGTTGGGTATATGGCCTTAGAGATGATAAATTTCTTTAGAATAATCTTTTAAAACTTTCTTACGTCTGTATTGTATAATGTTAAATATATAGTTGTTTGTAGTTAAATAAACAAGTTATAACACTTAAATAAATTGAATATTTTTAATTAAAAGTTGTGATAAAGTTTTGTTAATAACTATCTTTATTTATACACAAGAGATAAAAATTCATTATTGAAAAACACTACTAAAAATGAATTTATGAAAAAACAAACATTTTTAAAAACGCTGTGTAGGTGTAAAACTGCAAAAATTATTTCAATTGCTGCATTTTTGCTTGCAAGGGAGCAAAAAACATTTGGCCAGCCAGTATCCTATTCATCCTTGTATTCCAGCAGTTCGTTTAGTAACCCTACAAACGTATCGCTTGCGGTTGGGGCTATAGACGGGCAAGCAGGAGTATCGCAAAGTGGGGCAGCTACTTACGCTATTCCCATAAAGTGCCCCCCGGGAACTAATAACTTAATGCCTAATTTATCCTTGACATATAGTTCACTTGGGGGTAACGGGGACTTAGGAATGGGGTGGAGTATTAGTGGTTTATCTAGTATAACACGTAAAACAAAAGATTTTTATTTCAATGGTGTTGTAGCTCCGATTCAATATAACAATACCGATGCTTATGCTTTAGATGGATCACAATTAATATCCAGCGGTGGA
>JABDEZ010000025.1:0-85 GCA_013286835.1 Bacteroidota bacterium
ACCAATCCTAGTTAGTTCAGAGATTATACTATCAAATATCTTCTTATTGCGCTTGATGTTATGCATTACCCTGTATTAAAGCCCT
>JABDEZ010000025.1:162-29819 GCA_013286835.1 Bacteroidota bacterium
ATATTAAATCGTGTATCTACTTCTTCATCTCTGCTATTAAATCTGAAATCAAATTCATCACAATATTTTTGTAGATGCTTACGACTAATTACGTAGTAAGTACCTATTATCATTCGTTTTAAATGTGACCATGCATTTTCTACTGCATTTGTAGTTGCTTCACCGTTAGTATATTGTCCTCTACTATGATCTGTATAATGATGTTGATAGTCTTCATTTAAGCCCTTATAGGCCATCCATTCATCTGTTTTAATAGTTGCTCCTTGTTCTATTGTATTATATAGAATGGGTTTAATAGTCTCTCCTTTTGTATCAGCGATAACCATTGTTTTAATATTGCCATTATCCTTTTTAATACCTAATACAGGTGTTTTATCCTTAAAGCTTCTACCTTGGCTATTCTTTACTTTCTTATCCCAATGTCTGTTTTTGTTCTTACCACCTACAAACGTTTCATCTATTTGTACTGATTCATTCATATACACAAAGAAGTTATTGTGCTCCATTGCATATCTAAGACGACTAAGTAAAAACCAACTGCTTTTTTGAGTGATATTTAAATCAGTAGCTAATTGATAACTACTAATACCTCTTTTGTGTACAGTGAATAAGTAGATAGCCAAAAACCATTGTTGTAAAGGTATTTTAGTGCCTTCAAATATAGTACCTGTACGAACATTAAAGTACTTATTCGTTACACTACATTTGTAACGGTTATTAGTACATTTATAAACTTTCGATTCTTCAGCAAACGGGCTAATAATAGTACCATTCCATCTAAGCCATTCAAGATGATTTATACAAGATTGCTCATCTGGAAAAGCTTTCAGAAGGTCTAATATACTTTTGAATGGTGCAGTAGATAGCATTTTGGGTAAGAGAGATTGTTTGTACCGTTGGTAGTGCCTTTAAGAGATTGTTTCTGCTATCAAAGGTACAAAAAATAACCGATAAAAACAAGTATTTTGTGTAAAAATCTTCTTAAAATGAAAAAGTATTTTTCAAATTGATTATCCGTAAATAACTACTTTTACAACCGTAAATACTATGCTTATGATTAGATAAACAGACTACACATAATATCATAAATGTAAAATGCTGCTCTAAACTACGACCTTCTAGCAGGCTCAATACAGATTATGGATGTGATATACCCAATATGGGTGTAACTAATCTTTTGTATTGAGTGGCTGTCGTAGGCCGTGAGCAGCAAGAGAATTTTGTTACACCTATTTTTTATGCTCAAAAACTACGACAATGAAAAAATTACTGCTCTTACTTTTAATAACTATATGCCACCTTTCTACTAATGCAAAAACATTTAAGTTTAAAGCATTTTCAACTGCTGTTTTCAGTACTGGTCATTCTACTATGACTAATGAGAATACCAATATATTAGTTACACTCGATTTAGATAAATTAAAGCTTGTTATTTATACAGTACCAGAAAGTAATATTGATATTGTAAAGATGGAAGAATCTTATAAAGATGGTGTAAACACAACTCATTTAAAATTTACAGGAGTAGATGAAGATGGTACTAAATGTAATGTTGAATTATTGCTGTATGGTAATAGTACTACAGATGATATTGGCACCTTGGTTGTCGGCTATAATAATATGAACTGTTGTTATAGACTGAAAAAAGATGAATAAATCTGATTGGAAGGAACTATTTCAAAAGTATGGTATAGGTATTGTGGGACTTTTAGCCTTGATAATCTACTATGTACTTGCTTTAATATTTCATTATAATACTGAATAACTAAGCACGATTTTTACTATAGAATAATAGTTGCCAAAGCTTAATTAATGACCTAAAGCTGATATATTCTATAGTAAAAATGTGCACCTTTTTGAATAATGTGAAGGGCGAAGCCCTGAGCCACGAAGTGGCGAGGGCGGAGCCAGATACAATACTTATTTTTACACAATTAAAAGACTATAGAATGAACGAAAATGAACTAAAAATTTATCACGCACTTACTGCAATAAATAGTTTTATTCTAGATGGTAAACAATTATCGTTTACAAATAATGGAGAATATATTTTACAGGATGGTGATAATACTAAACGTGCTAATTATTCTGTAAGTACAGAAGATAATAATTATGTACTTAATTTACACGGATTAAAAACAGAAGCAAATATTGGTATTTCTATTCAGGTGGTCGAGCGTTAGTACCAATAAAAGCTCTATTTTCTTTCTTAATTAATACTACTCTCCATATAGGTAGGAAATCAAATAATAAATAAAGTTTAGTAATTTTTACAAGACCAAACAACTCGTTATCTAATCGTTTTCTATCTTCTTTTATTGTTATCATAGTATAATCAATAATTAAAAAAGCTACTCATAACGAGTAGCTTCTATTATTTGAAATTAGTTGATTTGTGTAATTTGGTATGTTGGTGCCAAACAAATAATATCGATGACTATTCTAAATATTTCTTCTAAAATTGGAGACATACTAATTGTTGTGACTGGATGTACTTAAGTTAAAAATAGTTCTATTTGATTTATCAGGTGTTCGCCGCATTTTCTGATGATGCCATTAATTTCAGATTGTGTAAAAACGTCTTGGTACAGATGCAGCGATTGATTGTTTGCATCATTGATAGTCATTGAAAATCTGTATGGTTCAAACCTCCATTGTATTTTAGAAAATATATTGAAAGTATTAGTACCGTCCCTTTTGTATCCTTGAAAATAATAGTGAAACTCAAAAGTATTTATTAATGACTTCTCATTTTGAATAGAAAAAAAAGGTTTAATGTCTTCAATGTTTTGCAAGTCATATGATTTGTTATCAACGAGAATGAACAAATTTCTACCCGTAAATAGTTCTTGGATATTTACAAACTCTCCTAAAAACTTATCAATTAGTGGTAATATTAAATCATGCCCTACGTGGTTTAACGTATTCGCATTCAGTGTCTCTTGTACTGCACTATTATTATCAGTTCTTTTCTTAAGTACTTGTAATCTTTTTTTCCAATCATCATCATCTTGTATGTCTTCCCCCTTCGCAGCCTTAACTGAAATTCCTAAAGACCATTCCACCTGTTCGGCAACATAATCTATAAACGCTTCAAAATCTCCGGTATCAGCCCTGTTGAGTGCACGGAGGTAAGCAGCTTTATCATCAGACTTAATAATTACTGGAGGAAGCTCATTTTTCAATAATACATAATTCAGTAACAGTCTGGCTATTCTGCCATTACCATCGTCAAATGGATGGATGCGCACAAACTTGTAGTGCAACATTGCCGCAAGGGTGACCGGGTGGGTTTGTTCTTCTTCATTCCGGTACCATTCTATCAGCTCCTGCATTTGTATAGGGGTATCAACAGGGCTGGCATACTCAAATATTTCCCCATTTTGCAGCCTCACAGAATTGGGATATTCTTTATAGTCGCCTACCTTTATTTCGCGTCTTGTATCCTGCCCATCGTTAGTAATTGCCTCTTTCCAATAGGGTCTTACTAATATTGTTTTGTTCAGGTTTTTTATGAATTGTTCTGTTAGTGGGCGTTCCCTGTCGTTTGCATATTCTTCAATCATTTGCAGTGCCACATCATGCGCTTTCATTTCCTCATACTCTCGCATAGTATGGTTACCTTTCGTATCATCAAATATCAGCAGCAGTTCAGTTTCGCCATAAGTAAGCGTATTACCCTCCAGGTGGTTGGAATTATAATTGAATTCTAACCTGAATTTTTTATCCAATCTTTTCTGGTCTTCAGCTTTCATGGGCAAAAGGCTTTTTAGTTCTTCTACCAGCCTGTTTACTGCCTCTAATGATGTTCCCATTGGTTTGTAATTAATTATAGAAAGGAAAGTATGGTATATTGTATCGTATTTTGAATAACCGCTTAAATAAAGCAGTTGATTTTAGTGATTTTAAACCATGAATTTACAAACAATAATGATGTTTTGTTTATTGCTTCTAACTAACATTAGTTATAATTCCACATTGAATCAATTCTAAGAAAGCTATATACCGGCGCAGTCTTCCTTCGGAAGACTCGTGTCTAACCCAAGCTGCATTTATAACCGGAATTTGACAAATTGCTGCTGATAGTTAAATTAAAGTCCCGTCTATTCAAACGCGTGGAACATCCCACACCGTGGAACTGTGCATATCTCTTTATGCCGCCTTTTGTCTGCATGTCCTACCTTGCATTAGCCAACATAACCTGTAAACCATCAACACACATCAGCAATGCACAAAATTTCTCTATTCATTCTTATTAGCAAAACTGTTTGCATCAGGCAAACTAAAAAAGATACCCTGTCCGATGACCGGACAGGCCAGACAGTATTAAAAAATAGCATAACAGTTACCACAAATCATTTCAGTCAACCAAATCTCGCGGCTGTCCGGTTCCAATTTTAAATTCGGACAAGACAAGCACCAGATGTAACACAAAATGATACACTTCTAACCGTGCAGATCTATTTCAATATCATACTTATCTAACAATCCGGGAAGCCCTGCAAGTGAAAACTTAGCTTTTTTTATTCGGTTTTTATCTGGGTCTATCGAGTAGTTAAAAGAACTCCGGAAATCAGCTTTTTCAATAATGGTATCGTCAAATGTAGCTCTGAAGAGATCACAGTTATCAAATAAGCAACTGCTCAGGTCACATTGTGTAAGGTCCACTTCATGCATGCGCGAATTACTGAACGTTGTCTTTTTAAGTTTCATCTGGTAAAAAGAGCAATGGTCCAGGATACAGTTATCAAACGCTACAGTCAGTCCCAAAGGGTTGCAGTTTTCAAAACGCATGCCCAGCATTTTGCAATCTTTAAATTGTATATCCCTAAAGGCCGTCTGCTGCAATTTTACAAGGCTCAAATTGCAACCATTAAACACACATTCTAAAAATCTAAAGTCCTTAAAATCATTACCCGAAAAATCACAAGCATTAAAGGTGCAATATTCATACTCTCCATATGCTAATGGTTCTTGGGTAAAGTTTTCCTTATCAAATATTTTATGTTCAGTAAGTTCCATCAGTCCGTCTTATTGTTGGTCAAACATTTCACGCAACTCCAGCATTTTCATATGCGTTTTATCTGTTGTTATAAATCCCGTACGTGGCCTGTCCAGGTCTATAATAGTGTATATCGTAACCACCATCATTATGGTGTATATAGAGAACATCACCCAATCATTCTTTTTCTCCTTCTTGCAGTATCCAATAATAAAGCTGCCAAGCAACGTCAAAATAACCAATAATGTAATGATAGAATCTGGTACAGTAGCCACTCGCGCTGCATCCCTGCTGGTTACAAGGTCGCCCATACTATTAAGCGCAGGTATCATTTGGTTGTCGCGTACAAACGCAGGCGATGAAACGGAGATTCGTGTTGCACGCTGCCATAGTCGGCTAAGTATTACTTCGGCTTTTATGCGTTCGGCCTTTATTCTGCTATCGTCATTTCCTACCTCGTAGTACGCTATTCTTGTTTCCACATATTGCTTCAGGTCTTTCCTGAATGCCATACGTGTACTATCTGGATACAAGTCCGCGCGCACAATGGCTGTACTGATGTTATTTGCTTCGGTAACTATGAGTGAGCGTCGTGCATCGTAGCGGGATGCCGACATGCTGAATGTGAAAGATAAAAGCAGCGCCAATAGCCCTAATAATGAGCTTTCAAGTGGGCCTACACCTTCAGCCTTGGCATCTGGGTTGTTTCTTTTCTGATAGCTGCCTGTGGCTAACCCAAGCAGGTAAAAGAGCACTATTCCGCCCAGTAATATTATGGCTATCAGGTACGATGGTATAGTATTCAAAACAAGGTATTTTAGACAGTGTAATTATTGGTGCATAAAAATATAGTTTATATTTTATGCGCCACTATTAAATCTAAAAACCTAGGTTACTCCTGAATATCTTCACCGCAATAGCTATCAGTATCACCCCAAAGAACTTACGCACTACAGCTATACCAGACGGCCCAAGCATACGCTCAAGAAAATTGATAGAGCGGAGGGTGATGTATATGAATATTAAGTTGATGAGGATGCCTATCAGTATATTATAAGGCTGGTAGGCCGCTTTTAAAGACATTACGGTGGTAAGCGTACCAGAACCGGCTATAAGGGGGAACGCAATAGGCACAACGGTACTCATTTTTGTGTCCTTATCGCTCTTGAAGAATTCCAGGCCAAGTACCATTTCCAGGCCCAATATAAAAATGACAATAGACCCGGCTATGGCAAACGATTGAATGTCGAGCCCCATAAACTCCAGCATTTGCTCACCTACAAAGAAGAACAACAGCATAAGGGCGCCCGATACAACAGTAGCTTGCACGGCGCTGACATCGCCCATTTTTTTCTTAATAGATATAATAACAGGGATAGATCCCAGCACGTCTATCACCGCAAAAAGGGTGAAAGTGACCGTTACTATCTGTGAAAAGTCTTTTTTAGTGAGTGCCCACAACATGCAGCTAATATACAACTATTAGATAACCTTGCAGAATGGTATGGGAATACACTATTTTTACGCCGCAAAAACAACCTAGGAATGTCATTATCACAGTACGCCCATAGTGTGGCCGATCGTTTTATAAAATATGTACAAGTAGATACTCAGAGCGATCCCGCATCGCCAACCCAGCCTTCTACCATGAAGCAGAAAGACCTAAGTCGTATATTAGTTAAAGAATTGCATGAAATAGGCGTTACAGATGCTGAGCTTGATGAGCATGGCTATGTGTACGCAACCATACCTGCAAATATTGAGGGCAATATCCCTGTATTATGCTATTGTGCGCATGTAGATACTGCTCCCGATTGCAGTGGTACTAACGTGAAGCCATTACTGCACATGAATTATGATGGTAGCGATATCGTGCTACCCGACGATCCTACCATTGTCATTACCACAAAGAACCATCCTTATCTTAAGGAGCGTATTGGCGATGATATCATAACAGCTTCTGGTCTTACATTGTTAGGTGCTGATGACAAGGCTGGTGTGGCCATTATCATGGATCTTGCTCAATATCTTGTTAACCACCCCGAAATAAAACACGGGGAAATACGCATTTTATTTACACCTGATGAAGAAGTGGGCCGTGGCGTAGCAGCTATAGATATGAAGAAACTAGGCGCTTGCTTTGGTTATACATTGGATGGTGGTGAACGCGGCCACCTGGAAGGCGAGACGTTCTCTGCCGACTCAATGACTGTAATATTTAATGGCGTAAGTGCCCACCCAGGCTATGCAAAAGGCAAAATGGTAAGCGCCATAAAAGCTGCAGCTGCATTTACAGATATGCTGCCCAAAAGCGAATGGAGCCCCGAAACTACAGAAGGGGCGCAGGGTTTTGTTCATCCGGTATTAATAGAAGGTACTATTGAAAGTGCAAAAGTGCAGTTCATCATCAGGGATTTTGATACTGCACAACTGGCGCATCATGAGCAGCGGCTGCGGGAACTGGTAGAAAAAACACAAAGGGTTTTTCACGGATTGACTACAGAGATAGTAATAAAAGAACAATACCGTAATATGAAAGAGATGCTGGATCAATACCCACAGGTAATGAACTATGCGGAAGAGGCTTATCGCCGCTCGGGGCTCGATGCTCAACGGATGAGTATTAGAGGTGGTACAGATGGTTCCCGTCTATCCTTCATGGGTTTGCCTTGCCCTAATATATTTACTGGCGAAATGGGCATACACAGTCGTCAGGAATATGTAAGTGTACAGGATATGGAAAAAGCTGTAGAGATATTAGTGCACCTGGCGCAAGTATGGACAGAAAAGAGTAAGTAAGGCTATATGGCGCATCTAAAAACATGATCGCATGTACATACACGCATTCAGGAAACTTTACTAATTTTGTACTTTCTATTATTAGCATACAATGAATCAGCAACTTAAAACAGTTTTATTAACTATCCTCACTTTATCCTGCTTTGTAATAGCGTTGGTTGAGTTGAGTGGGGTAAGCCAGAATGCATTATTTAATAAATACCATATTGGCAGTAGCGATAATGGCCTTACCAATCAGCAGGCTGATACCCGTGTCCAGGAAGCTGCAGTGCTGCCGAAAACAACAATAGAATTTGCCGAAACCCGTTTCGATTTTGGCAAGATAAAAGAAGGCGAGTCTGTAAAGCATGCCTATAAATTTAAGAATACCGGAGCCAATCCGCTGCTCATATCTAAGGTCGATGTGTCGTGTGGTTGCACCGTGCCTACCTTCTCTAAAGAGCCTATACAACCGGGCGGCACTGGCGAGATCGTATTGCAATACAACAGTAAGGGACACCCCGGCAAACAATTAAAGAACGCCATGGTCCATAGCAATGGCCAGGCAGAGAGTATATCTATTAGTTTTGACGCAGACGTACAATAATGAACGCTACAGCACCCATGCCATCGCTTATACAGAGGCTTAAAAATTATCTGTCGCTCATCAAATTCAGCCACACTGTCTTTGCACTTCCTTTTGCGCTCATAGGGTTTACATTGGCTGTGGTGTACGAACATAAAACTTTTGAGTGGCAGCTTTTTGTGAAAATGTTGTTGTGCATGGTATTTGCCCGTAGCGCAGCCATGGCTTTTAACCGGTATTTAGATCGTCGGTTCGATGCGCTCAATCCACGTACTATAAGGCGCGAAATACCTGCGGGCATCATAAAACCCGGTCAGGCGCTTACATATACTATTGTCAATTCAGTATTGTTTGTCGCTACTACGTACTTCATTAATCCTTTGTGTTTTTATTTGTCATTTGTTGCCTTATTCGTTATACTATTTTACAGTTATACCAAAAGGTTTACAGCATTATGTCATGTGGTGCT
Source organism: Bacteroidota bacterium (assembly GCA_013286835.1). Taxonomy (GTDB): domain Bacteria; phylum Bacteroidota; class Bacteroidia; order Chitinophagales; family Chitinophagaceae; genus JABDEZ01. The sequence continues at coordinate 8,998 of JABDEZ010000025.1, forward strand.
GGGGGTAGGGTTGGCGCTATCTCCTATTGGTGCATACCTTGTAGTAACAGGCTACTTTGATGTATTGCCGCTCTTGTTCTCATTTTCAGTGCTCACATGGGTCTCCGGGTTCGATATCATTTATGCCCTGCAAGACGAGCAGTTCGACCGTAACCACAAGCTGCATTCTATACCAGAAGCTCTGGGTGTGCGCAAAGCATTGGTAGTTTCTACAATATTGCATGTATTTTCGGCGGTGTTTGTTGTCAGCGCTGGCGTGCTTGGCCAGTTTCATTGGGTGTACTGGATAGGTGTAGGAGTTTACATTGGCGCCCTCATATATCAGCATCTGCTGGTAAAACCAAACGATCTTAGTAAGGTAGGTATTGCTTTCGGTAATACAAATGGTATAGCAAGCGTATTGTTTGCTGTTTTTACTATATTATCTTTATTCCTTTAATTATCTCCTCATGAATATCGCATTAATTGGCTACGGCAAAATGGGCCAGACCATAGAACGTTTGGCAATACAGCGCGGCCACAGCATTGTACTTAAAATAATGCTGGAAAATAAAGAGGAAATGACCCACGAAAACCTGCGCAAGGCCGACGTGGCAATTGAATTTACCAGCCCCGATGTTGCACTCGAAAATGTATTGATGACATTGGGGGCAGGTGTGCCCATTGTGAGTGGTACTACAGGTTGGAATGATGGATTGGATAAAGCTGGCAAAACTGCAATACAGCAAGGTGCAGCTTTCTTACATACTTCCAATTTTAGCGTGGGCGTAAACATATTTTTTGAGATCAATAAAGTATTGGCTGAGCTGATGAACGAGCAGCCCAATTACGAGGTGACTATTGAAGAGACACACCACGTAGAAAAAAAGGATGCTCCAAGCGGCACCGCAATAACCTTGGCAAACCAGGTGCTGGCAAATCTAAAACGTAAAGACCACTGGACCAGCGAAAAAGAAACTGATAAGAATGCATTACCTGTAATATCTCATCGTATAGAAGTAGTACCAGGCACGCACCATGTAAAGTACTCATCACCCATAGATGATATAGAAATCATACACACTGCACACAACAGGGATGGTTTTGCCTTGGGTGCTGTGCTGGCTGCAGAGTATGTAGCAGGCAAGCATGGGGTATTCACTATGAAAGATGTATTAGGTATAGGCCGGTAATACTAGTCTTTACTCTGCCTTAAAACCTCGTAGTATGCCTTTAGCTGTTGTGCGCGTTCGCGCATCATATTTAATCGGCCCTCTGCACGTACTCGGTTCCATTTGCTGCCTTCCTTATCAAATATGCAATTATAGGTGCCAAATTCAGTATCACGCCAGGTGAGCCAGGCGTTTTGCGCCTTCTTTCCAATTTCTTTTGCTGTATCGTTGGGTATTTCGCGTATCAGTTTCTTATAGTAATATTCCATCTGGTCGTTCCACTTGGCATAGGCTTTAAATGAGCAGTTACAGATAGTAACTACAGATGTGTCATTGCCCAGGCAAGCTTTGTATTCGGTTTCAATACGATCCTCGGCTTGCACTTCTTGTGCATAAAGATGAACAGGTGAAACGACCACGGAAAAAACGATCAGGAACAGGATCTTCATTTTTTATAAAAAAGTATAAACGCAAGATAAACTCCTACGCTTACTATAAACGAAAAAACTGTGCCCGATATTGTTAAATTTATTTAGTATTTACTAGCCTATCCAGTTTTTTAACATCTTCTTGTTTCGTTTCAATCGAGTGTCTGTTATCAGGAGCTCTATTTGTTATAGATGCAATTATGCTGGGGTGCCAGCCAGGTTATAGCAATTGGCAGAGACAAAGTGCGGATGATCGAGTTACTGTAGCTTATTTTTCAGTTTTACTAACTCAACTTTCAGATATGGCAAGTCTTGTTTAATAACGTTCCATATAGCGGGAAGGTCCGTGCCTGCGTATTCATGAGTAATGCGGTTGCGCATATTCTGTATTAAGGCCCATGGTATTTGTGGGTTCGATGCTTGAATGTCATCATCAATGTGACCCACAGCCTCTCCTATGATCTGAATATTATACATGCAAGCTTCTACGATCATAGAGTTAGCAATAAAATCATCAAAGGTTATACCATCTGTATAAAACTGGATACGGTCTATGAAAGACTGGATATCGTCTATTATTACAGATGTTGATTTCTTAGACATATACTATATCATTTTACCCAGCGTGTACATTACACTGCAAAATAAGGAAGATTTCTTTACATTGCTCTATTATAAGCACACCACAAAATGACCCGAATCGGCCTCATATCAGATACCCACAACTACCTTGACGACACTGTTTTTGAACACTTCAAAGACTGCGACGAGATATGGCATGCGGGCGATTTTGGTACTGCTGCAATAGCTGATAAACTCGCTGCATTTAAACCATTAAAAGGAGTATATGGAAACATTGATGGCTACGACATCCGCAGCCAGTACCCGGAAACCTTGCGCTGGAAGTGTGAAGATATAGAAGTACTCATGACCCACATTGGTGGCTACCCCGGCAGATATGCGCCAGCCATACGCCCCCAGCTATATGCCCACCCGCCTCAACTATTCATTTCTGGTCACTCGCATATCTTAAAGATTATTTATGATGATAAACTAAAATGCCTGCACATGAACCCCGGTGCCGCCGGTAATCACGGCTGGCACAAAGTACGCACCCTCATCCGGTTCGTTATAGACGGCAAGGACATGAAACAATGTGAAGTAATAGAACTTGGAAAGAGGTTATAAGCAGAATTTATGATCTTTTGGCAACGTTCCCAAAGATGTTCCCAAAAACCTAACTTTGCATTCCATTCAGAAAAACTAAATTATGCAAAACGGTTATTTCCAATTCGCCGAACCTAAGAATGAACCGGTTTTAAACTATGCTCCGGGCAGCCCTGAGCGTGCCGGACTGAAAAAAGCATTGGCAGAACTGAAAGCCACTCACCGCGATATACCTATGTATATTGATGGTAAGGAAGTACGCAGTAATAAAAAAGTAGAGATCCGCCCGCCGCACGAAACCAGCCACCTGCTGGGCCATTTTTATGCCGGCGACGAAACACACGTGCACCAGGCTATAGACGCTGCACTTGCCGCCCGTGAAACCTGGGCAGCCACCAGCTGGGAGGTACGTGCAAATATATTTATGAAGGCCGCAGAACTGCTGGCTACCAAGTACCGTTTTAAAATGAACGCAGCTACTATGCTGGGACAGAGCAAGAATGCTTACCAGGCCGAGATAGACAGTGCATGCGAACTCATAGATTTCCTGCGTTTTAATGTTCATTTCTTAACTGAGATATATAAGCAGCAACCTTTATCGCCACAGGGTTTTCATAACAGGCTGGAGTACCGCCCGCTGGAAGGGTTTGTGCTGGCTGTAACGCCATTCAACTTCTCGGCTATAGGTGGTAACCTGCCTACAGCACCTGCTATGTGCGGCAATGTAGTGGTTTGGAAGCCCGCCAACACACAGATCTATTCTGCAAGTGTATTTATGGAAATATTGCTGGAAGCCGGTTTGCCTGATGGCGTTATTAACCTCATATACCCTCCGGGTGCTATGATCGGTGATATCTGCTTCAACCACCACCTGTTTGCCGGGGTACACTTTACTGGTTCTACCGGGGTGTTCCAGAGCATGTGGAAAACCATTGGCGATAACATTCCTAAGTACCGTTCTTTCCCGCGTATAGTAGGGGAGACGGGTGGTAAGGACTTTGTGTTTGTACACCCCACAGCTAATGTTGACGAAGTAGTTACCGGCCTGGCCCGTGGCGCTTTTGAATACCAGGGCCAAAAATGTTCTGCAGCATCGAGGGCTTACCTGCCTGCTAACCTGGCCGATGAAATAAAGACCAAGCTGATAGCCGAATTGAAGACCATGAAGATGGGCGTGGTAGATGACTTTACTAACTTCATTAATGCGGTAATAGACGAGAAGGCCTTCAACAGCATTACCAAGTACATAGACAATGTAAAGAACAGCAACGGACAGGCTGCAATAATACATGGTGGTACTTACGATAAGAGCAAGGGTTACTTTATAGAACCTACGCTCATTGAAGCTAAAGACCCCAACTATGTAACCCTGTGCGAAGAGATCTTTGGCCCGGTACTTACACTGCATGTGTATGAACCTGACCAGTGGATACTGACAATGGACATAGTGGATAAGACCTCTCCGTATGCCCTTACAGGCGCTATCTTTGCTAAAGACAGGCATGCTATTGAGTATATGACCAAGCGCTTTGTGAACAGTGCCGGTAACTTCTATATCAACGACAAGCCAACCGGTGCAGTAGTGGGCCAGCAGCCCTTTGGTGGTGCACGTGCATCTGGCACCAACGATAAAGCAGGTTCTGCACTTAACCTGTACCGCTGGCTTAGCGCCCGTACTATAAAGGAAACACAGGTGCCTGCTACTAACTACAGGTACCCTTTCCACGCGGATCAGGCAGATTAATTGGATTTGAATTTATAGTTGAAAAGCAGGCTATCCGGTTGAGTAGCCTGCTTTTTTATTTATAGAAACACTGTGAATATCGGAGTCACTTTTTGCCCTGAAAATAATTTAAAATGCCATGGCCACCCCCCGGAGGGTTATAATAAACGATGTAGACACTATCGTTTGCGGCAAAATAATATACGTCGATATTTAGATCAAGCCAGGGGTCCGGATCTCCTGATGATATATAGCCAGAATAATGTGATGTTGCTGTAGTGACCGGGTAATAGGACGATGCGGCCTGCGTTAATGTATCCTTGTCAGTCCCATAAAGGCTTAATACTAACCACTTAGGGTAAAGCGAGTATTGTGTTATGGTAACATGGGTATTTAATGTTGTGTCCCATGTGTTGGAACTGGTACCCCCGGCATTGATCTGAATATTTCTATAAGACCAGCCATTGTAAGTGCCGGATAAACCGCTTGGCTGTAGTGGAGTTGTTTTACTTTTCGTACATGCAGACAAGAGTATTACCAGGATAAATGGGATATAGATGCGAACTGCTTTTTGCATTCTTTTGGGATTAGGTGTCGTAAATATATTTAAAAAACCTCGTATTCGGTAAGATGGCTTCGTGCTTCGCAAAGACATAGAAATATAGACTGTCCTGTCTGCTTTTAAAGCCGAAACCGGACATCTGAGGCTTTGTTGCGACTGAAATGAGCTGGGGTGGCTAATATTAAAATTAGCTCAACTGTCTGGCCTGTCCGGTCATCGGACAGGGTTGTTGAATTTGTGTTTGATTTTTTAAGCATTCTTGATCTGCGCTATTGGTTTACAGGTTATGATGGCGGGTGCAAGGTAAGATGTACCAATATAAATTGACTGAAAGAGATATACACAGTTCCACGAGGTGGGGTGTTTCACAGAAAGGCTTGTGAACTAGGGGGTTATCTGTTTTTGCAATATCGCTTTGTGGAAGCTGATGTATGAGACCACCACAAGCAAAAGGAGAACCAGCGGCGCTACCTGGTTAAATACCGGGTCGCCTATTTCGTAGTGGGCAAGGAATGCCGAAAAGAAATTAATAAAAAAACCAGCATATGCCCATTCCTTAATGCGCGCTGAGATGACGGGGATACCTAACGCCAGTGCACCCAGCAGCTTTGCAATTCCAAGTTCTACCCGGAACCAATCTGGGAACCCAACATGTGCATAGGCAGTCTTTAAGGCTGGATTAAAGAAGTAATTATACACTGAAACCAGCATGGCCAGTACAACAAGGCCGGTAGTGACCCAATAAGCAATTTTTAATCCTTTCATGTTTTTTTGTTTTTTAAAAGATGCATATCTGTATATGCAGGTTGCAATTTTTTTTGTGATTGATTAATGAGTTGTAAAATTAGATGACATAACTTTACAAAAGATAGGAGTTTCCTAAAGGGAAGTACTATCCTTTAAGAAAGTGCCAATATTCAAGACATGGGAGACACCATAGCAGTTGAAAAAATATCGGTTGATTGCAAGCAACACTTGCGGGCTATCAACGATACCCAGGACCTACTGAGCGGGAAATGGAAAGTTATGATCATAGGGTGCCTGGCACTGGGTAAGAAGCGGTATATGGAACTACAGCGTATGGTGGAAGGCATTGGCTCTAAAATGCTATCGAAAGAACTGCAGGAACTTGAAATAAATGGCTTGATCACGCGCACTGTGCAAGATACCAAGCCCATAACGGTTGAGTATGAATTGACCGAATATGGGCGCACGCTGAAACCCATTATAGATGCCATGGCATTGTGGGGTGTACAGCACCGGAAAAAGATAATAACTGCAAAGTAAAATTTTAAACATCCTTGATTCGCACTTATGATTTGCAGGTTCCGTTAGCAGGTGTAAGTTAAGATGTAGCGATAGTTCATACTGGTGTGATGCTTAGCTTAATGGCGTAATTTTATATAGTAAGATGAGTTCATAATCTTTGCTTCAATCACGTTAAAACAACCGCCATGTCATCAGTTTTTTCAAAGATCAGGCAGATGTACCACTTGCTTAAAGAAGTGGATATAGGTGCCATAGGTAAGCTCGCCGAAAAAGTGGACCTGCCTGCTGCCATGAAGCAATTGGGCAAGCTGGATGATGCCCAGCTAAAGGGGCTGATGAAAATGATTGGTCCGCACCATCACAAAGAGCTACCGCCGATAGATGGAGACTTTTATGACCTCTCGCTTACGCTGACAGAGGAGGAACGTGCGCTGCAACTGAAGGTGCGTGCATTTATGGAAACAGAAGTGCGCCCCATAGTAAACGAATACTGGCTTAAAGCCGAATTCCCCTTTGAACTGATACCCAAGCTGGCGGCATTGAATATTTGTGGGGTTACCTACAAAGGTTATGGTTGCCCCGGCATGTCGCACCAGATGGAGGGTATACTGGCCATGGAAATGTCCCGTATCGATTCCTCTATCGCTACTTTCTTCGGCGTGCAGAGCGGCCTGGCAATGGGGTCTATATACCTGAAAGGCAGCGAAGCGCAGAAGCAGGAATGGCTGCCACGTATGCAGCAAATGCAGCGGATAGGCGCTTTTGGCCTCACGGAGCCGGAAGTAGGGTCGGGCGCGGCAGGCGGCCTTACCACTACAGCACGACGCGAAGGCAACAAGTGGGTGCTCAATGGCCAGAAGAAATGGATAGGCAATGCCACCTTTGCAGATGTTATTGTGATATGGGCACGTGATGTGGCCGATGATAATGTAAAGGGCTTCCTGGTGCGTAAAGGAACCGCCGGGCTGGCCACCGAAAAGATACGGGATAAGATGGCGCTGCGCATTGTACAGAATGCCCTTATCACGCTCACTGATTGTTGGGTGGAAGAAGCCGACCGCCTGCAGGAAGCCCATAGTTTTAAAGACACAGCCGATGTGCTGCGCATGACGCGTGCCGGCGTGGCATGGGAGGCTGTAGGCTGTGCCCGGGGCGCTTATGAAAGCGCACTTAAATATACCCGCGAACGCAAGCAGTTTGGCAAGCCCATAGCCTCGTTTCAGTTGATACAGAATCACCTGGTAGAGATGTTGTGTAACCTCACTGCTATGCAGACCATGGTGTTTCGCCTGTCGCAACTGCAGGACGAAGGCAAGCTGACTGATGAGCATGCATCGCTGGCCAAGGTATTTTGCTCCCTGCGCACACGAGATGTGGTAAGCCATGCCCGCGAGGTAATGGGTGGGAATGGAATACTGCTGGAATATGATGTGGCGCGCTTTGTAGCCGATGCGGAAGCTATTTACTCTTATGAAGGTACTAAGGAGATCAACTCACTTATCGTGGGCAGGGCCATTACCGGTTTTAGTGCGTTTGTGCAATAGTTTCACGGGAGGGGGGCTTTGAATAGCTATTGGCAGCAGCTTAATTATCGGCAGCTGTTTTGCAAATTCCAGTTATAAACCGGCAGCTTTGGGTAGACACGAGTCCTTTGGAAGACTGCGCGCCGGTAGATATCATCAGTTATGCCTTTGCTGTTAGTGTTGTCATATTCTTTATTTATTGTAGTAAATTGCTAAAAATATTTTAATGGTAGAATCAGGGAAAAATCTTGAAAAGATTATTGAAAAAATTTCAATTCTCAAAAACGAAATTCACCAAAGTGGAATAGCTGGCCTAACTAATATTCATAAACATTGTGAAAATCTCATTAAAGATTTGCTAAATATAATTTATGATTTAAATCTTAAAAACCTAAATGAAGAAACGAATAACTATCCAGGCCTTGATTTGGGCGACATAGGAAAAAGTATTTCATTTCAAGTTACTGCAGATAAAACTAGCGAAAAAGTAAATTATACTTTAAATAAGGTTTTAAGATTTAAACATTATGTAACGTTTAAAACTATCAAGATATTTATATTGGGTTCTAAACAGGGGACCTATTCAATTGCCAATATACCTGATTTTAAGTTTGACTGGCAAAAAGACATATTAGACTTTGACGACTTAATAAAAATTGTTCAAAATTTAGATCCCCAAAAAATAAAGCAAATTGTTGATTTATTTGATAATGAGTTACAATATGCAATCAATAGATTTCAAGATGAGGTGAAAATTATTCAGACAAAGTCACTTATAAATATTGAAGAAAGTATTAGCAAATGTAATCTTAAGTACTACGAACATTTTTCTGCTACTTTAAGGTTTAGCGGAAGAAATATAACAGTGCCTGTTATATTCCAAACACTATCAGAGTTGCAAGGCAATCTGCTATTTAAAATGTTTTTGCAAATATTTAATCCAATTTTCCGAAAAAGTTCTTCCTCTCAAGAAATCATTTTTAAAGATGTGCTCCGTGATAAAGGTGTAATAAACCACTTTGGCGAATCAATTTTGAAAATAAGTCCCAATACGATTACTTATGAGTACGCTCAATACAAGAATGAGGCTACATTAATGACAAACTTGGATGTGGAAATTAAACCTTTACTGGCCTTATTGATGATGAGTTCAAGATTATTTAAAGGCAATAAACCTCAAATTGAGGTGCACATAGATCTTTCAACAAATGGAGAACTGCATTACATGAATCAACCTGGCAATCTTTTTAGTGTAGAACACTCAATGAATTCATTTATCCTCAACCCTGAAATTTTTCAAACTTCAAAAGTTCTTCATGATTTAGAAATTGAAAATATAATGGATTTAATGGAAGAAATAATTCATGGATTTTCAATTAAAGAAGCCTATCCAAACACTTCAAAACCATTTATGCAATTGGATAGGACAAACCAAGCAACTGCACTAAATTATATTAATACTCAATTAGCTTAATTTCCTATTTGATAAATTTATGACACAAGAGATATTTTAATCAGTTTTCAGCCTTGTATTTGCTTTTGCTATGTGAGAAAAAATCGGATAATGAATTTGATTTAAAAAGAAGTCCGATTATCAGACTTATAACAGGTATTATTAACTCGGGCTTCGGTATAAATAAAGCCGATAGTACTAGCGCTAGTATACATGTTATTATCAAAATTCCTTTATATTTTTTTTCTTTAGTGTCAAGACTATCAATTACCTTCAATTCTTCTTTTTCTACTTCTGCATCTTTATCGGCATGATATCTTTGTGTCTCCGTGGACACTTTCATGTATTCCATAAACATTTGCCCACCTTTATCAAAAAGCGTTTCAATGAACTGATCCTGCGGATTATGCTGCACTACTATTTGACTATTACGTGCGTCTTCTAATTGCTTTTTCGTGTCTTCAAGTTGTTTCTTAAGATCACTAATTTGTTCGGGTGTAAAATCTTCACTCATAAGGTGTATGCTTTTGATGAATTATGATTACTTGATTTATTGCATATAGATTTATGAAGATAATTTATTTTCATAATAAATTCGCAACCTATTCCGGATGTCCCTTCTGGCATCCAGAACTGCCAATAAATACCCGATTTATAATCACATACCCAGATAAATAGCGATTCTAAAAATGTGCATATCCTTATTTGGAAACGCCTATCCACCTATCGTATCTTGCTTTATTTATTAGAGGTAATTTGAGTGCTAATCATAAGAATCAAAGAATCATAGGTCAAGACAAAATTCCAATGCCCGGCACCGGGCATAACCAGATCCTCGACACATTCACCCTAATGCTTCCCATAGATCCAGTGGTGATCTATGACCCCGCAGCAGGGTTCTGCAAAATACTCACCTACTATGCTGTCATTAGCCGCATAATAATACAGGTAATATATTTCCCCGGAACTCCCGTTGCTGGCGTTAAGGTAATAATGTGCTGTGGCAGTTGTGGGGCCGTTACTTCCGGTGGTGTCCTGCAGTAAAGTGTCTCCTGGGCTTATACCAAAAAAACCGACAACTACAGCTTTTATGTTTGGAAGTTGCGTTACCGTCAATTGGTAGTTCCGTACGGTATCCCAATTGTTCTGAGGCTTGATCCCATTTAAGCTGCCGGTATTGTTAACCAGCGTACCGCTATACACCTTCTGGATAGGAGGGGCAGCTTTGTATTTAGAGCAAGATGCAAGCAATGTGATTAGCATTGCAAGGGTCAGGATAATTTGCTTTTGCATGCCAGGGTTAAATTATAGTGGTTATAAAACTACATATTATTTTTTGATAGAAAAAGGTGCCCTGCCGGTAGCGTCATTTTGAATGTATGCACCATTGTATTGATAATCATTACAAATAATAATATTTTACCCCCCCCCCGATGTTATGGATGTTCTGCAAGGCATCCATAACTGCCAATAGAAATCCGATCTATGATCGGCATTATTAGTACTACGGTTCAACCGGGCACATGGCCGAAATTTTAATAAACTAATATAATCCACCAGCAACGTTTTCAGCAATTTTGCCCATTCCCCAATGCCCGGTTTTATTTTTTATTGCCCGCCGGGCATTGATAAACAAAGCCAGGATTTTCAACAAAATTCAGGTCGCAACATGGTACTGGTTCCAAACCCACCACGCAATCGTTGATACCCCTGACCGATAGATACAAACAAGATTTTTGATGATGGTGCGCATAGTTTGCCGCAGTAGTCGCCCAGGGAGGCCACTACTGCGGTTTTAATCTTATTTGTTTAAAAATTATACGTGGTAAGTGTGCGCTACAATTCCCCCGGGAAAAGCCTTTACATCCACCAGCTTCAGGTCCAGTTGTGGAACACCGGTGAAGATCGAAAGCCCCTCGCCCAACATCACCGGATGAGTAATTAAATGGTATTCGTCTATAAGTCCCGTGGCTATCAGGTTACGCATAAATCCGGCACCCCCTATTGCTGAGATAGGTTTCCCCGGCTCGGCTTTGAGGTTTCTTATCTCTTCGGCAAGATCGCCATTGAAAACCCGCGCCCCAGCCCAGGAAGCCGCGGCACGCGTCTGTTCCTCAGTGATTGTAGGCACCGGATCGAGGCCTTTAAATCCTTTTTGGGTAAAGACACCCTTGGGGATCTCGTTCATCGGTGCGGCAAAAGGCCCGGTGGCAGTAGGCCAGTATGGAGCCATACTCTCAAACGACTTCCTACCCATGATAATAAGGCCTGCGTCCATGCTCTGCGCCACGGACCAGGCCCGTGAAGTTTCATCTGAGGATTTGAAGATCCAATCATTCTTCCCATCAGGCCCGGCTACAAAACCATCTACCGACATAGACATCTTCATCATCAACTTTCGCATAACTAAAGATTTGTTTCCCAAATGTACCGTGCCCCTTCCGAATCCATGGGGGGTAAAAACGACAATAAAAGGGGAGATCACGCCAATCGGAGTGTCGCTAATTTTTGGGTACTGCCTGGTCTATCCAGGCTCTTACTGAAACAGCGGCTCGAATGATTGTTGGGTCATAACAGATTTAAGCATTTTGTCTAACTCGTTGTAGGTTGCTTTGTAAGGGAAAACAGCCATACTTATGCGCCGAACCCCGCATTCGGACAGTGTTTTGATAGATGAAAGTTTCGGTGTGCCAACTACATTTAAACAAAGGGAAGTAGCATCTGCGATCTCTTTAATGATCGATGCATCTGAAACGCCGGTAACAAATAGCCCATCAGCTCCTGCATCCTGGTACAGCTTAGCCCTTTTTATTGTGGTCTCAAGAGGCGAATCAACTTTTTGCAGAAAACCATCTGTCCGCGCATTGATAAACAATTTCTGGTTGTTTCTTTCCAAATGATCCTTGATGCTATTGAGCTTTTTTAAATAAATTTCTTCTCCCTGGGCATCCTCCAGGTTAATGCCTGCTACGCCTATATCAATAAGCTTTTGGATATTTTCTACTAACTCAGTTAGGTTGTCAGTATAGCCCCGTTCCATATCTACCGACAATGGAATATTTGTACTGGCTTTTATGCGTTGTATAATATATAGTAGCTCACTAAACGGTATCTTTTCCCCGTCCTCATACCCCAGCGAATTTGATATGGCCCCGCTTGATGTACCAATGGCATCATAGCCATTCTGCTCTATCAGTTGAGCGCTTTTTACATTCCATGCGTTTCCAATGATCAAAGGCTTTTGCTTATGATGTAACAAGTAAAATGTTTCGTAATTATTCATAACCGGCTATTTAAAAAATTGTGATTGCTCTAAAATATCTTAACCCCTTTGCCTGTCGTTATCAGGCTCATTAAACTTTGCTGAACGAGTTGGTTCCAGGCGTTGGAGCAGGCATCATAACACTCTATTTGTGGCACCAACCCCTTGTGGGTGAATGTGAGCTTTGTTTTGCCGTCTTGTTTAGTGATGTCAAAAATGATCTCAGTACCCGTCCATTCACTTTTATCACTAATAAAGTTGAGTGAACTTTCTGTCACTAACCATACTACTCTTTGGTTGGGAACCAGTTCGGTTACTTTTTGCTTAGAGAAATGAATATCAGCAACTTTATAACTAAACTCATCGTTCAGTTTTGTTGCGCTTCCTTCTATTTCTCCTTGCCACCAGCCGCGTACATTGTTGATGGCATTAAATACTTGTTCCGGTGTTTGGTCAACCAGTATGGTTGTCGTAAAGTTTGATTGTTGCATGTTATTTGATTTATCTTATGGTAACTATACCCAGTTACACGTAAGTCAAATTTTGGTTAATAACAGATGGGGCATTTAAAAGCAATTTTTAAATGCCCCATCTGTTATAGGAATAGTATTTAGATTAATTATTTAATCTCTAACAATTCTATTCCTGCTTCAATAATTTCGGTTAAAGTATGATTCTCCATTTTTCCCAAATAAGAATCGTCAATGAAAGCGTGAACAACATTTAGATTACTTTCGCCAGTAGGTATTTTTTTAAGTTCTTTTTTTACGTTACAATCTGCAACGCAAGGTATTTTACGGACATTTTCTATATCTTGAAGGAATGAGGTGTATTTACACGGCATAAGTCGTGTGTCCGTTACTATATAGTCATAGTTTTTTGATGGCTGTATGTTATGCATTGGGTCTAGCAGCACTATGTTAAATATTGTATTATTTACATCCCAAAATCCGACTATCCTTCCTATTGCCATTGATAGCATGATTTGAAAAAAGGGAAATTCTTCGTCATTTTCTATGATATTTTTATCTACCCAATTTATATCAATACGTTTGATTGGAATATTTTTACTGTTCCAATCAATCTCATGATAACGTAAGTCCCCCATTAATTTCGAATCACTTCTAAATTCCTGTAAATTAAAACGAGATAGGTCTTTCAATCTGAGTAATAATGAGAGAAACCATTGCGGGTCAGCCTTACTAACCTTCAAACCGAAATACGTCATTTGGTCGAAATACTTAAATGAAAATGACCAATTTGCAGCATGAGTATACGTCTTTGCTATAGGGACTTTAGATGGTCTCGGAATTTCCTTATTTAGTCGTGGTTTATTATAGTCTGCCAAATTATTCTTTTAAACGAGACTTGTAATATTTAGCCATTAGAGGCTCATCAATATCAACATCACACCTTTGTGTTGCAGTAAAACCCTTTCTGGCACTAACCCATGGATCTTCTTCATGGGTCATTCTTTCAAGTTCATATCCCGGCAAGCCCGCATAAGTTTCAAGAACTATATCTATATGCTTTTTTTTCTCTTCTAATATCGCATCAAAATTGAGATTTGATATATCTTCTTTTGTAATTTCAGAGTATAAACTTTTGGAGTCTTTAAATCTATCATAAATATCTCTATTCACAGGTCCGTGTATCCACGCTTGAAATTTACCATCAAATAATGGTTCATTATAAAAAGCAAGATGCCACGCCTGAATATAATAAAGCAACTTCTGTAATTTTAAATTGCTGCAACTATATTCATCTTCCGATTTAAGACGGAAAATAGTGTAATCACAAACGACGTTAATATCTTGCATAATCATTTTTATTTTTTGCTATCTAGCACAATTCTACCACGAAGGTAAAATTATATTCTATATCTCAATGAAATAGAATATCCATTTAAATTTAGACATTCTTTAGGTTGTTTAGCTATATATAATAAAATAATTTTATTGTTTGTTTATTTAACAATAAATTCTGGCATTTCGTCTATTACTGGCCCAGTTAGAATTCTGTATTTGATTCTGGGAACACTGCTATTTTTTACGATATGGAAGAACCTCGCAACGTTTGATTTATCTCTCATGTTATAACGTATCGCAAATTCGTTACAATATTTCTGTAAATGCTTTTCACTCATGTAGTGATAGATACCGATATAGCCACGTTTAAGTTGTGACCAGAAATTTTCAATGTTTTGTGTGTGAAATTTGTTATTATCAATTTTCACAACATAACCACCATCGTCATGTTTAACAGTTACATGTTTGTACGCCTGTCCGATGGTGCTATAAGACCGATAAGCATCGGTAACTATAGTAGCACTATCTGAAACATTATTGTCTATAATTTGCCTTAAAGTTTCAGCATCTGTATTTTTAGTGACAAAGGTTACAACTCGCCCACCGCGTTGCACTAATCCAACGACAGGTGTTTTATCTACTGTGCTACGTCCTTGTGTACCTACTTTCTTTTTGTTTTTATGCCTGTTTGCGTTTAGACCACCGACATAGGTTTCATCTACTTCAACAATTCCCTCTAAGATTTCAGACTGTATATCCACAAGCATTGTCCTAATGCGGTGGTTCATGAACCAAGCTGTTTTTTGGCTCACTCCTATGCGTGTTCCAAGTTCAACAGAGCTAATACCTTTCTTAGAGGTGGTTATTTCATAACAAGCATGCAGCCATTTTCTTAGCTCTACTTTAGATCCTTCGAAGATTGTACCTGTGCGAACAGTAAAAGGAAGATCACAATTCTTGTTTGCGCAACGGTATGAAGGGATATCTTGAAATTTGCCGCGTGGCTTTACCTTATAGTATTTTTTAGACTGGCAATGAGGACAGGTAACGCCATCAGTCCAACGTTGGCCTTCAAAAAATGTGTAGCAAGTCTTTTCATCTTTGAAGTAGTCGTTAAATTCATTGATCGTCCTAAAGCCAAAATCCATTCTGTCGTTCTTTACATTGCAAAGATATGTAATTTACGTGTAAATAGTGCTAATATCAATGAAATTGTTTTTACAATGCGTGTGCATAACTCTATATACATAGTTAAGAATCATTAGGTTAAATTTGTAGAAAAGCTGTTTTTAATAAAATGATACTTACAATAGCTTATGCGTGATAGGATTTTTAAGGAAATGTGTGATGCTAAACTAAGGCATATTTACAGTGAAATGTCTTTGGATTATTACCGAAAGATTTCTAATGCATTTACAGCTATAGTAACTATATTTTCTGCTGGTGGTGTAGTAATGGGGCTAAGTTTTTGGAAAACTGGTACAGTATGGCCGCTAATATCATGTGTGATAATTACAGCTATACAGGCTCTTAAGCTAGTTGCTCCCACATATGTTCCATCAGCTAACCAGTTGAAGAAAATTGAAAAGGTAATTGACTTCTATGTTAAATACTATACAGATTTAGAAAAGGTTTGGTATGATTACGACAATGATAGAATAGACGATAAGGCGGCACATGACAAGTTTTTTAAAATAAAGGCTACTGAAGCCCCGATCATCAAAATTTCAAACGAAACTATTAAGCATAAAAGAAGAAAGATATCAAAGGAAGCACAATTAGAGGCTTTATCATACTTAAAGATTTTTCAATAGAATATTATGAGCAAAGAAGAAAAAAGGCCGCAAGGCAAACCAGAGAGTAAGCCGGAAGTTCGTAAGGAGAAAACCTACAGTGACAAAGGCGAAATGGGCAAAGCCCAAAATAGAGGTGAAAAGCCGAGCACGAGATTTCCCGTATTCGAAACTCCACCACCAACACCACCTAAAAAACCTAAAACAGAGTAGCAATAACATTTTGAAGCGGTTATAATACAACCGCTTCAAATCTTTACATAAAAACTAGTTTATGATTTCATTCGCAGAATATTCAATTAGGGAAGGAAGAGCAACGCATTACCTGCTATTGTTGCATAAGTTCTTTACTCTTGAGAATATGGATTCTCATTATTATTTAGGTGGGTTAGATGAATTTATTCAACAGCCTGCCGCAGTTAAACAAGGCCCCAAAAGGTTAGAACTATTTATTGCAGGTCATAGTTTTTTCATGGAGTTCGATATTTCATTAGTAGCAAACGAAAAGGCTAAAATTATTTTTAGAACCTATGAGGTAATTACTCAAACCTATAGGCTATTGCCCAATAGGGAACCTCAAATTATTCACATTCCGCAATTAGATATTTTACAATTGCAGAATGGTTGGTTTTTACAAAATCCAACACCTCAAATTCCAACAAACAATGAATATTGCACTCGCTTAATAACCTACTTAGAATCCATTGATATAGCTGATGTGCATGCTAATCCTTAGTTTTCTTAGCTAAAACACTTATTAGATCACCCAGTGGCTGTTTTAGAATTTCATCATTCTTAGTAACTCCTTTTGTGTCACCAAGCTGAATTAATAAGTCTATTATTTTCGCGTAAGATGTCTTGAATAACCCCTCGTCTTGGCTACCATAAACTAATCTAGGCATAGAAGATATTATAGCAACCTTATGCCTTAACTGCTCATATAAAGCCAAATAGTTTTGCATCATTCTAAGACAAAAAACAATTATTGATATAAAGAATGAAACAAACATTACTCGAAGGGTTATTTCATACCATGTTTTGATAGGATTCATTTTATCAAAATCCGGAAGAAAACATCCACTAATAACTATGACATAAAAACTAATTAATAAACAAGAGAGAACTATAGCTATACTCATAAAAATATAAACTCGTCGTCTACTTAAGTCCATCTCAATTTGAAAAATGTTCTTGACTTCTAATATAGTCGTAGTAAGTTTATCAATCTCTGTAGTTTTGTCTTCTTCCGCCCTGTTTGTCTCTGTTGGTTCGTTACCTATATTTGATGAAATAGCTTTTTTGATTTCATCAAGCCGATTAGATAAATTAAGCTCATCTTTTTGAGAATTCTCATCATTTCTATTTAAACTATCTTCTTCCATATAGAAATATCTACTGTTCTTTTTTTAGATGAACTTATATAGGCTGTAGTTTTCAATTTGACAAAGAAGGAAACTGTATTATCGGTATCAGTAATTATAAAAGGCTCTGCGTTTTCAACACCGTCACCATACCACCTATAGCAAGTGAAAATAATTGACTTATTATCATCAGCAAAAGAAGTATCAGAAGTCATACCCGATTTGCCAAGAGGTACAGTATCTGTAAAAATGAAAATAAATGCCCAATCATTTAGAACCTTACGTGCATTAAAAAGCCCATTATTTTGATCTCTAAAATCAATTGACAAGACACAAACATTGTTTAAAAGAATCATCTGTTCATTAAACTCCAAAGAGAAATTTTGATTATTATACTGGTGTATAATTCGTGCTCCCATATTTTCTTTATTCGAATCCTACGCTAATATAATAGAATTATGCGGCAAGTATGATTTATATTAATAAATAGAAAGCTGTAAATACTTCTGCGTATTCTGTAGTCAGGTAATTGTGTTCTTATGATACCATTTAAACAAATTTTTACTTGGTGTTAATTACTGGTATCCATACATTTGCGACAATATAAGAACTAGCGTATAGAAGCATAAAGAATATCGAAATAAAAGACTGGTTGTAATACATTCCTTCAACAGAAAACCGCCAAAATTTTTCAAGAAGTCAGGAATAGTAGGACAATCACACCTCAACGGGTGTGGTGTATCCTTACGTTCTGATGAAAGGCTCCTTGGCGGTGCCTCTGTTGAGGAAATCGTATCGAGAGCCACACCTCGTCTATTTTATACCAAACCGCCACCGGGATCTCTGGCATTTCAATTTCAAAAGAAATGCATTCCACATACTTAGAGATTACCTACAATAACCATTCTCCTCCTTAGTTTATCAATTCCTCGGAGAATACTTAATCATTTCAAATCAACACAAAACCGCCAAAAATGAAAAAATCAATTCTAATTGCCGTTCTCTCTATTGCAAGCATTAACGGCTACTCTGCGCCGCCTAAACATTTAAACCTGCCTATTGAAGCTCCAGATGCCCTTAAAGGTATATTGGCAGGAATGTATGTACAATCTTTTGCAGGAGCTAATACACACACCTACGTTATAACTTTCAAAGCCGGTAAATATTCTGGCTATTATGAAGAATTTGAAAACGGCACCAAGACTAAAGTAACGCTACAAAATGTAGTAGTTAACGAAACCGATAAGACCATCTCCTTTAAACAAGGCAAGGATGATATGAAAGGTAAACTCACAAACGATGGGTTAGACTTTGACGGGGACGTTTACACGAAAATATAGTCTATTATAAATCTCATCTCTTCAACAGAATAAACCGCCAAACAATGAAAGAGCTTAAACCAATTGCCATAGTAATTACTATGGCTCTTTTCTTATCCATAGCTGCAAAGAGCTATGGACAGCAATTAAAAACCTATGAGGGTGAATACAATAAAGGTTCCGCAAAGTATACCTACTATGAGAAAGACGGAGAACGAGTATTACAAGGAAAGTTTGTCTATGTAAACGATCAGACTGTAGGGAATGCATACGCCAGTGTACGCGAATATCATACCGTACAAGGTAACTATGAGAACGGAAAGCGGGTGGGTGAATGGGTAGAACGCGATATAAACTACAACTCCAGATTTACAGCAATCCTTATTAAAAACATCTTTGACTTTAGGATAATTGAAGTGGGTGACCCAACTGTAATTGACTGGTTTGATGAAGTCAAGAAAAATTATAAAAATGGAATAGCCGATGGATCATTTTCATGCAAACGAACAAAGTATGTGGGAGGCAAAGGTCAAATAACCCAACAAACTAAAGGAAGCTTGAAAAATGGAGATTATTTCACTGGTCACTATAGTTCGTTTAATATGTTCAACTATAAGGTTGAAGGTAATTTTGACAACGAGGGTTACTATGATGGTAAGTGGTCTATAATCGATCCCATAAAAGAAAATGAAGAGACCAAAGTGTACGATCATGGTGTATTGACCCAACAAAGAATAATCAGCCCCCAAACTGGTCAGGCAATATACAAGTATGATAATCGGATTTATCAAACTGTACATACCTTAATGCCAAGTTATAT
Organism: Bacteroidota bacterium; assembly: GCA_013286835.1. GTDB lineage: Bacteria > Bacteroidota > Bacteroidia > Chitinophagales > Chitinophagaceae > JABDEZ01. Next base: position 28,637 of record JABDEZ010000025.1, read on the forward strand.
TGAGGTCACAACGACAAGAGTCAAACCAGATCATCCAGAACTTGATATGGCACTAAATATTATCAATTCAGAAGAAGCAAAGGATTTAGGTTCTGCAACTGGCTATATAAAGAAATATCATTTCAAGCCTAAGAATGCTAGTGATTCAATTCCGTCTATTGCCGCACAGATTGATAAAATTGTTTCCGAAAACGAAAAAGTAAAAAAGGAGAACTACCAACAGAATGTGGAGTTTTCAAAAAGAATTGCTGATAAAGATGCTCTAGATGCGCAATTAAGAAAACTAAATACTCAGAAATCTACTTTTGAAATTACTCACACGGATATAAATCATAAACAAATTCAGGATGTACCTTTTGAATATCGATTCAAAGATATTCAGGTCAGGCAAAAGTATATTGATGATGAAAATGCAAGAATGGATAATGACCCTTCAGTTAAGGCACAAAGAGCAACATTGCAAGGCTACATAAAGAGTATAGATTCAATAAAAACTGTTATTGCAAATAAACAATCCAATAGTAGTAGTAGTAATAGCACTCAAAACAGCCTATCCAATATTGATAGCAATGTTTTTGGTTATTATATAGAACTAGTACCTAGTATGTCGTTGATTCTTTTGATTAAAAGTATCAAATGGGAATATGCTAGAGCGGGTACATTATCAATAAATTTTCCTTTAGAATATAACTTAATAAAAGACAATGAAACAATCTCAAAAATCAGGGATATAAATGACGCTGGGAATAATCATTGGGCTAATGTTGGAGAGGATTATCAGGATAATATTCAACTTCTTTTTGAAGATGGTGTAATCACTGGGACTTTTGTCTCTATAAATAAAGATGTAAAATATGATTTCATATTTTTTCAGTCCGGTGAGATCAGAAAACATGAGAAGGATGTTTCGGCTGCTGTTAATAACAATACAGATACAACGAATGCTTTGAAAATAGCTCCTAATGAGAATGTCTCTGCTAATGCTACAGGTGATGCCATAAAAGGCGGTGTTACCCCCTCAGAATCACCAGTAATTGATGATATAACGGGAGAATGGAAAGGTGCTTTTGGAAAGAATCAATTATCCCTTGTAATTCAAAAGATGGATAATGGTACTACAACAGGTTACAATACAGTAAAGAATGAGTCACGTCCTTTGTCTGGTACTTATTCAATGACTAAC
>JABDEZ010000026.1 GCA_013286835.1 Bacteroidota bacterium
CGCAAATAACGTATATGGTGTATGGTGTTGCTATGAGATGAAGGTAATATGAAAGTAAAAGGCAAAGGTACTATTCTTCCTTTGCAGGTACAGTCTGGAAAATAACATCCCATAAGGTGGAGCTAACACCAAAGCCTTTGTTTGGTGTTTTGTAGTGATGCAGGTGATGGTTACGCCATAGTGCCTTCATGTATTTTGGAGGGGCAAATGAATGTATGGCAAAGTGCATACTTCCGTACATAAGATAACCTAACAGAAAGCCTGGGAAAAACGCAAGTGCATTCCACTTCATACAGAAGAAAATAATGGAAAATACAATTGAAGCGGCAATGAAACTAGGCACCGGTGGCATAAATAAACGTTCCTTATCGCGCGGAAACTCATGGTGCACACCATGCATGGTATATAATATACGCTTCGCACGCGGATTATCCGATATCATGTGGAAAAGGTAGCGGTGCATCATGTATTCATAGAAACTCCATACAAGCGCACCGAATACAAATAAAACCAGTTCTTTAGTGATGCTAAGTCCTTTATAGGCCGCACCATAATAAAGCATGAAGGCAATAAGAGGGATGTACATACTGTAGATAACTACAGGATGTGTCTTGGTCATCTGCTCCATCAACTCACTCTTAAACAACCTGGCCTGTCCCTTGTTTTGTATCTTATTGAATTGCATAAAAACCAACTATCGAATTTACATCATTTTCTACTTAGTAAGGTTTAAATCATCATTACCAATATCATTAAGGAGCTTATCGGCACTTGCCATTTTTTTCATTTTCACCTTGCCCATCCATACCAGCAATGCCGGTTGCAATATAAGGTTGGTTATCATAGCAAGGAAGAGGGTTAATGAAGTTAAATATCCTAATGACTTAGTACCGTCAAATTGTGATAGCATGAAAACACCAAAGCCTGCAATAAGAATAAGGGACGTGTAAATGATACTTAGTCCGGTATCATGTATGGTCCGCTGCACCGTTTCTGCAATGCTGTCGTCATATTTCATAAGATCTTGTTTAAAACTAACTAAGAATCTGATTGTCACATCAATTGTTATGCCAAGAGCTACACTGAATACCAAAACTGTAGAAGGCTTGATGCGTATGCCTTCCCAACCCATAACACCGGCAGTAATAAGCAGCGGAACTATGTTGATAACAATAGAGATGAGTAAAATACGCCACGACCGGAACAAAACGATCATACAGCCGAATATCATAATGAATGCAAGTATAAGACTATCCCGGAGGCTATTGATAATAAACTTACTGCCTTCGAGAAAAACGATAGATGTACCTGTAAACGTAATGTGATACTTAGTGCTATCAAACAGCTCGTTGGTTTGGGCGCGTATGCTATCCAGCAGGAAGGGGAGGCGTTTTGATCCTACATCGGCCATATTGACACTAATACGCGCTTTTTGTTTGGTACTATCAACAAACGAGTTGATGAGTTTGCTGAACATGTTTGACCGATCAGCGCCTTTCTTGCCACGCAGGTAGGGGAGAATAAAAGACGCTTCAATCATGTCAGCGGGCATCTTGTAACTGCCACTATCGCCACCATAATAGGCCTGGCTGGCAAACTTTACGCCTTCAGTTAATGATAATGGGGTGCCGATATCTGGATATTGTTTCAGTTCAGCACTCAGCTGATCCATATTTTGTAGCGTGGGTAACGATAATATACCATTCTTCCTTTTAGTATCAACAATGATCTCCAGGGGCATCACACCTTTAAAGTTTTGCTCAAAAAACTTCAGGTCCATATAAACCTTGTCGCTTTTGGGCAGGTCATCTACAATATGGGCATCGCTCTTGAGCCTTAAAATACCCATTACAGAAACGCCACAAATAACAATAGTGAAACCATATATCCATTTACGGTGGCTAAACACCCAATTGGTAAGTGTGGTGAGTAGCTTGTTGATCCAATTGCTGTTGAGGTAGCTGGTATGCCGGCCTTTAGGTGGGGGCATAAAGCTGAAAACAGCTGGCAGGAACACCAGTGATATGAAGAACAATGCAATAATATTGATACCGGCAACCAAACCAAATTCCTTAAGTACTGCACTTTTGGTAAAGAAGAAAACGCCAAAGCCAATAGCAGCTGTGAGGTTGGTAAACAAAGTGATTATACCCATTTTGTCCACCATTACCATTAATGACTTTATTTTGTTCTGCGTTTTGCTAAACTCTGAGTGGTACTTGTTGAGGAAATAAACACAGTTGGGTATGCCAATGATAACTATAAGTGGTGGTATAAGGGCGGTAAGTAAGGTGATCTTGTAACCCAATAATACTATAGTGCCCACAGCCCAGATGACCCCCACAGCTACCACTATCATTGAGGAGAGCACTGCTGTAAAAGAACGGAAGAAAATGACAAGGATGAGTGCAGTAAGCAAAAATGACATGAACAGGAACATCTTCATCTCAGATTGTACCTTATTGGCCATTTGCGTACGTATGAAGGGCAAGCCCGAATAATGTACTTCTATATTATATTTTTTGCCAAAAGAATCTGCAGGGCTTACAATATCATTTACAACCTGGGTGCGGCTTTTTGAGTTCAGTATCTGTTTATTGATACTGATGGCCATGAGGTAGGCATGTGTAGCAGGATTATAAAGCAAGCCTTTGTAAAATACAAGACCGTAAAAGGCAGCCTTAAAACTATCCATGTTGGCGTATGCCGGATTGCCTGCGAGTTTGACCACATTCAGCTTTTCTGAAACAGTATCTTTCACCAGGGTGATAGCTCCGGGAACACTAAGCACATTTTCAACGCCATGTACTTTCTCTATCCTATGCACTAGTGATGTATAGTCGCTAAAAAAGGCAGGATCGAAAAACTTTTCTGTTTGCACGCCCAGTACCAAAAGATTGCCATCCTCGCCAAACTGCTGACGGAACTGCTGATAAGAGATATATTCAGGATTATTGGTAGGTATGGCGCTTGTGAAATCGTAACTCAGCTCCACTTTGGAGGCGTAAAAACCAAAAACTGCTGTAATAGCTAACAAAATAACGAGGAGCAGCACCCGGAATTTTATAATGAAGGCGGCTATGCGGTGCCACATATGTTTTTATAGTATTAGGTGGCTGCAAAAGTACGTAATAATGATTGTTTTGCCTTTGCAGATAGTGGCAACGTTTGCTTAAAAATAGCCTTGCAGTACAAGATACCTGAATAGGCCTGCAAGTGGCGTTGCAGATAAGTATGGTGCATCCATCTTCTTTTGGTCAACGGGGGTTACAATGGTCCATGTAGCAGCGCCTCTTTCGTGGGTCACTTCCGCAATACGTGAGTGTGCCCTGTTGTACACTTTTATAAAGGTAAGTTCACTGTCTATAGACTGCTGCCTGTAGCTGCCTATAAGCGCACCACTATTGTATATAGCGTTAGCTTTTACTTCAATCTTTACCGATGTGGTATCTGTGAGTGGTGTTATCTGCTGGGCTGATGATGGCAGATAACATAAGAGAAGAAGGAAAACGTATGCTAATAACCTGTCTTTCATGATAAAAATTAATCTTGTTTCTGGATTGATATGCTAGTGTAGGTGATCAGTTAGGGTTTTATGTCAAACTTGACCCACTACTCCATCTATTAAATCCCAGTTGTATGTTTATCTTACTTTCCGGAAGTGGTAATGTAAAGTTCTTTCCCACCAATAAACTGGTAACTACAATTCGTGTTTGATCATTTAACCTGATGACAGCATAAAAATAGTCTGAAGCAAAAAAACGTCTGCCCTCTTTAAAGCGTAAAACAAATGCTTTGTGAAATATCAATGAAGAAATGTCTTCAAATTTGAAGGCTATTTGTAGATTGTCATGGTAGAAGACCAGGTTTCCGGTTTCGGTATTTACAGTGAGTTTATCATTTTTATTGAGCAAATAATAATTAATGTAAAGAAAAATGGCTGGCATGACAAGTACAGTCAGGGTCAAGCCGCCATACATCGAAACTAGTAGCATTTGCTCTCTTAATTGAGGATAGATTAAATAACAAAGAAATCCAGCTAAAAGTACCCATGGAATAACCACAAGCGATATTAAATGGTCAAGTTGTGTCTTCCTGGATATTTGGTATTCCATCAAAGGTTATTGAGATGCAAAATATTTGTTCCCCCTACAAAAACATAAACTTATCCCCATCCTTCAAAAACGGAAAGTGGTTGCGTGCATCTGATAATGCATCTTTTGAGAGTGTGACAGTGTGCACGGCTACGCTATCACTTTGCTGCCAGAGTGTTGCACCTAAAGGATCGAATACGCTGCTGTCGCCGGAATATGCGAGGCCCTTACCATCAACACCTACCCGATTCACACCTACTACATAGCTCATGTTTTCTATAGCCCGTGCCTGTAGCAGGGTTTTCCAGGCCAGGTTACGGCGCTGGGGCCAGTTGGCTATGTATATCAGCACATCATACTCATCCTGGTTGCGCGCCCATACGGGAAAGCGCAGATCATAACAAACCAATAAGCATATGCGCCAGCCCTTTACCTGTGCTATCAGCCTGCGTGTGCCTGCTGTATAATGTTCATTTTCACCGGCGTAGCCAAATAAATGGCGTTTGTCATAATAGCCGGTATTGCCATCGGGCTGCACCCATAGCATGCGGTTGTAATACTTGCCCTCTTCTTCTATAATAAGGCTGCCCGTAAGTATGCACCTGTACTTGGCTGCCATATCTTTCATCCACTGTACCGATGCACCGGTCATGGGTTCTGCCAGTCGTTCCGGAGCCATGCTAAAACCAGTACTAAACATTTCTGGCAGCACCACTATTTCTTTTTTATCTGTAATGCTGCTGATAAGTTGCTCGTATTGCTTAAAGTTAGCTTCCTTATCTTCCCATACTATATCGGGTTGTATCAGCGTTATGTTTAAATGTTCTCCTGCCATTAAATGGTATTTTGGATACTTTTGAAGTAGTAAATGTTTTGTGGTTACAAATTATGAGAAAATCAGCACTTCTGTTGTTATTGATATTGCCAGTAATGGTACTTTCCTGTAAATGGCTTCCTAATAAAAAGAAATCGCCCACCAGTGTGCCTATATCGCATTGGGTAGAGGTAAAGCGCCTGAACAATGACAGCACAATAAGACCCTTTAAAGATACGATACGTGTAGAATTTCAGCGCAAGAACAACTATGTATGGACCAAAGCGAACGGTATTCAATATAAAAAAACATATACACTTGTAGGTAAAGAGCTGGCATTTGGCCCTTTCAGTCTCATACTGGTGTCACGGAAGCCGGGTAAGCTGATACTGCGGGAAGACTCCATAATACACTACTTCATTACCGATACCAGCAAAGTGATAAAAGATACCACCAAGTATAAAAATGGACATGTGGTGGAAACTTACCTGCCCGTTGGCAGCATCAACCAGATGGTAGGGCACTGGAGCATATACAAGCGCACCAGCCCCCAGCAGGGCGAGGTGGACTACAACAAACTCATAAAGATGGTAGATATAACAGCCGGTAGCTCTGATAAAAAGCTGGGCTATATCTACGCCACATTAGATCCTCCCGGTTCCCCGTCATGGGCTATAGACACCTATACCAGCGACCAAATACTGCAATGCTCAGGCAAGGACAAACGCAACCTGCGTGTACTTAAGTGCGCCAATCAGGAGCTTGTGCTGGAGGAAGACGGGATCACTTATTATTTTAAGGCGTTTAAGTAAAAGTATTGTCCACGTAGGGGTGACGTTTGTCCTATCAGTGTTCGGGATATTAAAACTGTTTGAATGCGAGATAGTTGTTACGAGGTAGAATTGTTTAGTCTGGCAGAACAGTAGCACCGCTGCCTGCACAAAGCCGTGTCGGCTGCAGCTGTCATAGCTGCCGACTGCCTTTTTCTTTGTTACTTTCTTTTTGGCATCAAAAAGAAAGTAAGGAAGTGAAGGACGGGTTTGGAGAGAAAGTAGGTTTCGAACACTTGTAGGTTTATCCTCGCCCTGCTCGTAACAGTATCACCTCACCCTCACCAAATAATAAGCACGAGTCTCTCCGCCCCGCGTAGATGGGTTCAGGAATGGCCCCGTGAGCTCGCTTACTTTAAAAAACCTGCCAGTCTTTAAAGTGTCTAAGCTGTAATGCATATTGGTTAGGTCAGCCATACCCTCATCGCCTGTAAGTATGTACTTATTATCGCCCAGTTCGCTGGCTGTATCTGTGCGGCGGGTAACACCCTGTGCATAGAAGGGTAGTGCGTTCAACGGGTCGTGCATTTTGTAGGCTACAAAATGATCCGTACTAATATTGTTGGAATGTAAGTATCTGCCGGCCTGTGCGCCCACCTCGTATTGCAGTAAAGGATAGTAAAAAAAGTTGGTCATGATAATGTTGGCCAATATTATAGCCGAGGAGCATACCCAGAACAGCCTGCCCTTGATCTCCCGTTTGGTAGTAGCCACATATAGCCATACCAGGAAACATACAGCCCAAACAGTTATACCCCAAACACCTGCCGGGAATACAAATGTGACCACAAGCAAGCAGGCCAGGAACAGCAGCGCCGATATATACAGCATGTACTGTCGCACTATGGTATGCAGCTTGCGGTACTTGTTCTCCTCAAAAAAATCTTTCAGCAGCTTGGCCGTAGTTATGGCCGCCAGCGGGAAGGCTATAAATATGTAATGAGGTAGCTGGTACTTTGATGAACCCAGCGCTATGTATGCCAGTAAAAAGCCACCTGCACATATCCATTCCTGCTGCGGCTGCAGCCTGAATTTCTGTTTCACCAGTTCTATAATACTTACCACCAATGCAGGCAGGAATAAAAATATCCATGGCAGGAAAGACCACAGCATGTTTACCAGCAGAAAGCTAAAATCAGCGCCGTTTTGCCAGGGGCTTTCACCAGTTATACGGCCAAAACTTTGTGTCCAGTAAAAGAAACGCAGGCCCGATACCCCTGTTTTTCCGGTCACAAATTTTTCAGGGTGTAGGTCAAACTGCTGGTACAGCCCTATGCTCATAGGTATCAGCAACACGCCTATTACTACTATAGCCAGTAGGTATTGTGGCTTAAAGAACATGTTCCAGTCGCGTTTCAGCGCCCAGTCGGTAGCAAAGCAAAATACTGGTACCATTATAGCTATAGGGCCCTTGGTCATCATGCCAAAGGCTATGGTTGCAGCGCCCAGTAGTAACAGATAAAGTTTCCGCTGCACCTGCCATTCTTTTATCAGCCATATAGCAGTGATCACCCAGCTCAGCAGTATGGTATCGCAACGCACATCGTTGGTCATCAGGAACATACCCTGGCAACTGCCCAGTATCAGGGCGGCCATACGGCCAGTAACATCGTTATACAATCTCTTACCCAGTTTATAGGTAACAAACAGCGCCCACAAAGCAAACAGGATAGATGGTAGCTTATATGCAAAATTGTTTATACCGAATAGGCTCATACTGCCCGCACTTACCCAAAATAGGAAAGGGGGCTTATCCAGGTATTCCATGCCCCGGTCATATACATGCAGGTAGTCATGGGAGCGCAGCATTTCACGGCTCATTTCGGCGTATTGCGATGCATCCACGTCCATAGTGTCCACCCGCACGGCCATAAAGTATAAGATGGCTAATACAATAAAAACCCAAAAAGGAACTTTAGGCATGCGAATAGTTTTCTGCTAACAAAAATAATCTCAATTTAGCCCTCATTATGCTTCAGCTACAATATTACCCTTTTGATCTGGCTTTTAAACACCCATTCACCATTTCTAAAGGCAGCAAAACGCACCAGCCAACCCTTGTGGTATCGCTGGGGCTGGGTAACCTGCGTGGCTATGGCGAAGCGCCGGCCATAAGTTATTATAATGTTACGGTTGAGCAGATGATGGCATCGCTTGAAGCAAAACGTCAGGTGATAGAGCGCTATGCCCTCACAGACCCTAACCGTTACTGGCATTTTCTGCACCACTTGCTGCCCGGCCAAAACTTTCTGATAGCTGCGCTCGATATTGCCGGGTGGGACCTCTTTGCGCAATTGCGCCGCCAGCCACTGTACCGGCTGCTGGGTATAGACCCCGCCAATATGCCCACTACCGACTACACCATAGGGCTAGACACCATCGATATAATGGTGCAAAAAATGGAAGAACTGAAATGGCCCATATATAAAGTAAAGGCCGGTAAGCCTGGCGATATTGATACACTCCGCGCTCTGCGCGTCCATACCAGTGCACCTATACGCATAGATGCCAACGAAGGCTGGACGTTTGACGAGATCAAAGCGCTGCTGCCCGAACTGGTGAAACTGAATATAACAATGATAGAACAGCCCCTGCCCAGGGAGGAATGGGAGGCCATGAAGGAGCTAAAAGCATTATCGTCTATACCGTTGTTTGCAGACGAGAGCTGCCGGGGAGAGGAGGATGTCAAAAAATGTGAAGAGAGCTTCCATGGTATCAACATAAAGCTTACCAAGTGCGGGGGTATAACCCCCGCATTGCGCATGATAAAAGAGGCGCGCGAAAATGGACTGAAAGTAATGATCGGGTCCATGAACGAATCGACTGTGGGCAGCGCGGCAATAGCCAATATCATGCCCCTGGCAGATGAAGCGGATGCAGATGGGCCATTGCTGCTGCAGGAAGATGTGGCGGCAGGGCTTAATTATGACAATGGAAAGATAATCCTCAGTGGTGGCCCCGGTCTGGGCATACAGTTTTGGGAACAGAAAAGAACAAAGCAATAACACATAACTTGCATCCAATGCACCTGCAACACCATATCTCTTTAAAGCCTTACAATACATTTGGTATAGATGTACCCGCATCGGCCTTTACAACAATAGATAACGAAAACCAACTGTCCGAAATACCGCAAAACCAGAAGCTATATATGCTGGGCGGGGGTAGCAATATATTGCTTACACAACCCATAGAAGGGCTGGTGCTGCTGAACAGGCTGAAGGGCATAACCACAGAAAAAGAAAGTGAAGACCATGTGTGGCTGCGTGTGCAGAGTGGAGAGGTATGGCACTGGTTTGTGATGCAGGCCATAGAAAAAGGCTACGGTGGGGTAGAGAACCTGGCGCTGATACCTGGTACCGCCGGTGCATCGCCCATACAGAATATTGGGGCGTACGGGGTAGAGGCCAAAGAAACAATAGATGAGGTAACAGCTTGGCACTGGGGCGAAAAGAAATTTGTTACCTATACTAATAGTGACTGCAAGTTTGGGTACCGAGATAGTATTTTTAAGAACCAACTTAAAGACCAGGTATTTATAACATCGGTAACCTACAAGCTGAATAAGGTACCTAAATTTAATACCAGCTACGGGGCTATAACCGAAGAGCTTGAAAAAATGCATGTGCAGGAACTCAGTGTAAAAGCTATAGCCGATGCTATAATTGCTATACGCAGCAGTAAGCTGCCCAACCCCGTAGTGATAGGGAATGCGGGCAGTTTCTTTAAAAATCCAACCATTACTAAAGCCCACTACGAGGAGTTGCTGAAGACCAACTCGCAGATACCATCTTACCCGGTAAATGAGACCCATATAAAAGTGCCTGCCGGATGGCTGATAGAGCAATGCGGATGGAAGGGCTACAAAGAAGGCCACACTGGTGTGCATGCCAAACAGGCGCTGGTATTGGTGAATTATGGCAACGCCAAAGGCAGCGAAGTATGGCAGTTATCAGAAAAAGTAGTGCAGTCTGTAAAAGAACGTTTTGGTATAGAGCTGGAACGCGAAGTGCAGGTGTGGTAATGTGAACGTCACTTCGCAGGAGGGTAAAGTGTAGGTGTGGTAAAGTGAATGTCATCTCGAGGAGCATAAATTGCAGGTCTGATAAAGTGCCGTCATCACGCTGGAGTATAAAGCGTCGGTCTGGTAAAGTGGCCGTCATCTCGCAGGAGCGTTTTCAGCGACGGAGAGATCCGTTCAATCGAGGTTTATAGCTGATCTTTTGCACTCAGCAATCATCATCTAAGAAGGATATATCTGCACTTCTGCTCAGTAAATAGCCCTTGCTATAAATACCTACAGTTTAATTAAAAAAAATATGCATTAACAAAATGTTTACATATTTTTATTGCATGTAGATATGTAAAGTATATTTTGATTAAGGTTAAAGCACTCACTTAATGAGACTATAATTTTTAAACCTGTTATCAGCTTTGCCTTGCATAGAAACAGCAAACTATTATTCATCTTAAACAAAAACAAACTTCTATGAAAAAAGTATTATTTCTTGCATTGTTATGCATGGGTAGTTTTTCTGGTTTTAGTCAGGTTTATTTAACGGTTACCAATAGCACTTCTTTTGATGTTGAGTTTTACATTATTGGAGATTACCACACACTGTGCGATTTTGCAGGAGGTTTAAGTTTAATTGATGTACCTGCAGGTACTACATTTAATGGGGGCGCAACTCTTGTTTCTGACCCAGTATGGGGATTTAGTGGTGGTAGTGGCACTCCTATAAATGTTTCGTATTCAAAGGCACATACACCTCCATCATGTATGAATGGTAACGGAGTGAAATTTGGAGAATCTTGTTCTGGGTGGTCTGCTACAGGTAGTTATTACGATGCATGTGCTGGGACTACTATTAACGTATCCTGGTCGAGAGATCCGATAACTAAAAATGTTACAATTACTGCATATTAGATGATAATTAGATAAATAATTAAATAGAAATGATGGTTTTTAATTGGCTGCCGTACAACGGCAGCCGATTTTTTTTCGCATTGTCACAAATGAATAAGTTATGCAGACATTTTTTACTTTTTTCATAAAAAATCCCTAAATTGTTATGTATTATTATTCTATCTTTCTGTTTATTCAAAAGTACATTATTTATGAAGCGAATAAATTTACTTGTTTACATTACCCTTATCTGCTGTTTTACTCTTACTAGTACGGGGAGCAAAGCCCAAACGTTATTGGCTCAAAATTTTGACACCAGTACAACATTTCCACCAACTGGCTGGCAAAATAACTTGATTGTACAAGCGTCAAATAATCCACCTACAGATGGTGGACCTGGAGCACCTATTATATGGTCCTTATCTACTGTGTCTGGGTCTGCGCCTCTCAGTAATTATGGTAATGATGTCAATAATTCACCTGCAGTAGCATATAGCGGCATACATTCTGCAGGTTTTAACTCATGGAATATACGTTCCGGCGGAATTGCGGACTTAGTTACACCAGCTATCAATCTAACACCATATCCAGGCGGCACAAATAAGCTCACCTTTTATACATTTCGCTATGGTGGTGATCCAATGAAAGTATATGTAAATACTGCACCCAATATCACAGGTGGTACATTATTAACTTCTTTTAATTCCTCTACAGGCGGTAGCTGGACACTTTCCACAACCACTATCCCCTCAACTTATACTGGAAATATTTATATAATATTTGAAGCCTCATCGAATTGGGATAATGATCAATTTGTTGATGATGTTATAGTAACGCACTCAGGTTGCGTTGGTACCCCCTCGGCTTCTGCTATTACAAATGCACCTCTTGCTACACCTTTATGCTCGGGCAATACATATACACTAAATGCTGCTGAGGCAAATACTATTAGCGGTTCAACAACACCGGGTATTAGTGGTTACTGGCAGCAGTCTGCAAGTGCCAGTGGCCCATGGGTTAATGCGGTTGGTGGCAGTGGTGCCAATACGCTAAACTATACCACACCTACACTCAATTCTTCTGTTTACTATCGTTTTGCAGATACTTGTACTTTCTCGCACCAGGGCGCTGCAAGCGCTGCATACTATGTGCCGGTTAACCTGAGTACTTCTATTAGTGCCCAGCCTCAAACTACCAATGCATGTACAGGTGGCAATGCTTCTTTCACAATAGGTGCTTTGGGTGGTTCACTTACCTACCAATGGCAGGTAAGTATAGATGGCGGTGTTACATTTAACAATATAACTAATGGCGGTGTTTACGGTGGGGCAAGATCAGCTACGCTTAACCTTACCGGTGTACCCATTACCATGAATGGCTACCAGTACCAGGTAGTGGTTACAGGCAGCTGTGGCCCAAGCAAAACCAGTAACCCTGTTTCTGTTTTCGTGGGCCCGGCACCTGCAATTGTTACCCAGCCGCGCGATAGTACGGTATGTGCACTCACCCCGGTATCTTTCAGTGTTGGGGCTACAGGTATAGGCTTAAGTTACCAATGGCAAATAAACACAGGTAGTGGTTTTGTAACCTTGCCAAACGGTATAGGTTATACCGGTGCTACCACCAGCACTCTTACTCAATTGATCCCTAATACCACTATGAACGGATATCAATATCGTGTGGTAGTAAGCGGTGCATGTAGTCCTGTTACATCTACTTTTGCAACTTTGCATGTAAACGGATTACCAACAATCACATCGCAACCAGCCAATGCAATCACGTGTAATAATGCCAATGCCTTATTTACCGTAGGTGCAACCGGTGCCGGCCTCAACTATCAATGGCAGGTAAGCACAGGTGGTGCATTCAGCCCTGTGAGTGGAGGTGTATATAGTGGTACAAACACAGATTCGCTTATCCTTACAGGTGTTACAACAGCCATGAACGGGTATGTGTACCGCAGCATTATTACAGGTACCTGCGCACCAAAAGACACTACCATTGTAGATACCTTGCATATTAATCCATTACCGGCTGTTGGTATTACAGCGTATGGTAACACTACTATATGCCCATCAGACAGTGCTTCGTTTGTAGGTCTCTTTACCCCTGGCTATACTTACCAGTGGTACTATAATAATACTGCTATACCGGGCGCTGTACGCGATACCTTCAGGGCCAATCCTGCCGGTGGTTATAAAATAGGTATAACCAATGGTTTTGGTTGCACCAGCTTCTCTGCAACAGACTCTGTTCACTATCTGGCAGCACCGGCAGTAGCTATTACTGCAGGCGGCCCGCTTGGGTTTTGCCAGGGCAGCAGTGTTACCCTTACCGGTACCACAAATGCAGGCGTTACTTATGCCTGGAAGCTAAATGGCAACTTCATCAGCAATGCCAACAACCCGGCGGATACCGCTATGGTTTCTGGTAGCTATGTCCTGTATGAGAATAACGGTACCTGCGGTACTTTATCTGCACCTCTTGTAGTTACGGCCAGTCCTATACCGCAAGCTGCCATCACTAATACCGGTTCTGCTACCTTCTGCTCAGGACAGACCGTAACGTTGAATGCCAACACCGGTACCGGGTACACTTATCAGTGGAGCCTGGACGGTACTGCACAACCAAACGGATCGGCCAGGACATTTACAGCCGGCATAGCTGGTAATTATACAGTACAGGTATTCAGTGGCCCTGGTTGCTCTGCTACTTCGTCTATCTATCCTGTTTTTACAATACCATCGCCGGCGGCTGTTGCTACACCATCAAACAGCACATTTATTTGTCCTGGAGCAGCAACAATGCTAAATGCAAATGCCCTTGCCAATACCACTTACCAGTGGAACCTGAACAGCACTGCAATATCTGGTGCAACTTATGCTGCATACTCTGCCACAACAGGCGGCAGTTATACCGTAAGTGTTACATCAGGCAACGGCTGCTCTGCTACTTCATCTCCTGTAGTTGTTACAGCCCTTGCTGCACCTGCTGCAAATATTACCAGCAACCATGCTGATACGCTTTGCTCACCAGACAGCCTCACCTTGGTAACAGCACAGGCCCCTGGCCTTTCATACCAATGGTACAACAACAGTACTATACTGGCCGATACGTTGAACACACTGGTAGTACATAACACAGGTAATTACAGTGTTAAAGTATCTAACCCTGGCTGCTCTGCTACATCGTCTTCAGTTTATGTTGCTTCAGGTATAACACCAACAGGCAATATTACTTATGCTGCTCCGGGTACCATATGCGGCAGTACGCCAACGTTATTAACTGCGCCAGGAGGTACAAACTATAGATACCAGTGGTACGAAGCAGGAACACCTATAAGCGGTGCATTCAGCCAGTTTTATGGTGCAACTGCCCCGGGTGTTTATGCCGTTGTTGTAACTACACCGCTTGGCTGTACTTTAACAACTACAAGCGCAACAATAACTACAGGTACTATACCCAATCCTATTATAAGTCAGGTTGTTTCTCAGCTTTGTGCTCCTGGTTTCGCCACATGGCAATGGAATTTCAATAACCAGCCTATTGCGGGTGAAACTAATTCATGCACCAATATCAACCTGCCTGGCGGGTATTCTGTTACTGTAACCAACACTGCAGGTTGCGCCGCTACAAGTAGCATATACGATGTACTGAATAACTCTGTAGCCAGTGTAAATCTTAAAGACAATATTAGATTATACCCTAATCCTGCATCGTCTGTGATTTATATAGATGCACCGGTACAAGTGAATGTAACCGTAGCAGGTATTGATGGTAAATTGCTGATGCATGCAGAAAAGACAAAAGCTATAAACATAGAAGGGCTTGCAAACGGCATGTATATGATATCTGTTTACGATCAGGATAACCACCTGTTGCGCACAGATAAAGTAGTGAAGAACTAACAATACAAAATACAAGAATATATCATCCCGGAGCATCCAACGCTCCGGGATTTTTGTTTATATAAAGGGGCTAAACTTTTTTTTAAATTTTTGTAAAAAAGAGTTGTAAAAGTCAGGAAATTGCTGTTATCTTTGCAGCCCAAACTACAAAAAGGATCGGTAGTTCAGTTGGTTAGAATGCCGCCCTGTCACGGCGGAGGTCGCGGGTTCGAGTCCCGTCCGGTCCGCCATATTTAATAACTCATTGTAAATCAGTCATTTACAATGAGTTATTTTATTTTTTATATACTCTAAAATACGGGCAAGAATGCCCAAAACTTGATATTGATCGACTAAAAAAGTTACCTGAAAAATCTCCCCCAATATTAGCAATATCTCAAGTTATTAATAAGTCCTTTTTGATTTAAAACTTAAATTTAGTAGTCGCTATATTTATTCATAGCAAATACTAAGTCATGACTCTCACAAGTTTACAATTACAATTGTTTGTATCTCTCTTTAAAGGGAGGCAAGATGTTTTTGCAAAGCGTTGGGAGGCAAAGGGCAAAAGTGGATACACACCAGCTTATAATATTGATTGGAATCAGTATGCATTGCATAAAACTACAGGAGGTAGCTTAAAAGACTATCCACACAAAAGCTATATAAGGCTTTCGGACAGTGCAATTAGAGATCATTTAGAAGGCAAAGTAATCATCGGAATATATCCATTGTTGGCAAATAACACAACCTGGTTTGTTGCCGTTGATTTTGATGAAAATAACTGGAGGACACAAATAGTACAATTATACCAGCAATGTTTAAATCAGGATGTGCCAGCCTACATAGAACGCTCCCGCTCGGGTAACGGAGGACATTTATGGATATTCTTTGAACAAGCCTATCCTGCGCTAAAAAGTAGAATTATTATCCATCATTTTCTTAAAGACTCAGGGATTAGAATTAGTGCTTCTAATAGTTCAAGTTTTGACAGGATATTTCCTAACCAGGATTACCATTCGGGAAAAGGACTAGGTAATCTTATCGCATTGCCATTGCAGAAAACATCTTTGGAAAATGAGAACGCATGCTTTATTAACCCAAATACTTTTGACGTATATCCAGATCAATGGGAATTACTTTCTTCGGTAAAAAAAGTAAGTAACAGTAAACTTGATGAACTTTTCAATGAGTTTAGTAAAGGCCATCTTATTGTACATGAACAAAAGCCGCTCCCATCATCTACAAATACCGTTGAGATTATCTTAGACAATAACATCACTATCAGCAGAAATAACCTGCCACCTGAGTTAGTCCTATTTCTGCGAAAGAATTTGAGGATAACAAATTCAAGCTATTTCATAAAGAAGTCTACAGGACAAAACACCTATGACGTTAAAGCATCCTCTACCGTTCTGGAAGAACATACGGACAGATTAATCATCCCACGCGGTTGTATTGGTACGCTATTGCGTTATTGTAAAACGAACAAACTGAACTACAACCTGACAGATAAGAGAGAAATGCTTCCTGAAGTTGAATACACACCGACAGGACAGCTTTATGATTATCAGCAAACGGTTCTCACAACAACAAGTAAAAAAGAAATGGGAGTAATTGTGGCTTCGCCGGGTGCTGGCAAAACTTTTGTTGGGCTTTCAATTGTCGCGCAAAAGAAACAACCAGCACTCATAGTAGTTCACCGGCGTCAATTACTTGACCAATGGATAGAACGAATACAGACATTTTTAGGCATACCCAAATATAAAATAGGACGTATTACTAAAGGACACATTGACATTGGAGATCGTATCACTGTCGCGATGATACAAAGTCTTGGTAAAGCTGAGATCCAAAGTGAAATTAGAAAAGCCTTTGGAACCATTATTATTGATGAGTGCCATCATTTACCTTCTGATTCCTACAAAGCGACCCTGCAACAGTTACACACTTACTATATATATGGATTAACTGCTACCCCCATCCGAAAGAATAAGGATGAGAAATTGATATTTGCACAGATAGGTGAGGTTATTCATGACATGGTGTTGCCTGATAAATTGAAGGATAAACAAAACGTTCTAATCAATATCAGGGATACAGATCTTGAAATACCTTTTAATGAAACTACAGATAAATTTGAAACATTATCAGACATACTTACTCACGACACGGCAAGAAATAATCTGATAGCAGATGATATACGACAAGAAGTAAATAATGGCAGAAGTATATTGATACTTACTGAACGAAAGTCGCACATCGAAATTTTGCATCAGTTTCTGAAACAGGATTGCGACATCATTATTATATCCGGAGATGATACAGACAGTTCCAGAAAATCAAAGATCAGACAAATAGAGGAAGGCCGCTTTCAGGTTGTAATCACAACAGGCCAATTCCTGGGAGAAGGAATTGATATAGGCATTCTTGATTGCCTATTCCTTGTTTATCCATCGTCTTTTGAAGGAAAACTAACTCAATACATCGGTAGAGTACAAAGAAGTGAAAATAGCCCTGCTATATATGACTATAGGGACTTGAGTATTCCGTATTTGGAGAAAATGTTTCAAAAAAGGAATAGGTACTATCGCAAATTGGCTGGTATGGGTTTCGTAAAAGCGTACGAAGTATATACGCTCAAATTTGAAGAAGACAGATTTTACATTAACAGTCAAAGTAATGCTTACCCTATTTCAATACTCGATTTAAGACTTGATATTGAACATTTTAAAAAAGGCATTACTTGGAAGATCCGTGTATTAAAATATGATGAGGAACGAAACAGCATATTTGCGGAAATCATTGATTACAGCGTAGTACTTCCGGAGGTTGATCGCCAACTTGCCATGGGAATGCTGACTATAGAAGAAATAAGGTTCAGGACAACTGACACGAATAGTGTACTCAGATCTATAGTCTTGAAAAAGCCGACTGCCATATTACCTATGTCGACTAATAACCCCTATTCAATTGTTGAGCAGCAATGGATATTTGAAAAGAAAATGAAGGTGCCTTTTAAAAAAGTAAGGTTTGGGTCTGGAATAGTAACAATTCCATTTTATCTATCATCGATCAAAAAAGATATTACGATAGATATCTTTAATGAGCACGTCAGACCCGAATTTGAGGTAATAAAAGATTACATTTCTAAAATATTAAAAACTAAATCCGTTATTGTAAATGTCAAAATAAAACATGATCGACATAATGTCCTTTCTTCAGAAGCAACATCAGACGAAGTAGATGCCATCAACGCAGAGATAATTGATACTGTTAGATTTGAATTTGTAAAACGAGACTATAGGAGATTCAAAGGCGACGAAAACAATTCGATGTTGACGATTGATAAATTAAAGCAATCAAATCCTAATATCGAAGCACTATTAGAAGATGAAACGGCACTATTGAATGAGCTCTTAAAAATAGAATCCGGCAGGCATTATTTTCAATTGAAATATCTTTCGGGGAAACATGCAGTGTCCATTCTTAAACTAAGATTTATCCTACAACCCTTTTCTTTCATCTTTCTTATTGAAGGCGAGAGAAAATACCACTTAATATGGGAAACGTTAGACAGCGAAGAAGCTACCTATCTATGGCACATAGATAAAACAAAAGACGCACTACGGGCTGCAATAAACGAGATTGAGATCCAGTTAAATAAGATGAAAATAAATGGAAGGCAGTCTTATTTAAAAAATGCCCCAGATTATTTCAGTAGAATTATACATAACTATTCTGACATCAAAAAAGGTTTTATTGAGTGGAAAGATACCTTGGAAGAACGATTAATTTAAACCGACTGTAATTACATAGCATAGGGCCTTCTAATTTATAACGCGTCAACTTCACCGCAAACCGTATTTATGTGGTCTAATCCATATAACAGTGCTCCAACGTCAATAGACATCCATTGAAATAACTGCAAAATGATGGCATAATGCTGTCGGACGTAACGGGTATCTTTAGCAGGATGGCCTTGTGAAAAGCAAATAGGCTCATGATGTGCTATCCTATTTCGTATCTTATTGATTTGGGCCAACTGATTAAAAACGTATGTGTGGTTATATTGAATAGCAGGCGTACTTGTTGGACGAGCTGGAAATATCGGCAGCAATACTCTTCCTGTCGCATTAAACTGATGTGACGCAAACATATATCTCCAAAACCCAAAACCGAGTTCGGCTACCAGCTTGTTGTGTGTATAATGCGCGTGTAGATTTGATAAAGCATCAGCGATATTCGCTTTTGTGGACCTGCAATTGTAATTGTCAAAAACCCCTCCAGTGTTGGCAGCATTCCGAAGCCAATCGCTTCCTAAAGAAATGGTGCACTGTTTATCTATTGCATTTCTAAGCGTTATTTCAAAACAGCTTATTACCGTGAACAATTCCTGGGAAAGTTGTAAATTTCTACGATATAAAGTCATCGCTTTCTTGGTATTGCCGCCACATGCAGCTAAATAGCGGCTCATCCTGGGTGATGAAATTATATTCTCAAATTCTGCGTACCTCACATCATTTTGTTATCCCACAAAACTACTTTATATTTGTGGTATCTTATTCCCGGTAGCCCCTGAAGCAATTCAAGCTATCGGGTTTCGCTTTTTATGGTCAGATAAAAGGTGAGAGTGTTATGATGCGTATTGTAGCGAGGTCTATTGCTCCTGATGCGCCTTCCTTCATGGTCAAAACAAAGATTCATAGATTGCGCCTTCGGCCGTTACGACACTCAAATTTTAACCCGTTGCGTGTATGCTTTTCTATACGAGCATAATGTCTCTTCATAGGATATGCTCTTATAATGGATTAATTGCCGATTTTTTTGAGAATTCAATCCTTCTATCCAATTTATGGACAGAATAAATAGTTTCCCTATATTTGTAACGATAGTTCAGCCTGCGTAAAGTTGCGTAAATTTTATCAAAAAGTTCTTTGTTGATCGACTAAATGATCGACTGAAAATAGAAAAGCATTGTAAATCAATTAGTTGCGTGGATTTGTCAAGTCCCGTCCGGTCCGCAAGCAAGTCTCGAAACCCGCTCCCAGAGCGGGTTTTATTTTTTGTCATAAATGAGGTGGCGGTTTAGGTGGCGGTTTTTCAAGTTCGTTTTTTATTTTTTGCAAAAGATGTGTCCGAGCTATGCTGCACGATCTTCATCATTCCTAATAAGTTTATCCCCTTTATCCCATCTGTCCATCATTAACATTGCATGTTGCAATGGTTCAGCTTTGATATATGCTAAAAATGATTTCTCGGTTTTGTGACCTGTAATCGCCATGATAGTGACTGTGGGAGTGCAGTTCAGATATTCATTAGTTGCGAAGGACCGGCGTGCCGTATGCGACACCAACAAATCATATTTCTTGTAAACATGGCTGTCTGGCACACCTGAGCGCGTAAGGGTTTTTTCAAAATCAGTATTCAGTTGTGGTAATTTTTTACCTATCTCTTTTAGGTAGCGATTGAATACTTGGTTAGGTGGACACGCTGGTAAACCATTTGGATATTTGGCTAAAATTTGCTTTACTATTGAATGAATGGGAATAACAACTTTTCCCTGTGTCTTAATCATTGTTTTATAAATAAAACATTCTTCAAACCTTGCCAGAAACAGTGTTGAATAATCACTGAACCGCAACCCGGTCATACATCCAACTACAAATAAATCCCTGACAGTTTCATAGAGAGGTGTTTCAAAATCTTGAATAGCCATCATGTCGGCGATATCACTCATGGATAAGTATATACTATCAGTTGTCTCTTGTGTGACTTTGACCTTGTTATCTATCAGCATATCAGCACCAATTAGTTTCATCTTTCTTGCGTAGTTCATCATGCTACGGAAATTTTTCATGTACTTACCGCTACCGTTTGAAGCCATCTTTAATTCAACACTCAAGTAATGGGTAAAACCATCAATTAATTTCTGGTCAATATCTGACAGGTAGTATTTCCTACGTTGCTTATTTTGAAATTCAATAAAATGTTTTTTAGTTGTCTCGTAAGTGGAGATAGTTGAACTGGTCAACGCCTTTCCTTCTTGACTTAACCGTTTCTTGTTCTTACTATCGTCAATCATCGTTTGAAAGAAATCGGTTATTAAGATGCGTTTGTCCTTATCGGCCAAGGCGTCATTTACTTCCCCAGTTAAGTGCTTGGCATAGACAGCCTTCTTTAATAGGTTGGGGGAAACTATGGAGTTGGTGCATTTGGCTTGCAACTCCATATATGTTTGTTGTATCAACTTTTCAAAGTCGTGCAACTTATCTTTCAGATGGTAGTTTTCCGGAATGTCCTTGGGCTTGTTGACACTTTTCTTACGGAGCCACACATCCGTATGAATGCTTATACCCGGGTATAGTATTGCTGTTTGACTTTTGTACCTAACTGTTGCATAAATTGCCTTTATGCCTTTCTTTTGGGGCTGCCGGAGCAAGAAGTGTATTTTTAGCATCTTACTTTTTTTGATTGTTGATAAACTTTACCAAATCTTTTTCATTAATGATATACTGCCCGTTTAACGGAGTAGCGTGGAGTTTGCGTTGATTTATATACTTGGTAACAGTGTTGGGACATCTTTTTAGAATATCGGCTACTTCATACCGTGTATAAATTTTTGTTACACTACCTTCACTATGGAGGCTAGGATACGGAGTATTTTCCTGATTTAGGAATTGTTTAAAAAGGCCTTCGATTACGGCAATAAGGTCCTGTAGCGGTATTACCACTAATTGATTTTGATGTTCCATTATGTTGAGATTATTTACTTGTAGTGGAGAATGATTTGTATTGGGTAACGTGGCAATATATTTTTAGGCTCTTTTACTTTGGACATCTTTCTCAAAGTCTGTTATATCTATAATTTGTTTGCCCATAACTATATTTTCAATATAGGCAGCAGCATTCATGTTATGTTCCTTCGCCGCTTGCTCCAATCTTTTACTAGCGATACGAACGAAGCGTTCTTGCTTTTCGGTCATAATGCATTTACGTCCAAGTAGAATGGCAGTTATTAGTGATGATCCGGTTCCACCGAAGGGGTCGTAAAACACGTCCAATTTATTTGAAGTTGTCAATATAGGCAGCAGCATTAGACATGTACTAAACATCCCTGGATGCTCCCCTTCTGGGTGTTCCCTTTTAACTTTGGTAGACTCATGAGATACAGAGCAATGCTTGATAATATCAGCTTGGTCTTGGCGGGAAATAAAATCATTAAATTTTTTATAACCCTGAGACAACGCGAAATCGCTTTCATCATGGCCGCCTCTATTGTTGGGGCGTCTAATTTTAGACAGTTTAATACGATTGTCTTCGTCCAAAACTTTAAACTCTTTATAATGATACTTTTCAGGGTCTTTTACAAAATGTAAGATAATCTCATATTTGGGCTGTAATCGTCGCTTTGAAGCCTGTGGCAAAGCATTGCTTTTTTCAATAACTATCTCATTTACCAAGTGAAATCCAACTTTATCGCAAAGTGCAACAGCTATTCTATGAGGTACTATGAAATTGTCCCGTTTCGAATAAGTTGGGCCCACATTCAAGAAAAAACTGCCAGTTGTTTTTAATTGGGCATAGAACTTATTCCCGAATCTAACCATGTTCTCTATAAAATCATTAATGTTCTTTTCTTGCCCAAATTCAGTTTTTGAATCATCGCTTGCGGCTGCGGAAATTTCCTCCTTTGTTCGATAATCACGCAGGTTGAAATAAGGAATTGACGTGCCAATAACATCTATATAGTCATCCTCAATAGCGGCAGCAAAACAATCGCCATGTATGATTTTATACAATCCTTGATCTGTCAGATTGGAAGTGTTTGCTCTTTCACCATCTTCTCCTTTAACCTTATCATTTTCTTCACTCCTTGATATAAAGGCTTTCATAAGGTCATACGCCTTACTAATGGTCAATTGGTATTCATCCACATGCTTAACTAACTTCAATTCATTATCGGGATATTTATATTCAAACTCATCAATAGCAATGGCTTTCCGTAATGTTGCACCAGATACTTTGCCACCACAATATTTAGCGGCTATTGCGAACCTATCACTCTTAATACCATCAAATTGTACGTCCTTCTCGTCGATAATAAGTTCTCTCTTTTTACCTTGGTTTACGCCAAGCAAGCCCAGCACATGTTTTGCTTCTGCAACTTCTTCTTTAAACGTTTTCTTGCGATATTGGTTAGAAACAATAATTATCTGTTGAAGGAGGGTTTCGTCAATAGTATCAATCATGCGGCCCTTAAGATGGGTCATATTCATTTCTTTCGCTGCCTCATAGCGCCGCCTGCCTGAAATAATGCGATAATTGACATCATAAAGTATTTCATGAAGTTGTCCGTCTTCCTTCATGCTGTGGATGAGAGTGTCTAATTCACCTGCCTTGTAGATGTTCTCCGAAAATGGGTGGATTGTAAGTTTGGAAAGTGGGACCAATTCAACCGGTTTTTTTAAAATGTCTATCATTTACATTGTGTTTTGATTACGATGTAAAATTAGAACCATTTATCGGCTACAATGACCGCCTAATAACGGTTTCAGCGTTCTTGTGCCGTTATTTCCGTTAATGTTATTTCTGTCATTTTTGTTATTTAATATCCTTTAGTAGTAATTCAAATGGCTTAAAATACTTGCTATCAAGGTTCTGCTCCATCTTGCTAAATATGCTGTGAGACCCTATCTCAATTTTAAACGTTTTACTTGCAATTACCTGAAGTTTAGTTGAGCCCGCGACTTCCTTAACCCACTTGCGCTTCCGACAAACAAAAAATAATCCCGCAATATACTTTTGACCTAAAGGGCTAATCCATTGAACGTTTTGTTTATCATTATTAATAATTTCAATAAAAGGGCCAGAAATATCATCATATTCTTTTGTAACTAATGGTGGCAATTCATGAGCTAGTAAATCAATTATTTTATCATATTTCGTTTTGTGTATTTCGAAAAAAAGTTCATAAAAATTTTCAATTTTATATTGAACTTCTTTCTTCTTGTTCTGTAAGGCCTTCGTACCATTTAAACTTTCAGACTCGGTTTTGATTGTAGCAAGTTCCTTTTTGAGATAATCGTAGAAGAGAAAGTATCTACTATAAACCATAGGGATTATAATATAGTTGACTATAGTATCATCAAGTCCAATTGCCTCGTCAGGCACTTCTACATTTTCAAAAAAATCGTTCTTCAGTAGGTGATAAACATACAGTTCCTTTAGCAGGTGATGTGTGTTTTGTTCAAGTTCTTTATTTTCTTTCACAAAAACATTAGTAGCATACGTTACGGCTTCACAATACAATAAACAGCTATCTTCCTCACGTTGTAATCGCTCATGATTAATAACTTTTTCAAGTTCTAATATTTCGCCTCTAATATAGATGGCACTTTTTATTCCAAACGACCTAGTTAAATAGTCTTGCTTTTCTTGAATAAATAATTTTCGAGCCGTATGCGTTTTTAGGAACTCATAAATCGATAAGATTTTATCCTCACTAGTTGCTTTCCAGACTTCGTTTTCAAGTGCATCGTCCTGTTCAGCAGCATTTTCTGCATTCTCGTACATGTTATCATAATACTGGTCCTTCATATGGAAGCAATAGCGTTTAAGAAAAAAATGAAAAATACGATAGCAAATTAACCACCCGTTATTTAATATATATCATACTAAATAAAAATAAAATAAAGAGTAATGAACTATCTATCCACATCTTATACCACCTTCATAGCAACTAAACAAAACGAAGCAATAAATTATGATAAAATTGCCGACTACGAAAATAAAATGAGGCTGTTGAACACCCGCTTGGCCATAGAAAAGGACGATAGTAAAAGAAAACGTATTCAGTTAGAAATTAAAGTTTTACAATTAAAGATTATGATAGCTGGCATTAAATGATTCCATTTTCATAATAATCTCCACAATCGTTTATTCACCACATTTTTTTCATAGTGCTCCCATTTGTGTCTGGAGACACTGAGCGTTTTGAGAATGTATAGCCTTTCGTGACTTATAAAACTGGTATGCATTCGCAGTACGGGAATACAGCAATTTTTTTGAAGGAATAAATAATTATATATTATCATATATATATTTATTGACGAGGGCATCCTAATGCCATTTTTAGCATTGAAAGAGGATCCGAATGATATATTTAATACCATAAAAAAGAAATATTATCATCCCGATTTTGGAATTGCTATTAGGTATAAATTCATGGTTGATACTACTGTCGGAGATGAAATATTCGTTGATTTTAAAAACAATAGAAAGTGCAGATGGTATGATGTTCTATCAAATAGTTTAGTGGAACTTGGATATGAACCTCGTATTACGCGTGATAACTTTGGATATAGAGTTTACCATCCATTAATTAAAGACTATAAAACATCACTAAAGAATAAAGGGTTCTCGGTAATTGATGCCAAGGCAAGCCAGCCCACTTTATTATGGATGATGATGAAAGAAAGGAAAAAGAGGGATGACAATTATTTCAAAATTTTTGAGCGTAATATTTACTTCTACGACTACCTAATACAAGAACTCAACCTTAGAGATAAAGCCGAAGCAAAAAAATTATTCACTGAATGGTTAAATTCAAAAGGCTATGTTTCTAATCCTGGCATTTATAAGTTATTCCCAAACGCGACAAATTTTATAAGGAATATAAAACAGAAAGATTATAAGAGTAGCGCGTCTTTATTTCACTATAAAGAAAGTAGGATTTGGATAAATGACCTATTGGAAAACATTCCCACCGATTTCGCGATACCGATACATGATAGCCTAATTGTAAAAGCAGAAGATGTGAACTTTGTATTAGGCTATTGCGAAGAAAAATATCCCGACTTAAAATTTAGTATATCGGAAATAGATGAATTTTTTAAACACAAACATTAAGTACTATCTCATGTAACTTCATGAAATATTTCATGAAGTTTTAAAACCGCCACTTCATAGTGATTTCGATATATGCGATGGTGATTATTACCCATCGAGTTACTCGACTGCTTAAAAATCAAATCCTTGCTATTCCAGTTGCGATTTGGGAGCGTTTAAAGACTATTTGATATAAACTATCGTTGAAAACCTAAACTGCTCCCAAATCGATTTGTTTTTGATACCCCCATTTAACTATCAGCAAGACCTATAGATGTTATAGGTCAAAAGGATAATGAATATGAAACTATAGGGTGACTTTAGCCAAAAAATGTTTTATGGCAAGTTCAAAGAAGAAAAATGTAGTCGAAACCAAGGCTACCGCAAAAGTAGAAAAGGTGAGGGTTGAAATGATAAGTATCTTTTCAACGACCTACGGGTATTGGAGATACTTCGTAAAGAATATACTGGCCGAAGGAGGTATATCGAAATTCAGGTTCATAAAAGACGCTGATAGCTATAAGGGTAAGATTGCTGTTATCAAAATTGAGGTTGATAAGGCAAAGAAAGTGTTAGCCGAATACCAAAAAAATAATCCTGACACAAAAAGTATGTGGGAGTAGCATTCAATTTGCTTTATCGCTATTCATTGGCGTAGTTAAATGAATTATCTTGGCAATGGTTTATAGGGGCTGGTCTAATCTTAGACTGGCTTTTGTTTTTTATTTTTGTCACACTCAAATAGTTACATGAAAAATGGGCTATTCATGTAGAACAGCCCATTTGGTAAGATTTTATTCTTTTGCAATTGATTTACATAGTAGAGTAGTTATCGATTGACGTATATCTTCTAACCTTACCATTCATCAGATATATTACTACCGCATCACCCGCCCATCGAGCATCTTTTATCTCATCATTCAATACAATAGAGTTATAATTATCTCTGCTGTAATAAAGATCTACACGTTTTTTAGCACATTTAATTACTCCAAAATTTTTAGCATTTATCCAAGACATAATTTAATAATTTGTTATTTAGTAATAACTCTCCAGTAAATAAGTGTATCTGCTTTATATGGTGTGAAACCATAATCACTCAACGTTAGTGTATCGTTCGTGGCGTTTACCTTATATGTATAAAGCAATTCGGGAAATGCACCAGTAGTAAACGTTTCTAATATTGTATCGTGATGAAATTCTATCGTTTCAGTGTAACCAGTTAAGATTATACCGTGATAATCTTCCCAGTATAAAGTATCATTAGAGAATACAGGCTTTAATTCATCAGTATCATTATTCAACCACGAACCATATATAGAAGGCACAGGTTTTGCAGGTCCATCATTTGATTTTTTATGACAGGCAACAAGCAACAGCGTTATTACTATCAAAGCGCTTAATTTCTTCATTTTTTAGAGTTTTTTAAGTATAGGCTAAGATAACGAAGTAAACATAAATGTTTACTTTTTTAACACTATTTTTTTGACATTTCTCTCGATGTATAACAGAGAGAATGCAGATGCGGAATATTTGGTATTGCTAGGTAAACGCATAAAGAGTGTGCGTAAAGAAAAGGGCATTAAACAGGTTGATTTAGCCTATTCGTGTGATATAGAGAAACAGAGTATGAATCGATTAGAAGCAGGCAAAACAAATCCCTCGATACTGCTATTGCGTAAAATCGCTGAGATATTAGGTATATCTGTGAGTGAACTATTAAATTTTAATATATAAAATCATTATGACTCGAGTTTGTTACAAAAACGTCCACTTAAACCCTTTGCATTGCAGATAAGCCTCGTTTGCTGTCTCTGTTATGGATTTTGAATTTGCACCAGTTTGCCTGGAGGCATCTCTGATACTTTCGAATCCCATACCGACATTATTGAATCTTACCAGCAGGGCACTGCCTACATTCAGGGATGGCTGTGGAAGCTGAAGAATGACAAGCGATTTATCATCTCTGCTGCAAGCCAGGCGCAGAAGGCTACAGACTACATTTTAAATGTAAAAATCGAAGCGGAATAATAGTTGCGTGAATTACTATGTAAAACAAAGGTTCAGTACAAGAAATGTATCAGCCTTTTTATAGTGGTTCTTTCAGCAAAAAATCTTTAGTGTATTTCTGTATGTGATCAATTTCCTTCAGATGATGATGTTAGTATTTCTTTCTGTATCTTTTGAAAAATAACTAAAACATCCTAAACAAATAGAATAATTCATTAATTTTATAAGGGAGAAAATATATATAGTATGAAAACAGTATTAATACTGGTTAGTATTATGGTTACGGCAATTACTGTTCAGTGTCAGGTTATTCATTGGCATCAAAATGGGAATATTGTTGCGGGTACAACCACACAAGGATCTGCTGCTAATGAACTCGCATATCCTAAAGGCATTTTTGTGGATAAAAACAAGACGATATATATATCCGACGCAGGCAACTACAGAGTTCAAAAGTGGGTATATAGGTCTACCAGCGGCGTTACTGTAGCAGGTGGAAACGGTATAGGTAATCGACTAAGTCAATTCAGATCGCTCCAAGGTGTTTTTGTGGATGATACCGGTAATATTTATGCCTGCGATCAAGGCAATAGCTGGATACTAAAATGGAAGCCCGGTGATACTTCTGGCAGTATAATAGCTGGCAACTACATGTTGGGACACGGGTCAGGAAGCCAACAATTGGATGCCCCCATTTACGTTTTTGTTAATCAAGTCGGCGATATATACGTTGCAGACTTTGGGAATAACCGGGTCCAAAAATGGGTGCATGGTGTGGATTCTGGTATTACTGTTGCCGGGGGAAATGGTGCAGGTAATGCAGCCAACCAGCTATACCAGCCTTCGGGAATCGCCTTTGATACTGCAAGTAATATGTATGTCGCAGATGCCTATAATAACAGGGTGCAAAAGTGGGCACCTGGGGCAAGCAGCGGAGTAACTGTAGCAGGCACAGGAGTAGCAGGTAATGCTCCTAATCAATTAAATAAGCCTAATTTTTTGTTTATCGATGACACTGGTAATTTATATATTGCTGATATGGGTAATCAACGGCTTCAAAAATGGCCGCACAATGCCACTTCAGGAATTACTGTATGCTATCCTTATATAGGCAATATTTTCATAGACGATAGCAACTATTTGTATGGCAGCGATTGGGATAGAATTATTTATAAGTATGCTGACTCTATACCATTGGCAGTTCCCGCTATTAATATGCTGATCAGTGACTGGGCGCTTTATCCCAATCCTAATAGCGGAACATTTACAATAAGCGGAACGCTTGATGGCGGGTCTGGCACCTTGCCATTTTCTATTGTAGATAATAGGGGCAAGATAATTTTTGAAGATAAAATATACCTGAAGAATGGTAAGGTTAGAAGATATACGTCAATCGATAACTACTCTACAATATTGACATGAATAAATATTTTCAATATGAAATGGTTGTTTTTTATATTTATTTTTGCATGTAACTTACCGCATCTTATTATGGCACAAACCGTTTATTTCCCTCTTTATGGGATAACGGTTGCTGGTTCCTCGCACGGTACTTCAGGTAATACACCAGACCTTTTAAATTCACCTATAGGTATTTTTTTAGACGATACAGGAAACCTATATATTGCCGATCAGGCTAATGATAGAATTCAAAAGTGGATACCCGGTACAGGGACTGGTATTACGGTAGCCGGAGGCAATGGCTTTGGTTCATCGTCGAAACAATTATTTTCTCCTTCTAGTGTTTTCGTTGACGACAGTGGGT
>JABDEZ010000027.1 GCA_013286835.1 Bacteroidota bacterium
TCACTAAGCCACTGTACTTCACTTTCTTTACATCGGCATCGAAGGTAAGGTCAAGGCCCTTAGGTACCATGATTACTCCGCTGGGAGCGGTGGTAGTTTTTGCAGGTATACTGGCTGGTGTGCTGCCTGAATACACCATGAAATCATCTACAACCAGCAGGTCACTTTTCATTGTGAATTCGCCTTTCAAAATGGCACCAGGATGCAACGCATAGTCTAGTACGTTAGATAATGCACCATTTAAAACAATAGTGGAGTTGCCATATGTAGCGGTGAATGCATCAAAATGCATTTTGTCTTGATTGAAGCTGAAAACGCCCTTGCTGATGGTAAAAGGTTTGGGGAACAGATCGCTCGTGAGCACTATATTGTTCACTTTTAATGTGCCACTGTTTTGCAATTTGTCGTAGTGTTTTGCTGTTATATCGCTTTGCTTTCCCTTAAGTGATAGGTTAGCAGCAATGGTACCATTGACATTGTAACCTTTTTGAGCAAACACCTGGTATATCTTGCCAACATCTATAGTTCCTGTTGATGATATGGCATACTTCAGATTAGTAAAATCGTGCAGTTCAGCTTTAATTATAAATGGTTTACCCTCAAACTCAAAGGATATAGGTTTTATAGAAATGTTCATTCCTTTTAACGTGCCTGTATGATTTGCAATGCTGGTACTCACTTGTATCTTACTTATTGGGTGGGGATAATATTTAGTAAGTATAGAGCCATCTTTCAGGTTGATATTAGCTGTTGTTACAGGATACTTTTTTTGTGCAGGTAAGTAGTTTCCTTTAGCTTGTATGTCAGCATCCAGATCTCCTTTTATATCTATACTGTCTGCAGGATAAAATTGTTTCAGATCGGCCATGTGGAATTTAGCCAGTAGCCTGGCATCAACCGGGAAATTGGTAGTGTTGCCCAGCCTGAAGTATCCTTTTATGTAATTGCCCAATGCAGTAGCATTAAGGCTATCTAAAGCCATGTTGATGTGCTTGACATTATTATCCGGACAATCTGCACGCAGGTTGAAGCGGATATCTTTTACTGCTTCGGGAAGTGAAGCGTATTTGAAATATCCGTTTCTGAAAGACGAACGTAATGTGAACTTTGGAATGCTAGTTATTACGGTGTCAGCGTGTTTCCTAAGACCAGTGTACACAACTCCTTTGGCATATCTGCCTTCAGCTAATAAAGACAAGGTATAAATGCCTTTAACATCAAATGGTTTTACGCCCAGTGCTTTATTCCATTTTTCAAGATCTATTTCTGTATTCACTTTGGCATAAATATCTGGCTCGTTTACACCCTTTACCCGTAATACAGAGCTGAAATACCCCTTGCCTACATTGAAGTATAGGGTATCCATATTTACATACAAGCTATCGGGATCGAGGCCGGGAAGAGTTGCCTCCATATTCATGTATAAGTTGCTTACCGGATATGGCGATTTCTGATTGTCTATATAGCCATTCCGTATTTTGACGCTCATGCTAAGATCGGGCATGGTACTGTCTTTGGCAATGTATTTCCCGGTTAGTGCTATGTGTATGTTTGCGGTGCCGTCCAGTTCTGTTTGGTCTAATGGTTTTTGATAGGCAGCAGGTAGAGCGCTGATAATGTCACCTAAATCCTTTTCGTGTGAGTCTATCTGGAAATCCATATCATATCCATCCTTTATGAATGCAAATCGTCCATTGAACTGAACAGGTAGTTGGTTGATGTTCAGGTCGTTCTTTGAAAAAATAAATGCCAGCGATTTTGTATTGATACTGGTAACGAGATCTGCATTTATCTTTTTCGAAATGATGTATGGTTGGTTGTTATAAGAGAAATCGAGCGACTGTATATCTGTATGCGTATATAGATCAAAGACATCCTGGCTCAAATCACCGCTACCCGAATAATTGAATCCCCGAGCAACAATTTTCATAGGGAGAGACCGGTCATAATAAACTAACCGACTGTTTTCAACCAGTATCTGACGGATGCCGAGTGATGCACTACTTGTATCGGCAGGTGCACTGGTTTTTTGCTGTGCAGATTTATAAATATTATAGTTGGCATGCCCAAGAGTATCGACCTGTATGTTGATCAATGCATCGCTAAGGCTGATCTTATCAATGTTCAGACGGTTTTTAAATAGGGAAGATAAGTCGATACCCAACGATAGTTCTTTGGCGGCAATTAGGGTGTCATTTTCAAAAGGAGCGCTTCCTTTAAGTGTTACATTTTGCAGGGTGAGCGTTAATGAAGGGAATTTTTTGAAGAAGGACAAGCTGGTACCTGTAAAAGAAATATTACCATTGATGTTGCTATTTGCCCAACCTTTTATTTTTTGTGTTACTGTATTTGGGAACAAGTAAGGTAACAAGATCATTATTAACAGCAAACTCCCCAGTACTATACTGCTGATCTTTAGTGTCTTGAAAATTATCTTTTTAAACGATAATGCCATATTTTAGAATTATTGATTGCAATAGATGGGTGAAGCATTCAGGGGTAAAATTAATAAAACATGGCTTATATATGTGTTGTTTGGCTTGTTAACATTAAGTGATGAAGGCTGGGTACAGGATTATTAAAACTGAACTGCTGATTGACCAATAGAAATAGAAAGGGAACCCATGTGTTTTGCAAGGGTTCCCTTTCTATTAGTCTTTGCTGAAGTCTTTGCTGCACTTACTTCACTGTTTGTGGTGCTGCCAAGGCAGTGTTAACTATTTCCTGGGCCTCATGCAATATCTTATCCAGGTGGTCTCTGCCCAGGAAGCTCTCACCATATATCTTATATATCTCCTCTGTACCCGAAGGGCGGGCTGCAAACCAACCATTTTTTGTGGCTACTTTCAGGCCGCCAATAGCAGCATTATTCCCTGGCGCTGCAGTGAGTATATTTTCTATTTTCTCGCCAGCCATTTCTGTTATATGCACCTGTTGTGGCGATAGTGCACTCAACAGCTTTTTTTGTGCAGATGTAGCAGGCGCTTCAATACGGTCATAAACAGGCGCTCCAAATTCATTGGTAATATCCTTATAAATTTCACCTGGGTCTTTGCCCATTGCCGCCGTGATCTCTGCCGAAAGCAGAGACGGTATAAATGCATCTTTATCCGTTGTCCAAACATTTCCATCCAGCCGGTTAAAGGCTGCACCCGCACTCTCCTCGCCAACAAACGCAAGCGAACCGTCCATCAGGCCATCCACAAACCATTTAAACCCTACTGGCACTTCGTATAGCTTACGTCCTAGTTTTGCGGTAACCCGGTCTATGATCTGGCTGCTTACTACCGTCTTCCCTACAGCCGCATTCTTACTCCACCCCGGGCGGTGTTGAAAAAGATAGGAAATACATACTGCCAGGTAATGATTAGGCGGTAGCAGGCCCACACTTTTGGTAACTATCCCATGCCGGTCATGATCGGTATCACAAGCAAAAGAAATATCGTACTTGTCTTTTAACCCAATAAGACTTTGCATAGCGTATGATGAAGAAGGGTCCATTCGTATCTGCCCATCCCAGTCAACAGTCATAAACCGGAAAGTGGGGTCAACATATTTATTGAGCACCGTCATATCCAGTTTATAATGATCTGCAATAGGTTGCCAGTAGTGAACACCTGCACCACCCAATGGATCTACACCAATACGTATGTTCCCATTACGTATCACATCCATATTGATCACGTTGCCTAAGTCTGCAATGTAAGTATTAAGATAGTCGTGTTGGTGGGTTGTAGATGCCTTTAATGCCTTTGCCAGGGTAGTTCTTTTTATACTACGTAGCCCTTCTTCCAGCAGTTCATTCGCTTTTGCTTCTATCCAACTGGTAACAGAAGTACCTGCTGGTCCGCCATTGGGTGGATTATACTTAAAGCCGCCATCTGTAGGTGGGTTATGAGACGGAGTAATTACAATACCATCTGCCAGGCCGGTTGTACGACCTTTGTTATAAGTAAGTATAGCATGAGAAATAACCGGTGTAGGTGTATATTCTTCCATTCCGGTTGTCATTACTTCTACTCCGTTTGCTGCTAAAATTTCAAGCGCACTGGCAAGTGCAGGTACAGATAGTGCATGGGTATCCATACCAATAAACAATGGCCCATCTATCTTATTCTGTTTTCGGTATAAGCAAATACTTTGGGTAATAGCCAGTATGTGCCATTCATTAAAAGACAGGTTGAAAGATGACCCTCTATGACCCGATGTACCGAAAGAAACTCTTTGTGCGGCGATCTTTGCATCGGGAACTTCACTATAGTATGCAGCAACCAGTCTGGGTATGTTTGTCAATATTTCTGGTGGCGCGGGTTTTCCCGCAAGCGGACTAATTTTCATGATCTTTTATATTGCATTAAAAGTTAACAATGATTCTTTGCCAGGAGCAAATGATATTTGAAAAGTGTGCAGCGAACTTATAAAAGAATAAGATACATCCCAATTATAAACGTTACAAATACTCTTAACAAGAGCCAAACCTAAGCCTGTTCCCTCTGATTTTTTCCCTTTTTGGAAACGTTCGAATAGTTCTTCTTCATTTAAAGGATATAAGCTTCCGGTATTTTGAATCAAAAACTTTTCATCTGTCAGGCTTATGTTGATTACTCCACTATCAATATTGTGCCTGATGGCATTACTGAACAGGTTATTGAATAGAATATCAAGCAAATGTCCACTGGCAGTTATCGTTTTCTGCGTTATTGTTGCCGTTACAATGATATGCTTTGAAGTGATTAGTTCCTGGAATTGCTCCTTCTTTTCAAAAACAAGCTGTTGTAGTTCCAACAACTCAGCTTCATCTATCAAATTATTTTCTATCTTAACCAATAAAAGAAGCGATTGATTAAGTCTTGATAATCTGCTTGTTGCCCCGTAAATATCCTGAAGTTGTTTATAATGTTCGGGATTAAGCGAATCGTCTTGTATCAGTATATCCAGCTTCGAGGTGATAACCGACAACGGTGTCATCATTTCATGAGAAGCATTTTCTGTAAATTGTTTTAAAGTCCTGTAATCTTTCCTCACTCTCGATGACATAAGGAGTACTGCCGCTTCCAGCTCATTAAACTCATCTACATTGGTCTTGCTATACGAGAAGTTGGTGTGGTCTGAAACGCTAAAGGCTTTCAATTGCTGCAGTAAATAAAAAAATGGCTTCCAGAGATCATGAGACACATATCTATTGGTAAGGAAAAGCACCAGGAACAACCCAGCCATCAGTATTAATGTTATGGTAGCAATAACCTGTACCAGGTATTCGGTACCATCTCTCGATATTGCTATTGTCAACAAGTAATTTTTCTCATTTACTGATACCAACATTTCCACTGCACGCCCATTGTTGTCATCATCATCATTTATAACCTTCTTAAAGGGTACATTAAAAAAAACAGTCTTAAAATTTGTCAGACTTGTTTCCTTAATTGTCACTTGTTCTTCATCAATATCTGGTTGTACAGGAAATTTGTGATGGGAAGCTACATAAGACACAATTTCTTCCATCTCTTCAGTCAAATCTCTATCCAGTTGCTTCTGGATAATGTAATTGATAGCAAAATAATATATCACCGCCCCAGCAAGGAGTACCGATACAGTTATTATGATGTTTGACCTATTGTAATGGGCCGATAGTTTCATTCCGAAAGAAATTTATATCCTATTCCATAAATAGATTTCAAATAGTCTTTGCAGTTAGCGTCTAGCATTTTTTTCCTCAGGTTCTTTATATGAGTGTAGAGGAAATAAAAGTTGTCATTCATATCCATTTCATCTCCCCACAAATGTGTTGCAATTGCATTTTTTGAAATGACCTTGCCCTTATTGGCAATAAAGTATAAAAGCATATCATACTCCTTTCTTGTTAGGACTATGGGTTTGCCATTGATCTCCACGGTTCTACCTTGCAGGTTAATGGTTATCTCATTAAAAACCAGGTTATTATTGCCATTAGCAGCCTTGCGTCTGAAAACTGCTTCAACACGGGCTTTAAGTTCTGCTAAGTGAAATGGCTTTATCAGGTAGTCATCAGCGCCTGTATTTAATCCCTTAATTTTATCTTCAAGACTGTTTTTGGCAGAAATGATAAGCACCGCTTCATCCCTCATCTGTTCTTTCAAGAAATTTAAAACTTTAAATCCCTCACCATCGGGTAGGCCTAGATCCAACAAAACGCAGTCGTAAGCATAATCCTCCAATTTTAAAATTGCATTTTCCAAATCAGCTGAACTTTCACAAACATTGCCATCACTATTCAAGTAAGTAGTAATATTCTCACGAAGGCTCTGCTCATCTTCTACTATCAGGATTTTCACAATACTTTATTTACTACAAGGTAATAAAATGACGAAACTGCCATTTATATTTAAAATATCAAAATAGCATGAATGCCGGCTCAAAATATCTTCAAAATTGCCTTCTAAATTTGGGAAGCTGCATAAAAATAATTCAACATCAATACGCAATTAAAATAAGTGTGTTTTTTATATAATGAGAATTTCAAAACAAGTTAAAATATCCATCTGTTTACTAACTCTAATGCTGAATGCTATTTTAATTAATTCCTGCATGCATGCCCCATATGTTTTGCCTGTAAGCATGCGCACCGGCGATCCAACAATTTGTTTTGAAAGGGATATACTGCCCATTTTCCAATCTAATTGTGCAAAAGGGGGATGTCATGATGCAAGTAGTGGGAGTAGTGGTTACGTACTTGACAATTACCAGGATGTAATAAAAAAAGGTATAGTTCCCGGCAACCCAGCTGCAAGTAAAATATGGCAATCCATAAGTATGAAAATATTCAATGTGGAAGTAATGCCCAAAAACGGTCCTTCTTTATCTGCTACAGACCTTGATCTCATAAAACGCTGGATAGCAACTGGTGCTATTGATAGTGGTGCATGCAGCACCAGCAATTGCGATACTACAAGCTTCACTTACAGCGGCACAATAGCGCCGTTGATGCAAACACACTGCACCGGCTGTCATAACTCCCCTTCGGCTGCAGGTGGTAGCCTTGCAGATTATGCAAGCGTAAAAGATGCAGCAGTTAACGGGAGGTTGCTGGGAGACATAGAACACCTGCCGGGGTATAATGCTATGCCACTGGGGGGCAATATGCTGGACGACTGCCAGATAACTCAGATAAAAAAATGGGTAACTGCAGGTGCTTCAAATAACTAATACATAAAACAATTTTCATTCTACAATATCCATTAACAGTGATCAAACGGATAATAATTATAGTAGTCATCCTTGTAGTAGCGGGGCTCATTGTTGCCACCTATCAATGGTACAAACCACACCATAAAGTTGAAAATGCAAAAGGTATTGTGGTAACGGCAACAAACCTTTCTAAAGAATATACTGAAGATGAGAAGAAAGCAGATGCTAAGTATTTAAATAAAGCAGTAGAAGTTGCGGGTATTATTGAAGAATCTGATAAAAACCAGGATGGAGGGATAATGCTGATATTACAAACTACCGATCCAGTTGCAGGGGTTCAATGTACCATGCGCGATAAAGGAATAGTAGTAAGCAAAGGCCAGAATGTTGTTATTAAAGGCTTTTGCTCGGGTGCAGGTATAACAGGTGTATCCTTAACTGATTGTGTAATAGAAAAAAACCAATCGAAGAATATTTAAAAACATGAAAAATAAATTGCTGGCAATAAGTGCACTTCTTTTACTAAGCATGCTAGGTTGTTATAACGATAAAGGTGACCAGTTGTATGTTCCACCCCTTACTGTCACTTGCGATACCACAGCCGTATCCTATGCAAAGGTCATTGCACCAATATTCGCTACCAGTTGCAACATATCTGGCGGGTGTCACGATGCCGCAGGCCAATCAACCAGCGGCTACAATTTCATCACGTATAGCGGCATCCTGCCTATAGCAACAACCGCTGTTTTGGTGTATGATGTAAATGGTAATCCTTCCCAGCTACATGCCATGCCTAAAAATTTACCCCAGCTTTCCGCCTGCGATATAAATAAAATTACAGCCTGGGTAAACCAGGGCGCACTCAACAATTAATAAACAATAAAATGAAAATACAGTAATTGCACTTTTGATCATATTGCCTTGCCCCGCTGCATCGTTTGAGCAAAAGTATATTTTAATGCAACCACCCAAAGTTCGCCGTTACATTACCAGGCTACAAAGTAAATGTCCCTGGCCTCGTTGCCGACAAAGTGGCCAAAGAAGCCACCATTACTATTGAAAGTGACCTCGTTCAAAAATAATCCACTTCTATTTCAAAAGCATCAAGACATGTCTAGTGCGCTAATACTTATCATAACCGTTGGAATAAGCATCATTTTTTAATTGTCTTCCTGATAATAGTATTGATCAATAACAAGATGATGAATGGTACAGGACTTGCTACCATTGTAAAAATAGCCATCATAGTATTATAGGTTGAGGCATCCCAGTGTGTTTGTACTTTTAGGTACAAGGATATACCCGCTATAAACAAAAAGGAAAGTAAATAGACACTGACCCAGATAAAGCGGATGAAAAAGACAGATATCTTGCGGAAAATATAATAGCCCAACGAGAAGATGGTGATAATAGTAAGCGCATCTGTTAAATATTTAATGCTGGCAGGCACAGTTGTATTGCCGTAGCCATTTGGATAAATAAAAACAAATGGGACAGCAGAAACAACAATAATCAGTATGCTAAGTATCGTTAATCTAATTTTTGGCATTCAGATAATGGATAAAACTCATTGTGTATTTATACCAGATAGAGAATATGATAAGGTAAATTATGAAAATAAACAGATAATGGTGTGCAAAGAAGAAAAAGTCGGGTTTAGATAGGTATATCAAAGCCAACATACTGCACCTGATAATGTTGACAAGGTAGATGAGTGCCAGCCCTGAAACTGAGTACAGCAGCTGTTTTTTAAATGTATATGGCAATGAGAATAGAAAACCAACAAACAAAACAGCTAACTCCAACGCATTGCATTCGTCCGCTATTCTTATAGAGTTAATGCGTTTGTTGTTTACTTCAACAGTAATATTCTCATACCCATCATAGTAAATTGATGGTCCCAGTTTATGGTCTATTATCCCTAGCACAAAACTTGTACTGTGCGCAGTAGCTTTGGTTATATACTTATCAGGCACTCTTGTGGGAGCAAGAACAAATAGGTATAGTGCTTTCCAGATAATAAATATCAGGAGGCTTCTTATAAAGAATATTCTTAGAAATACTGGCAGGTGCAAGTATGCAGCCTTCAGCCGTTCTACTGGTGAGCTCATATCTTTATAAAGATATGCTCTTTGTTGAATTGTTTTTCTTGTATAAAAATCCTGCAGTAGTAACAAGCGTGCCACCAGCCAAAGCCAGAATTACCAAATTGGTGTTTACAGGAGTTGATGGGCTGTCTCCTTCATTTCCCTTCCCATTACCATTGTTACCACCATCGGCGTGATTACCATTATTGCCATTAGGATTGGTATCATCAGCTCTGCCGGCGAATGGCATTGCTAAGAATAGGCTTAATGCAACTACTTTTAATTTTGTTAGATTTAATGTCTTACTTGTTTTCATTTTTAATGCTATTATGATTGATGATACAAAAGTACTTCATTAGAATGTAATATTCGTAATGTGGGGCTATGGTTAACATCTTGTTTAAGTGGCGTTAACTTACAATTATCAATTCTTTTATACCCTCAGGATCTGTTTTAAGTTGTCTTTTTGTCTCATGATATACACTATGACTTGTGGAAATATCAAGTGATCAGACACCTCTGATTGTGCAATTACGGGATCAAAAATAAATGAAGTAGCAGCCCCCGAATTGTAATTATATATTCATACTGGAAATTTCCATAAAATAAATTCAAAAACACTTGCATAGGTGAAAATACCTTATTAATTTGGCATGAATTATAATTTGGATTCGTAATTTTTTATAGAAAATACCCTTAAACTTAAAGAAGCTCTTACGTTAATGTATAACGTTTCTGTGTCCATTTTACTTTTAATATTCTGATTATTTAGATGGTTATTGGTCTGAAATAAAAAATATCTTTTCGATAAGTGGCTGCAATGAAGACGCGCATCACAGATAAAGGGGAAAAAGACAAGGAGGGCTAAAGGTTATAAATAAAAGGTAAAGTGACAATGATCCAATCGCCCGTTGGAAATTTCAATTCTCAAACACTTTTGAACGATAACAATAAGCCTGGCCGAAACAGGAATTAAAATACGGGGGCGTCTCCGAAAAGCCCGAAAAGAGTAGGAATAAAATCTTTAAAACAATAGAAACATGGAACAAAATGGAATTTGCTTAGACCCTACATGGGCCTGCATCAGCAAGTATTTTACGCCGAAAGATATCTCTTGCATGGCGAGATACGGA
This sequence comes from Bacteroidota bacterium, assembly GCA_013286835.1. GTDB lineage: Bacteria > Bacteroidota > Bacteroidia > Chitinophagales > Chitinophagaceae > JABDEZ01. The sequence goes on from JABDEZ010000027.1 coordinate 10,385, forward strand.
CTTGCACTTGATCAATGTGCTAGTGTTCTGGAAAATGCAGGGGAAATTTACGAACGGGTTTTAAGTGGTAACATGCCTAAAGGTGGCACCAGATGGACACCGGAAATGTGTGCAAATTTTAAGGCATGGATGGAAACACCTAATCCCTGCGCTTAAATAAATAAAGGGTATAAAATGCAATGCGGCCATCAGTAATACGTATGGTTGGTAAACCGTTCAGAAATTGCCGGCCTAAGAAATGATGCAAGCATTGTTTTTTACCGGCATTTTTTTCTCAATAACATTTTTAATCACCACACACACTAAAAAGTATGCTTAAAAATAATATAGTAGTAATTGCTGGCCTTTTGGGCGCATCTTTTTTAGGAGGATGCGGGAGCGAAACCAGCCAGAAGACTACTACAACTACAACAGAAACTACGACAGAAACCCAGGTAAATGACCGGCTTCCCCAGGACGTGGCCACTACCTGTACCGTTTCGCCGGAAACGTTCAATTCCTGGTTTACCGGAGGGAAAGCAATTGAAAATGGAAAAGTAATGGCAGCCAACAGTGTCACTTTTCCAGACAAAGTCAATTGTGATTTTTATCAGTGGTCGGAACAAATGTTCCTTTGGCTGCTGTCTCCTGCTAAAGGAACAAGCTATGCTCCTGGTAATACGGTTATGGAAGATACCGTGTTCTACGATGTCTCAGAAGAGATAGATGGAAATCGTACCATGACACGTCATAATCCAGGTACTCTGATCAGTGTATCGAGTGCAATTAAGCAAACAGGCCCCAACGGTCTGCCTGTGGTAATAGATGATAAGGGCGAGCTGCTTGAAGTAGAGGCACATAACGAAAAAACAATAGGATCCGTTTTGACAAAGGCGGCTAACGGAAGCAAACAAAATAAAAAAGTTGCCAAAATAGAAGAAGGAGCCGACCCACTACACCATATTTTCAAAGACGAGCATAATGTAGTTATCGAACACCCCAGGGCCATTCTTCAGCATACTACAGATCAGGGTATGATAGTTGAAGAATTTGAGATCGGCGGTAAGAAAGTATTTATTGATACTGCAGGCTATGAGCATACTATTTCTGTTGGCCAGGCTACAGGAGATGTACTGATGGCTGCACAGAACAACTCTCTAGTTTACTATGCAATGATGGTCAATGACGTATATGCTTATTACCTCACCGCTTATAAGGAGAATGTACCTTTTGCACGTAATTCTTTTTTCCCAACCACCGATACAGCAAGGAATAATATTTGCGCTTATGCCCGGAAAAGAGGTATAGTACTGCCCGATTCAAATGCATTGGCAATTGAGTTAAAACTTGCATTGGTAGAAACAACAGGTTTAAAAGATCCAGATAGTTATGTTACGATTGATGCTATGGTGCCCGACTATGACACTACTGATAAACATAAATGGGTAGCAAAGGGGACAAGAAAAGCAAAACTTGCGCTTATAGGAATACACGTTGTAGGCAGCGTTGCCGGCAATCCGGAAATGATATGGGCTACCTTTGAACATAAAAACAACGCACCGAACGGAGCTTATGATTATGTTAATCGAGAAGGAAAAACAATTTCTGTTCCGGCAGATTCAGGTATAGGTTGGGTGCTGTGCAATTCAACTTCGGTTGGCAGTTTTAATGTGCCTTTTATGATAAACGATGGCCTGAACATAGAGAGTACAGATGGGCATGTCATTGCAGCAAGCCCTACCCAACTCATTAACCCGTTTGGCACTGCAAAGGGATCGGTACCGAACCCGGAAAATAAAAGTGCGGCCGAGTCCAACAGTCAGGTCATCAGCATCAATAACTCAGTAATTAGCCAGCTTGTAGGAAAAGATGTGCGTAAGCATTACAGGTTAATTGGCGCAACGTGGACCCAGGCTGGTGCTAACCCTACAGGAAAGCCATACTCACCAGCTAATCCAAAACCGGGTGTTGCAGTTGGTACAAACTTATTAATAAACAGTGCGATGGAAACTTACGACCAAACTTCAACAGGTACTTGTTTCCGGTGTCATAAAGGCAAAACGCTATCTCCTGGTACATTTGGCCTGAGCCATATTTTCAGTACGATAATACCGTTGCCGAAGGTACCGGCGAGCATGAAAAAATAGATAAAGTCATTTTCATTTTTGGGTGGGCAAGTTTGCAATGAATAGCAAACTTGCCCATTTGTTATTTGAAGGATGTTTAGCCATTTTAGGGACTAACTATTGATCATCACAACACAATAAATCCCCTGAATATGGCCAGGGGATTTATTGTGTTGTATCAAAAATAACCTTCAAAAGATATGAAGTACAGCTATCTATTTACACAGCCAGGCTTTTAATCATTCCATCGGCTACCCAGTTGTCCCACTTTTTTAAATTTTGCGGAGCAAGAGCATTGGCCGGAGGCATTGGATGACTCGATCTGGGAACACCATTTTCATCTGTTTCCCGGCCGTGAAGCACGCTGCTTATATGTTCGTTCTGGCTTTTAACTAATTCGTAGTCCCACAGGTCCAGTGGAACCAGTCCGGTTGGAGTAGCTATTTTAACTTCCAGCATAGAGTCCCGGTAATCTTCAAAAACTAGTTTTATGTCATCAAATGTAATAAGCGTATCTGCCGGCATTTCTGCAACAGGTTTACCTTCAACCATGCCATCTGCTATCCACTTAGCCCAGATGTCTAATTTTCTTTGAGGGAAAGGATGAGTAGTTGGCATGCGACGGGCTGAGATATATTCTCCATTTTCGTTGCGTTCGTGCCCATGCATTAAAACTGTCATGCGCTCATGCCGGTTTTTAACGGTAGCATAGTCCAGCAGATCCACGCCATGCTTCAGCATCACGGCCTGGTAGTCTGCAAACATGGGTTTTATGTGCTCTTCAAATGTTATTGTTGGGTCTGCCATATTTTCGTTTTTTATAGTTTAGTTATATTGGTAGTTACAGTCCAGTCATTAGGGTTGGAATTATTATTGATATCGTCCTGTTCACGTGCTATGTAAATATTTACGTGGGTAGCGGCATCTGTCATGGAAGCATCGCCCATTACCCAATAATTGGCCGAATTTGCCAGGTATTTATCTCTAAATTTCTGGTCTGTAATAGTAGCGTTAACGGTTTTAGGATGAATATAAACATCTACTCTATACGAAGTGGTGATGCTGGACTCTACATCTAAAAACCCATTATGAACGCGTGTGTTGCCTTTTAATGTACCAAGCGTTTGTTTTATTCCTTCTTTATTTTTGGCTACTAAAGATGTTCCCTTGATCAATGTAGATTTAAGGCTCACTGCATCTTTCCCAAAAATGGGTTGTGCTTCTTTTGCACGGTCGCGAGGTGCATAATGATCCTCTGGAGCTACTTCGTATCCGTATCCAAGGGTTACATGGTTCGGGTATAATGAGCCACTGCCCATGCCCATATCTACACCTGGTTTCCTGCGATAATCTGGCAGATCATATTTTGTCGGCACGGTACCTCTTAAAGGAAAACCTAAAGACGTGATCGTATCATTTGTATTATATCCATGTTCTTCCATGTGGTTAAGTCTGAGCCATTCATCAAGATAAAAATCAACATAGGAATGGAAAGAATAGAAAATAGGATCGTATGCTGCTGTCTTGGGGCTGCTCATGTCTCCTCCGCAATAGGTGTCATGCATGTCGTCATGAATTTCAGCTTCAAACCGGCCATAGCCACCGCTTATTTGACCCCCTGTAGCATTAGGGAAACCGCCAAAAACAAGCCACTTTCCATCAATAATATCCTGTAACAATGCTTTTTTGGTAAAAGGGTAATCTGGGTTACCAACACGTCTATTGCCACGATACAGTACTGAAGCAGGATCTTCAAATGCTTTTGGAAAGCGTTTGCCACTGGCAGGGTTCGTAAAATTCCAATATGGAACCGTCACTTTTGCAGTTGACGGGCCCATGTTTCCTTTCGAATCTTTTATGGTGCCGGCAGGATCGGCGTTTTGCAATATCTTTTCGAAGTAATAAAATTCTGCACGGTGCCACAGCATGAACAGGTCTTTCCTGTGTTCGCACATTCCGGGATAGACGCCCTTGCCATCTTTAAATCTTAAGCCTGCAATGTAATTGTAATAATCAGCATAAGTCTCGCCGGGCTTTTTAGCCCTTGGCGGTGTTTGGGGTATTGAAATATAGGTAGCGTTATGTATCCACGCCTGCCATGCATAACCCTCTTCATCATAAGGGTTTACCATACTTCTGTCATGAAGTATCTGGATTGCATGCTTGTATGCAGCCAGTTCTTGTTTGGTTAATGAATCAATGTTCTTTCGCTTTAGTAACTCCTGGCTGTTTGCAGTACCAGCAATCAGCAGTATGAGAAAAAGGGATAACGCCCTCTTGGTGAACTTAAATTTAATGAGCATAGTATAGTTGTTTAGTATGGTTGATATTTGATGTTTTTTTAGAATGCGTAAATATAATATTATTTCTGGGAGATAAAATAGTTTTATCTATTATAAAGCTATTTTTACGTGAGAATTAATGTAAAAATGACTATGAGGGTAATTCCCTGTCTGCTCTGCTGTATGCTTGCATTTTGTGCCACAGGCCAGATAAAAAGACCTATGATAATTGGCAGGACAAGCGGCAGCATAACATTTGAAAATGGCAGTGAAATGCGTGTATTTGGTTTTACAGGGAGGCTTAGTGAACCAATTAATTTACCGGGTACAATAATAGAAGCCAGGGAAGGGGATAGTCTTGAAATAGATTTTTGGAATGTATCGCAAGGCAACCCGCATGATATACGGATACGGGGTATTCAGCTTCAAAAACGAAATGAAGCACACGAAATATATACTGATGATAACATACACCATATGGAGCACGGCTATTACAGTTTTATAGCCAGCCATGCCGGAACTTATATTTATTACTGCCCAGTCAATTATCCACTAGATGTACAAGCAGGGATGTTCGGCATACTCCTTGTAAAACCCAAACGGGGAAATGAAATTTACCATACACAGATTTCGCAGGAACTATTGTGGTGTGGGTTTGAAATGGATACCACCTGGCATACTGATTCAGTGCTGGATGCAGAACGCGATGAAAAACTCCAGATGAGCGAAACACCTGCTTACCGACCCCAATATTTTTTTATTAATGACAAGAGGAATGGCCAACCGACAGGTCCCGCAGTGTTAAATGCTAAAGTTGGTGAAAAGGTACTGCTCCGCCTGGCAAATACGGGGTTGATGGAGCATATAGTAACGTTCCCGAAAGAAATGAAACTCACCGTTCTTACAAAAAATGCAGCCCCCCTTCCCGCGCATGATGAGGTAAATACATTAATTTTAAAGCCTCTGGACACTTACGAAATACTTGTTTCATCAAATGCTGTGCTGAACGGTTTTGTTAGTTACGCTTTTAAAAATGAAGCCCAGGAAACTGCTGTGCAGATTGAAAAAATACCGGTTTTAATAACTAAGTAATGACGCACAAAACAAGCTGGTATTTTATTTTAATTTTTTCTTTTATCTGCACTGTTGCGGCTCATGCGCAAAACCGCAGCACTTTTATAGTGCAAGGGGATTCTGTAAAAAAAGAAATCATCGGGCATACGGCCTACCTGGAAAATTCAAAGATCACAGTCGTTAATACTTCTGGTAAACCTATTTACCTGGAATGGGAAACTATTTCCAATACATTTCCCCTGGCTTGGGACTGCTCTATGTGCCAGCATGGGAAATGTCAGATCGGTATTCCCAAAGGTTCGGTTTTTAAGAAGCTAGACCCTGGTCAGGAAGGCTTTATTGCCATTCATGTGCTCCCTGAACAGCATTCTGGTGCCGGTTGTGTAAAATTTAAGCTCTATGATAAAGAGCATCCTGAATTTTATAAGGTACTGACGTTTAGTGTAAAAGTGCTGTAACCTGGCTCCTTAACATTGATGAGCGATGTACCCCAAAGATAACCTTTCGGGTTTTATGCCCGGCGGGCATAAAAAAATGAAACCGGGCATTTTATATGGTGTAGATGGTTGAAAGGGGCTATGGTGGCAGATATTGCATTTTCTGACATTTTAGAAATGCCTGAAGAATGCCCGATTATGCCCGATGCCGGGCATTTTTCTGAACTGTTGGAAATTCTTGTTTTTTGTCTTGAACATGATTACGGGATTCCAGGACGGACAGGATTAGTTGTGTACTGATCGGTGTATTTTTGTGCATAGGGCAGGGTAGTTTACAGGTTTATAATTGGTGCTGTAATTTACTGTGGGCAGGAATTGTGACCAAAAGAAGATACCCACCGTTCCATGGTTTGAGATGTTCCACGGGCGTTACAAACGCCGCGCCGGTGCGTACTCGTTAAAAACGAGTACGAGAGGGTAGATTTTTATTAATGTGTGGAAGAAGCAAACATATTGACCTTATCAAAGCGGCCCAAATATTTCACTATTAGCGTACTAGGTTTGTGTCTGGGATTGTCGTATATATTCCTATTGCGAATAGCTTCGTGAATCACATAAAGTACTTCGTAATATTCCTTGCCAATTTCAACAATGTCACCCTTGTTTGGTATGTTTGTGAAGTACCAATTAGAATTGTCAGTTTCCGGATTGGGTTTTAATATTGTAGGCTTACCACTTTCGGTTTGCATAACAATCGTGACTGGATGTGTATAGTACTTCGACATAATTTTACCTAAATTATTAGTTACAAACTTTGTCCATTATTACATTATTATAGTTACTCAAAATATCATTTTATGTCAGCAAATACAAAAAGCAGCAGAGAACACTTCTTAGTTTACTTTGATCTAAATCAAAATATTGTTTGTATTAAGCCAAGAGAATGGTCACGGAAAAACACGAAACACTTCCAGCCTAAGTATACTTTTATAAATAATGATGCACCAAAAGATAATGAGATAGAAACTTACCTAAAAACTAATTATGGGTTTGTCGAATTTACCTATGAAAAAGTAGTCGTTCTGTGCAATTTTGATACAGACATTCCCCCCAATAAAGCGGGCATACCTTTTCAATGACAATTACATTACGTGTAACTGAGTATAGTTACCATACTTTTTATTAGTTCCCCGCTTATTATCATATTTACTGTTATTTTCATATGCGCGCTAAATTAAACGAAATTTGCCACTCAATATCATGCATATTAAGAATGCTCCGCTATAATCTGCTTTACAGCGTTTAAACAATGCGCCAACTTCGTGTCAATGTCCTTGCCGTGGCATTGCCTATATGATTTTGAGCTTCTGCAATAGCAAGGACTTACCGGTTTATTCCCCAAAAGAAAAAAAACTTCTAGGGCGCCGCTTGCAATGTCACATTCTGTTATAGCATCGCTTACACATTTGGGAACAATCACAGAATCAACATTTTTTCGCCTGCCGAATTCGTACAGCTTACATACCAGGTAACGAATTTTAATAAAGTCGTCGATTATTGTATTGCCAGAAATATTAAGTACAACGTTTGATATACTCACTCCATTATAAGTCCGGTCATTATCCGGCACAAACATTATTTCATTGTAGTGTACATCTCTAGGCGTAATACAAACCAACTCACCTTCTTTATTTTCCCAAACGGCATGGTGTTCTGCTTCGCATAAATAATTTGATTGCCAGATAACCCAGCCATAAAATATTTTACCCCCATCACGTGTAATCTTATTTTCAACATTATAATAGCAAGACTTTGGTTTCGCATCAGATTCAACTCTTACAGGTATTATTTCCGGCTCAAAATCTACATTTAGTTCATCCAACAGTTTCTCAATGTGATTGTTTACAGTCTTTGGGTTAACGGCCACTTTCTTATGGAATGGCAGTTTCTGTATTTCCTCAAACTGTCTTTGTTGCTCAGCAGTCATAGTGCCAAGTTACCACATATCTGCTTTATTTACTGGTGCACATATTTTTATGTTTGATAAGCTCTTTTTATGAATGGCAAATTTAATCTCGTACTAGATCGCGTTCGTGATATCATCCAGCCTAATAGCATTTTCCAAAATGTTTTACCTATGTTATACCAAACAAAAAAGCCTTTCAGTTTATACTGAAAGGCTTTTTACAACTGGTGGTGCGAGAGGGATTTGAACCCCCGACACAAGGATTTTCAGTCCTTTGCTCTACCAACTGAGCTATCGCACCAGTTGCTTTTGGGATTGCAAAAATAAGCGTTATCCTGAATCTACCAAATAGATTCTCATTCTTTAAGGTATTTATTTTTGTTGGTTGTGATATTGAGCCTTTATATTTGCGCATGCAATGGCATTCTTGGCTTTCCATTTTTATAGAACAGGTACGCGAAACAACAGTGTGGGAGTGGGTTGCGGTGATAATGGGGGTAGCAGAAGTGCTGCTTGCAAAAGCAAATAATGTACTTCTATACCCCGCAGGTATTATTGGTACAGCCATTGGTATATATATTATGGCTAATGCAAGGTTGTATGGTGAGTCTATACTCAGCCTTTATTACCTGGTAATGAGTATTTATGGATGGATACACTGGCTGCGTAAGAAAAATGAACCACCATTGCCTATTACATATGCTACCCGGCGCGAATGGGGAATAGTGGCAGGCATAGTAGTGGTGGGCTGGGCCATTTTTTATGTTGTACTTACCAAGGCACAGTCTAGCCAGCCGCTTTGGGATGGTTGGGTATCTGCTACCGCCTGGGCTGGTATGTGGTTGCTGGCACGCCGCAAAATAGAAAACTGGATAGTACTTAATGTGTCTAACCTTTTTGCAATACCATTGCTTGTTTATAAAAAACTGCCCCTGATGGGTGGTCTTACTTTATTCCTATTTATAGTAGCTATATTTGGATATTTAGAATGGCGAAAAATATACAAGTCAGAGCATCCATCCTTATCCTGATGCTGCTTTTGGCGAGGCCTGCAAAGACTGAGGCTCAAAATGCAGACATAACTATACTGCGACAAATACAGGTATTTCGCATTCACAATAGCCAGTACCAGGGTTTTATGAATGATGTCACAAATTCAGTATATCCTATTACTTTGGCTTTGCCAATAGGGCAACTGATCTATGAGTTTTCGACCCATGATACTGCAATGATAGTAGATGGATTTAAAACTATTGGTGCATTGGCTATAAATACCGTCATTACTTCGGGGCTTAAGTATGCAATTGACAGGCCCAGGCCTTTTAAAACGTATCCAGACATCCATCCTTATAAATACGATGGGGATCCGTCGTTTCCATCTGGGCACACTTCTTATGCATTTTCTGTAGCAACCATACTTACGCTGGAGTATAAGAAGTGGTATATAGCTGTACCGGCCTATGCATGGGCTGCAACAGCGGGTTACTCACGTTTATACCTGGGTGAGCATTATCCCAGCGATGTAGCTGTGGGCGCTATTGTGGGTGCAGGTTCTGCATGGCTCAGTTACAAGGGCTCTGCATGGTTATTGCATCATCGTAAAAAACAAGTTCACACCCCGCACATTGGCAGCTAAAAAAATAGTGGTCATAGGGCCGGAATCTACCGGTAAGAGCACGCTAAGCAAGGCTATTGCACATGAATGCCAAACGCTTTGGGTACCTGAATATGCAAGGGATTATATAGCCTCGCTAGACAGGCAATATACCGAAGCGGACCTTACAGCTATTGCCAGCGGACAGATAGCTACAGAAAATATATTGTTGCCCCAATGCTCCCGGTTGTTGGTATGCGACACGGATCTGTATGTGCTGAAGGTATGGAGTGAACATGCCTTTGGCCGATGTGATAACCAAATATTGCACGAAATAGCTACCAGGCAATATGATATGTACTTGCTGACCTACATAGATGTTGCCTGGGAATATGATGAACAACGGGAGCATGCTGACCCCGAAATGCGGGAGTATTTTTATAAACAGTACCGGGATATTGTAATAAACAGTGGCGTGCCATGGCATGATATAAGGGGCACTGAGGAGCAGCGATTGCATACAGCGCTTGCTGCAATAAACAATATACTATGATAATGCAGCAAGTACGACCTTTGTATGAGCTACTGATAAACTGAAAATGACATGCTGATACATATACACCCCGATGATCCCCAAGCCAGGAATATACAAACGGTAGTAAAATGCCTGAAACAGGGTGGTATCATCATTTATCCAACAGATACCATTTACGGTATAGGATGCGATATATATAATGTGGAGGCCATAACCCGCATCTGCCGCATTAAGGGTATCGATCCTAAGAAAGCCCAGTTCTCTTTTATTTGTTCAGATCTTAGTCACCTGAGCGACTATACAAAGAGTGTAGATACTCCTGTGTTCAGATTGTTGAAGAAGGCATTGCCCGGGCCATATACTTTTATACTGGATGCCAGCAAGGAAGTGCCAAAAATACTAAAGGCAAAGAAAGATACAGTAGGTATTCGTGTACCCGATAACAATATCTGCAGTGCTATTGTTGCAGAACTGGGTCATCCGTTAATGAGTGCTTCTCTGCCAATGGATGGCGAGGTGGAATACTTTACTGATCCTGAAATGATGCATGATCGATTTGAAAAGCTGGTGGATATGGTAATTGATGGCGGAATTGGAGGTATAATACCATCAACTGTAATTAATTGCAGCGAGGGTGCTATTGAATTGGTGAGACAAGGTGCTGGCGACTGGGAAGGTTTGATAGGATAGGTTATCTGCAATTACAAACATTCAATATCTGGAAAGGCTACCGGTTAAGCAGAGTGGTCCCTATATCTAATTCGCCGCATCTCTGAAGTCTCTCCGTCGGGTTATTTTCAGATCCTGCAGTACTGCAGCCTTCACGTTAAGTGTAAAGTTGTAGCTCTTGCGGTCGCCAAATGGTATGGCCTGAAAGTGGAACTGCCAGCAATGCAGATCACGATAAACGTCTATAGAGGTAAAAGTAATCTGATGCATGGTAACGTTGAAGCCGGTATTTACCGTCACTTTCCAACGTTCTGTAAGGTTAAAATCGCCTTGTAATGTTATGTTTTGAGACAGAAGCACGGTATCCTTTTTGCTGTATGGGCTATAGTTGCTATTGGCAGTAAGCACATAATTGAAGTTGAAGCTCCATGGTATATTAAAGTCAACATAATCTTTCGCACCATTGTTCCGCATCACCCTGTTATACTCTTCACTTGTAGTAGGGCTTGGGCCGTTTGTTTTGAGCGGCGCCGAATGGAAATTAGATCCCAGTGAAAACGATGCATTGGTAAAGCGGGCTATCCCGGAACCATTCTCCAGCATGATCTGGTTGACTCGCTGACCCGTGTTGAAATTGAATGCGTAGGGGTCATAGTTTGCAGAGGAACTTATATTGATCTTGTCGAGGATGTTGGTTCTGAAATTAATGGCAAAAGGACTTAGGTTGAAAGAGTCAGCTGCAATATTGTAGGCTGTGGTAATTCCTAAACCATCGATCAAAGTAACATTTTTAAAACCGGTTACAGTATCCTTGCTCGATCGTACTTTAATTTGAAGATTGTTGTTTAGCCCCAGGTTCACAGATCCTGCTTTACCAATGGGAGGAGTACCCACCTGTGAGTTAAAGAAAGGAGTTACTACCTGGTAGTTATAAGAGTCTATACGGCTGCGGTATGCGTAGTTATAGGGCGATGACGCAAAGTCAGGATGATATACAAAGCCAATATTAGGCGTAAGCACATGTCTTATACCCTTTATTTTGCCCGATTTAAACATCTTCATACCATAAATACGCGTAGTGAACTGTACTCCGGTATTAAAGTCGCGAGCTGTATAAAACCCACGTTTGTAATTAGAATCTACCGCCAATGAAGCTGGGTCGAAGTTTTGATAAAGCCGCTCAGTGTACCAATATTCATCATAGTTAATGCTAAAGGACATATTGATGAAACGAAGTACCGTATAGGATGCACTTACAGGAATGGTATGGTGTATTGCATTGTGGAAGTCGCCCAGGCCTAAAGAGTTTAAGTGAAAGGCGCTGTCATAAAATTTTGTGGTGTTATAGCCGTCCAGTGAATAGCTGGTGGTTATCTTATCATACCAGTGTATTTTAGAGCTTCTTTTGTTCTGGAAAGGATTGAGCTGTGTAACGTGAAAGTTAATAGACGGTAATGTAACATTTACCTGGCGTGTTCTTGTGTCCTGGCTGTGTAAGGCGCTTAACGTTAAACTATATGGGGTACCTATCCAGTTTTTTGAATAAGTAATGTTTGATGAATACTGGTTTTGAAGTATCTGGTTAGGGTCGTAGCTGTTATTAGAATAGAAGGTAGATGTACCCGCCTGTACCGATGCATTGAAGGTTTGCCCTGGTTCTGCTTTAGCATCGGTTTGATGGCGCCAGTTGATCATAAAGTCTTTTTCGGTAGTTGAGCCGGGTTCATAATCCTGGCCTGTTTTATTCAGGGCATAGGAAAATGAAACGCCGCCGCTATATTGATATATACTGCGGTAAGTACTTACGCCCGACAGCGCATAACTGCCCTTGGTGTATATGTTAGCCTCGGTAAGCAGGTCTGCATGATCGCTCAGATAAAAATAATACCCTCCGTTAGTGAGGCCAAGTCCGCGTGCCTGCTCTATGGTATATGTAGGTAACATAAACCCAGAACGTTGTGTTTGTGAAATAGGGAAAAGCCCAAAAGGAAGAAAAATTGGGGTTGGTACTCCTTCAATCACAATGTTGGCAGAGCCTGTAGCTATTATTTTACCCGGTATTACTTTTATTTTTTTAGCAATAATACCAAAGTGAGGGGTATCCAGGGCACAGGTAGTATAAACGTTGCGCCAGCCAAAAATAGACTGGTCGGGGTTTCGTTTTATCTGCTGGCTAAAAACATAGCCCTCACCATATTGACTACGTACATTGCGCACTATGGCCCTCTTGCTTTTAAAATTATATTGAAGTGAGTCGTAAGTAAACTTTTCGCTCCCTTGTGAGAAGGATGGGCGGTCTGCCGCTATTCCAAGGCTGTCGAAGGTGGGTTGGGCTGTTACAATATCAGTGCTCTGCTGGTAAGATATTTTGCCGGCATTCAGTTGTAGATCCTGGTAGTTTACCTGTGCCTGTCCGTAGAGGAAGAAAAGATTGGTTTGCATATCAAGTACCGCAGAGTCAACAGCCTCTGACTTTACGACTGCCGGGAGGGCATCGTGTGATATGGTAATACCCAGGGAATCTTCAAGTCGCCTGTTTTTAGAGGTATCGCTGACAGTCTTTGATGAATCATTATTTAAAATATTCTTTGACGCGTTGGTGTCTATAAGGGAATGGGTACTATCGCTTACAGACGCCGTAGTATCGGTTGTTGCAGGTATAATTGTATTCTGTGCATGTAGGGGTGCCAGGCAATACAATAGGAAAAACACCACCATAAGTAAAACCTGGTGGTGGAAGGATGCGAATTTTGAAATAAATTTACCGCTCATGCTCTGGAGGCGCAAATTTAATCATTTGCGCACTACGTAGTAAATTTTGTATGTTTAATATAATTGTAGCAAAATAGTATGCATTACAGATCAATAGCATTGGCACTTGTGATGACCCTTTTCTCATCGGCAATATTGGCTAACGGCAAAAAGATAACTAAAATTGTACTTGACGCAGGTCACGGTGGTAAAGATATTGGTGCACGTGGACAATTCAGCCAGGAAAAAGATATTACACTGGCTGTAGTGCTCAAATTAGGCAAAATAATGGAAGATAGTATGCGGGATGTACAGGTAATATATACCCGTACAGACGATAGTTACCCTACTCTTGTTGACCGCCATGAGATAGCCAACAAGTCGAATGCGGATCTATTCATAGCGGTACACGTAAATTCTACAGCATTTACTTATACAAGAATAAAGGAAGGGACCCGTACCGTAAAGAAAGGCCATAAAAGGGTTCGCGTGCCTGTATATAAATCTATACGGCATCACGAAACAGCAGCCAATGGGGTTGAAACATATGTTTTAGGGCTAAAACGCAATTCGCAAAAAGAAAATGCAATTGGTGAATACAGCGATAATGTCACTGATGAGCCTGGTTTGTTAGATGAAAAAGATCCTGAAACATCTATTATTATAGCACAGTACTCCCAGGCGTTTCTTAAAAGAAGTATTACTTTAGGAACTAAAATACAACAGCAATTTGCTAATGAAGGGCGCACAGATCTTGGTGTAAAACAAATGAGCCTTGAGGTATTGGCGGGTAGCGCCATGCCTGGTGTTCTTGTAGAAGTAGGCTTTATTAATAATCCTGCAGAAGAAACGTATTTAAATTCTGAAGCAGGACAATGGCAGGTGGCACACGATATATACAGGGGGATTAGGGCATATAAGGCTGATGTAGAAAAATAAAAAAATATTATTTTCCTGTTTTGCTATGTAAAGTGGAACTAAAATAATAAATTGAACTCCGGAAATGAGATGTAGTGTAAGTGATTTGTGGCAGAGAATAGAAATTTCCTGGTGTGTTGCATTTTAAAATTGTTTCTTTTATCTTTAAGCTCCGTTAAAACACTAAGTGCTAATGAAATCCCGTTTTATTAAAACTATTTTTCTCTCAGCTCTAAGCACAATAGTTGCTTTTTCTGCAGTTACCTATACTTCCTGTACTCCGGATAAATGCAAATCGGTAGTGTGCGCGTATGGCGGTGTTTGTTCTGGCGGTTCCTGTATTTGCCAATCTGGCTATGAAGGCACGCAATGTGAATATATAAGCCGCGCTAAGTTTCTGGGCGTTTGGCAGGTTGTAGAGACTGGTACTATTACCAATGTATCTCACTACTCTGTTTCTATAGATGCAGACACTGATCCTTCCAGCAGCGTTACCAATGTTACTATCTCTAATTTTTATAATTCAATTACTACAAAGGTCAATGCCTATGTAAAAGGAGATACGCTGATCATACCTCAACTAACATATAACGGCAACGTTATACATGGATATGGAGTTATACAGCAGGAAGGCACCATTTATGCCCAACATGCGCAAATGAGCGTGTACTATTCAGTAACTAATGCCCAGGGTCTTGTAAATGATTTTGGTACTGAAAAGGGTTCAGCATCTATTTGGAGTAAATAAAGATATTTTTTATTTTATTGAAGCCTGTTGCTGTAAAGCAACAGGCTTTTTTCATGCCACCTTCAAAAAAATTAACATCCAATGGCACAATTTTGTCGCTTTTACAGTTGACTAAACCATCTTGATTATGAAAACGCTGATAATGGATGAAAAGACGAAAAAAAATATGGGTATTTTAAGTTTCCTGCCCATCATTTCATTTGCAGGATGCTTAGTCTATTACCTTATAATCCTTATGCCAGTGCTTAGTGCAGGCGGCTTTAACGACCATTTGGCCCTTAATATGCATACCATAACCCACTATTCTACCATGTTTATACTTTTAGCAGTATCTGGGGTGATTGGAGCCATTGTTTTCATTTATTTCCTGGTGCACATAGCACGTATAAAAAATATGAATAGTGCTACAAAACTGGAATGGATACTTTTTATGTCTGTGATGGTGCCTATTGCGTTGCCCTTGTTCTGGTATTTTGAGATACGCCAGGAGCCAATAATACTTGAGGTCTATCATACAATGGACTAACAATATCCAAGGTAGTAATGATTAAAAAAGCATTCATAAAATGAATGCTTTTTTAATCATTAGTGTTTAAACAAATTATTTAATCAAACGATTAAATAATTTGTTTAAAATCGAAATTAAATAATACATTTGTACAGATTTTCATGAAGGAGATAACACAAATAGAAAAAAACGACTCTACAGAAGAGAAAATAAAACAAGCTGCCCGAGAGGTGTTTACCCAAAAAGGGTATGCCGCTACGCGCACACGCGATATTGCTGAGGCATCGGGATATAACCTTGCATTGATCAACTATTACTTCAGGAGTAAGGAAAAACTATTTGACATAGTGATGCTGGAACATCTGCAAACTTTTGTTCATGGCATATTGGGTATTGTTGATGACCCGGCGACTACACTGCAAACGAAAATAAAAATATTAGTAACGCACTATATAGATATGCTAATAAAAAATCCTGACCTCCCGCTCTTTATATTAAGCGAGATCAAGCAAGATCCTTCAATGCTTATATCAAAAGTGGGCGTTGGCAAAATGCAACACAAGGAACTTTACATAGTGAAGCAATGGAATGAAATGGTTGCGATTACAAAAAAACCTTCCATTAATCCGGCTCACATGATTATGAACGTTGTCGGCTTGACCATATTCCCATTTATCGGCAGTCCATTAATTAGAAACCGTACCGGTATGAGTGTAGCACAATTCAATGTTTTGATGGAGGAAAGGAAAACACTGATTCCAATTTGGATCAATGCTATCATTAACATAGAATAGTTATTGTCGGGTAATGATTGGTATCATATAGTGTTACCATTTGGCAGGGTAGTTTTACAAAAAAGTAAAAAACAAGTACAGTAGTTTTTATGTTCAAAAGATTGAGTTACATCTTTATACTGCTTGCCTGCTGGCAGGTTTCATACAGCCAGATTGTTTTCCGGTCGCTGGAAGATGTATGGAAGTACGCTGACAACAATAACATCACCATCAAGACCATGAAATATGAACTGGATAAATCGGTGTATGCTAAAAAGCAAGCGTACAGTGCACTATTGCCCCAGGCCACAGCAACCGGATCTTATACAGATAATATTGCCTTGCAAACCACACTTTTACCTGCAAGTTTACTAGGTGGGCCTCCCGGCACTTATAAAACCCTGCAATTTGGCGAGCAGTTTGTTTATAGCGGCGGCATTAATGCGCAGATGAATATTTTAAACCTGCAAAATGTGTACAATGTGCGCATTGCACAACAAACGCAGGAAATGAATAAGGATTCGCTGGCTAGTACCCGCAAATTTGTATACCAGCAGTTGGCAACTCAATTTTATTCCTATCTCTTAATGCAGGAAGCATCCACTCTTGCCGATCAAACAGCCCTTATAGCAGACAGTACATATCAATCAGCCAACAATAAATTTAAAGAAGGAACTGCCAATGAAGCGAGTGTGGATCTTGCAAAACTGAACCTGGAACGTGCCCAGCAGTCGCAGATCACAGCACGTTACCAGATGATCACATCTAGAAATTCATTAAAAGGTTTGCTGGGGTTTTCGGTTAGTGATTCTCTCTTTATAAATGCATCGTTAAATGCAAGTCTCAATATTGATGCTGCAGAAGCATTTACAGAAGACCTGTCCTTAAAGTTGTCCTTATGGCGGGCAAAGATCAGCCTCAGTCAATATCATCTCTCTAACAGTGCATTCCTGCCTACTATTAATATACTCTATAACTATGCTACACAGCGCTACGATAAGACTTTTGAACCGTTTAGCGGTGCTACAGGAGTAGCCGGCTGGTTCCCTTCGCAATATTGGTCGTTGCAGGCCTCGTTCCCAATTTTCACAAGCGGGTCCAGGTATTTTCAATCAAAAAGAAGCAAGATCAATTACGAAGAAAGCATGGCTCAATATGAGAATGCCCAAAAACAATCTGGTATCAATGATGAGAACATACGGCTCAACTATCAGAGAGCCTTATCGGTA
>JABDEZ010000028.1 GCA_013286835.1 Bacteroidota bacterium
GAAGTAGAATATGATGAGCGGCATATTATTTATGGCAAGCATTTTATGTCCTTTATTTTGAGCAATTGCGGTAATATAAAGCCGCAATCGTTCGTCCCATAACGTATTTAGCAATGCCCTCCTGTGTTGTACAGCGAAAACACAATGGATATATAATTGGGTATAGGTATTTGGCATAATGCAAAATTTGCTACCAATATATAGCATTCCGAAATGGTGTGCAATGGTAATATTGACCGATACGCAGATTGAAAATGTAGATTTTACGCATCGCATCTACGAGGCAAGACAGTTTTTATCGTATAGATTTTCTACAGAGCTTTTGCCTCTATGAGGCAGACTCTCGTTATAATGTGTGTATCTCATCCTAAGAAATAAACCACCACTTGACACAACCCTACATGCAGAGTAGCAATCAGTTTTAATATCCATAAACAAGCTGGCGTTTTTGCAAAATGTCTTGTATGAAATATGGATTTTTGATTGCTTTGTCTTCCAGCAGATCTATCGGTCGATTCAATGTATCCTCGAGAGAAAACTTAAAGTCATAATAGTTATCCGCGTATTGAAGAATATCAATAGGATCAACGTCACTATTATCAGTAAAATCGTCGGTTAACACTGAACCAAAAGCATATAGCCTCTTTACTTTGTGTTCAACACAAAAGGTTTTGATCTCATTGATATGCCTGTCGATTATCTCATTACAAACAAAAGTATAAAGAATTTATAAAGCATAGGGGCTGAAAATTTTCCAGCCCCTACACAGAATTCAATTCAAAAAATAATCCCTAATACTCAATCAGCCACTTCATTTTCTCAGCTACCTTATCTGCATTAGGCAGCATTGCAGCTTCCAGTGCTACGTTCATAGGCACTGCGGGTAAGTCCATAGCTCCTATGGTCTGTACCGGGGCATCCAGGTATGTGAAGCAATGCTGGGCTATGCGGCCTGCAAGGGCTTCACAAAAAGAATTGCGCAATTGCTCTTCAGTAAGCACTATACATTTGCCATGCTTCTTTACGGTATTGTATATCAGTTCTTCATCAAGCGGATATATAGTACGCAAATCTACCACCTCTACCTTTCCTTCAAAACGCTTGGCAGCGCTTTTTGCCCAATACACTCCCATACCATA
Organism: Bacteroidota bacterium; assembly: GCA_013286835.1. GTDB lineage: Bacteria > Bacteroidota > Bacteroidia > Chitinophagales > Chitinophagaceae > JABDEZ01. Next base: position 1,140 of record JABDEZ010000028.1, read on the forward strand.
CGTTATCACACATATAGACTCTCCATTCTCCACTGCATCACTACTGGCTTCCAGTGCTATCGCCCCTTTCCCAAAAGGCAGTACATAGTCACGGTCTGGTTCTACCATTTTGGCTTCATCAGTACCAGGCACCTTGCTCCAATACAGGCCTTTATGTTCCAGCATCACTATAGGATTAGGGTCCATGATAGCCGCCTTCATCAATCCTTTTATATCTGCAGCATTACTTGGGTAAGCTATTTTTATTCCTTTTATTGTAGCCAGTGTACTTTCAACACTACCACTATGATAAGGGCCACCACCACCATATGCACCTATAGGCACCCTGATGATACAAGACACTGGGAACTTACCGCAACTCAGGTAGCACGATTTGCTGATCTCGGTCACCAACTGGTTTAGACCAGGATAGATATAATCTGCAAACTGCACTTCCACTATAGGTTTTAATCCTACAGCACTCATCCCCACCGTTGAGCCTATTATATAAGCCTCCTGTATGGCAGTATTAAATACACGGTTATCTCCAAATTTATCTGCCAGCGTTGCAGCTTCACGAAACACACCGCCAAGTCGTTTACCCACATCCTGTCCATAAAATAAAGCGTTGGGGTGATCCTGCAATATTTCTTCCACAGCATGTAGCGCTGCATCCACCATTACCACTTTATCCTTACCTATCGGGGTGCGTGTACCGGTTTCGTGCGTAGCAGGCGTAGGCATAAAAACAAAATCAGCAACTGTTGCCGGGTCCGGCTCAGGCGATGCTACCGCCGCATCAAACTCAGCGCTTACATAAACTGTTTCTTCAGCTTCTATTTTATCCAGTTCATCCTCGGTTACACCATATGTATGTATCAACGCTGCTTTTAATTTTGGCCCGGGGTCGTTAATACCATGTTTAGCCAGGTCCTCAGCAGTACGATACCATTCTTTACGCACTCCCGATGTATGATGTCCAAGTAATGGCACTTTGGCATGCACAAGTATCGGTCTGCGCTCTTTGCGCACCATATTTATCACATCTTCCATCACCTGGTACGATGCTGCAAAGTCACTGCCATCTACCCGCACACGGTCCAGCCCTTTAAAACCGGCTGCATATTCATATGCATCCATAGTACGGGCTTCATCACCCGTCACAGATATACCCCACTCATTATCCTGCACCAGGTATATAATAGGTAACTGGTGCAACACCGCAAATTGAAATGCTTCACTTACTTCACCTTCAGTCACGCTGCCATCACCAAGCGAACAAATAACCACCGGCGGTATAGGATAATTTGATAGCCCTTGTTCTTCCCTGTATTGTATGCCTTGTGCCACACCTGTTGTAGGTATTACTTGCATACCGGTGGCACTGCTCTGGTGTATGATCTGCGGCCTGTCGGCGCGGCGGCTGTTGGGGTGATTGTAGTAAGCACGCCCACCGGTAAACGGATCGTCTCCCTTCGCCAGCAATTGCAGCATCATTTCATACGGCCTATGCCCCATCCCCAGCATCATGCTTTCGTCCCTGTAATACGGGCTCACATAATCGCATGGTTGTAATTGCAGCCCTGTGGCCAGTTGTATAGCTTCATGCCCGCGAGCTGTGCTGTGCACATACTTACATATAGGCCTGTTTGCATCATATATTTCAGCCATTGCTTTACCCGTCATCATGAGCCGGTAGGCCTTCAGCATTATTTCTTGTGGTAGCATGTTATTTATTACTATTTCTGCAGTGCGCAAAAGTAACGCCTTCATTTCAAAAAAGGGCAAGGGGCAGTAAAACAAAACTGTTCACTGCCCCTTGCATACATTTTTTTCGTATTTCTATTTCTTCTCAGTTATTCCGGATTCGTTTTTTGGCTCCCTGTTCTTCACACGTGCCTCATCACGCTCTTCCTCGTACTGCGATTCCTTGTCATATGCCCTGATGATCATTTTCACCAGGCGATGGCGCACCACATCATCTTCAGTAAGGTTGATCTGTGCTATACCATCTATACCTTTTAATATGCGGGTGGCTTTAAACAATCCCGATTTCTGATTCCGGGGCAGATCCACCTGCGTAAGGTCACCGGTAATAATAGCCTTTGCAGATGCACCTATACGTGTTAGGAACATTTTCAGCTGCAAGTCGGTCGAGTTTTGTGCCTCATCCAGTATTATGAAAGCGTTGTCCAGCGTACGGCCACGCATGTATGCAAGCGGCGCTATTTCAATGATACGGTTAGCCATATAGTAGCTCAGCTTATCCGCTGGTATCATATCATCCAGTGCATCATATAACGGGCGCAAGTACGGGTCAATTTTTTCCTTCAGATCTCCGGGTAAGAAACCCAGGCTTTCCCCCGCCTCAACTGCCGGGCGTGTGAGTATTATTTTACGCACAGCCTTGTTTTTTAAGGCACGTACAGCTAGTGCCACGGCAGTATATGTTTTACCTGTACCGGCAGGGCCAATGGCAAAAATGATGTCATTTTTTTCAGACACTGTTGCCATCAGTTTCTGGTTGGCAGTGCGTGCTCTTATTACTTTACCATTCGGACCAAACACCAAAATGTCATTATTGTTCAGGTCTTCCTGGCTGATCTCACCCTGTTCGTCGTCGCCCAATATCTTAGAAAAATAGTTTTCGGATAGATGGCCGTTCCGTTCAAGATATTTAATAACCTGGTTAATTTTCAATTCGGCTCCTGCAACTTCTGCGGGTTGTCCCGACAGTTTTATTTGCGTGCCGCGCGAAAGGATCTTTAATAAAGGGAATTTACGTTTCAGTATTTCAAACTTACTGTTGTTAATGCCAAAGAATTCTATGGGATTAACAGTCTCCAGGTTAATGATCGTTTCTGTCAAAGTGCTGAATTTTTAAGGTTTAATAAATATACGTAAAACAGAAAGGGCAAGGTGTTACTTCAGGGTTAAATTATCTTATGCTATCTTATACTCCTGCGCCTTAAATGCCTCAACCTTCTCTGCTATTTTATTATCAGAAAGTGCAAATATTCGTGCCGCCAAAACTGCGGCGTTCCTGGCGCCTGCTTTACCTACTGCAAGAGTACCCACAGGTAAGCCTGCAGGCATTTGTACTATACTGTACAATGCATCAATACCACCTGGCAGCCCGCCATCCAATGGCACACCTAGCACAGGCAGAGAAGTATATGCTGCGCATACACCCGGCAATGCTGCCGCCATACCAGCTGCCGCAACTACTGCTCCATAACCATTAGCTTTAGCATTCACCATCAGGTCTCTTACCTTGTCCGGGTTACGGTGAGCTGATGCCACCACCATATTATTTTCAATACCGAACCAGTTGAGCCAGTTGCTGCATTCTTCCATTATCTTTTCATCGCTCTGCGACCCCATGATAATTAATACTTTCATTTTCTGTCTATTGTTTTAATAAATACGAAGTGAAAGTAAAAATATTGTTCCTCCCCACCATAAATTGCAAATAATAGTTATCCACTTCGTCTGTAAATCTTTTCGCTAAACCTTAGCATTTTTAGTTAAATTAATTTATAGCATCTGCTACCTTTATCTTTATTCAATTTTTATGTACTCACTAAAAGAGAAAGTCGTAGTTATCACCGGTGCATCATCCGGTATAGGTCATGCATTAGCAATAGCCGCAATAGAGCGCGGAGCAAAGGCTGCCGTTTGCGGCCGCGATATCAGTAAGCTCAAAAATGCCTTCCCTGCTGCAGATCCCGCACGTATTCTTTTCTATCAGGCCGATGTCAGCATCGAGAAAGACTGCGCTGCATTTACAAATTTTGTAGTGCAAACCTGGGGACAGATAGACGTATTAATAAATAATGCCGGCATTAGTATGCGTGCACTTTTTGAGGATGCAGATCTTTCTGTAATAAAGGAATTAATGGATATTAATTTCTGGGGAACAGTTTATATGACAAAATATGCACTCCCATCTATACGTAAACAAAACGGGGTGGTATTGGGTGTATCTTCTGTGGCTGGCTACCGGGGGCTACCCGGCCGTACCGGTTATTCTGCTTCCAAATTTGCCATGCAAGGCTTCCTGGAGGCATTACGCACCGAGCTCTTGCACACAGGCACACATGTCATGTGGGTATCTCCCGGCTTTACCGCATCAAACATACGTGCAGTTGCCCGCTCTTCAGACGGCAGTGCCCAGGGAGAGACCCCACTGGAAGAAAGCAAATTAATGACTGCTGAAGAATGTGCAAAACGTATTCTCGATGCTGTTCAGCAAAGAAAACGCTCGGTAATATTCACTTTTATGGGCAAAGTCACCGTATGGTTGAATAAATTATTTTCTTCTACTGCCGATAATCTGGTGTACAATCACTTCTTAAAGGAACCTAACTCCCCATTGGTGAAGTACGAAACCAACCAAAAGGGCAAATAATGTGTCTGTTAATATATTACTCATTATTTGATAAGGTTTCCTTAACTTTAGAAGTAAACTATTTTGAATGAAAAAATTTTGTTGGCTCTCCCTTTTAGTGCTCTCATCTTTAGGGAATGGTCTTTTTGCGCAGTTCCAAGGTCCCGTTTACAAACCGGATACCAGCGTAAAAGTTTACGCTTACGGCAGCGAAAAGACCCTTGCATGGTGCGGCGGATTCAACAATCCCCAGGTACAAATGGCAGATCTTAACAAAGACGGACTAGAGGATATGGTTGTATTCGAACCTTACCTCGGTGTTCGCACATTCATTAATACGGGTAAAGCTGGGGCTCCGGTGTATGTTTATGCTCCTGAATATGCAGTTAATTTCCCATTGATAGATGGCTACATGATACTCAAAGACTATAATTGCGATGGCATCGCTGATCTCTTCCAGCAAGGGGGCACAGGTTTTGCCGCAAGTACCGGTTATTATAATAGCAAAAATCAACTTTGCTTTAAGTATTACAAGAACCTTTACTACAACAACGATGCAAATGTAACTGGCTGGGTAAATGCGTACAATAACCCAAGCGATATACCTGCGATAGTAGATATAGATAACGATGGCGACCTGGATTTTTTATCTTACAACGTCATTGGTGGCAACATCAACTGCTACAAAAACATGGCTGTTGAAAGAGGGTATCCTTGCGATAGCATAATAATAGAACTTAAAGACCGCTGCTGGGCTCATGTTTACCAGGCTTACTGGCGCACACATATCCTCAATTACAATTGTGATGAAACCGGTATAGGCCCTTGGAGCGGTGGTTTTAAAGTGACACACCAGGGCAATACACTTTGTTTATTTGACTACGACGGCGATGGCGACTATGACTACCTCGATGGCAGTATATCTTTTAATGAAATGACATTCCTTCTGAATGGCCGTATTCCTAATAATCCAACTGGCAGAGACTCTATGGTTTCTCAGGATACCAACTGGCAGAGTAATGGGAAACGCATAGAACTTCCCCTGTGGCCTGCAGCTTTTAATATTGATGTTGACCAGGATGGTAAAAAAGACCTGGTTATTTCACCTAATGCGGCAAACACATCTGAAAACTACAAGTGTATCTGGTACTATAAAAACGAAAGTACCCCGGGGCATCCATCTTATGTTTTCCAGACAGATACTTTGATGATCGATAAATCTATCGACATGGGCACAGGTGCATACCCCACCCTTTTTGATTACAATAAAGATGGCAAGCCCGATCTGATTGTAGGCTCTGACGGATATTACCAAAGCAGTGGCAGCCTTAAAAGCAGGCTATCGTATTATATGAATACCAGCACTCCTGGTCATCCATCTTTTACGCTGCAATCAACTGACTTTCTCAATATAAGTATTAACGATTTCCAGGGGGCAGCACCTGCAATAGGCGACATTACTAACGATGGCAAACAAGACCTGGTATTAGGGCATTCAGATGGCACTTTGAGCCTGTTCACAAACACAGCAGCAACAAACAATGTACAACCCAACTGGCAACTGAGCGCACAGCAACAAACACTTAAAGATGTAAATAACAATATCATCACGGTAGGTGGCTATGCAGCCCCTCTTATATATGACCTCAACCAGGATGGTAAACCCGATTTGATAATCGGTAGTCAAAATGGCAGACTTACTTATTATAAAAACGTCAGTACCATCACCGGTGTTGTATCACTTCAATTTGTAACCAACAACCTTGGCAATGCAAGGTCCGATCCAAAAGAAAATTTTGGTGGCTCTAGCACGCCGTTTATTGGCCCTATGGATAGTACGGGCAAGATCTACCTCCTGATGGGTAGTAATAGCGGTAATTTATACCGTTATGACGGCTTCCAGGATGGCAATGTAACTACTCCATACACTATGATAGACTCTCAGTATTCATACATTGACAGTGCTTACCAGGCTTATGGCACTACGTATGGGGAATACGGCAACATGCGCTCGGCCCCGGTGGTTGGCGATATTGATGGCGATGGCAAATACGAAATGTTTGTTGGCCTGATACAGGGTGGCATTCAGTTGTACCAGGAAGGGATAATAGAGAGAACAGGCATCACCAATATCAGTTCACCTAACAATACTGTCATACAGGTATATCCCAACCCTACAAAAGACAATATAACCATCTCACTAAGTAATTCCCTGAAAGAGGATGCCCTGGTAAGCATTGTAAATATAGAAGGGCAGCAGCTGATAACCACTACTGCTGCAGCCGGACAAACAAAAATAAATATACCATTGCCGAATCTGCCTTCTGGTATGTATGTATGTGTAGTGCAAGTAAATACCAATAGATATTATAACAAGTTTACCATACTAAAATAATACAAGAACGTATCTACCAGGACATAATAATTAGAGCACTCTTGATGTCCTTCCTTTTAGGATCGAAAAATACAGGATTACTCTTCCAACCTATATGATATTAGGCATGTCTTATTATTAAATCCATAATCCCATTATATGCGTAAAAGGTACCTTTTTACAATAGTCACATTGTTTTTAGCTGTGCATTCACTGCATGCCCAATTCCAGGGTGCAGTTTATCAGCCCAACTCCAGCGTGAAGGTCTATGCCTATGGCAGCGAACGAACTCTTGCCTGGTGTGGAGGCTTCAACAATCCGCAAATACAGCTGGCAGACATCAACAAAGATGGCTTGCTGGATATGGTTGTTTTTGAGAATAATATAGGAGTGCGCACCTTTTTAAATACCGGTACCGCTGGTAACCCTATTTACACATATGCGCCCGCATACCAGTACAATTTCACAGGCATCGCTGGCTACATGATCCTCAAAGACTACAACTGCGATGGCATTGCAGATCTCTTTACTTTTGGTAATTCAGGCATTGCCATATACAAAGGTTATTTCAACAGCAACAATCAATTGTGTTTTACTTTGTACACCGATCTCTATTATACCAATGATTCCCATACGCACGGCAGCGTAAATGCATTTGTCAACAAAGGAGATATACCATCTATTGTGGATATAGATAACGACGGGGATCTTGATATTGTATCCTATGGATATGCAGGGGGATATACGATGAACCTCTATAAAAACATGCAAGTAGAAAGACATTTGCCATGCGATAGTTTTGTTATAGACTATGCCGACAGATGCTGGGGAAGGGTTTATCAGGGCTACAACCGTACACATACCCTCCAATACACCTGCGACGAAAGCGGCCTCGGACCAAGACTAACTCAGGTAACACACTCTGGCAATACACCTTGCCTTTTTGACTATGATGGTGATGGCGACTATGACTACCTGGATGGCAGCATCTCTTTTAATGAAATGACCTTCTTGCAAAATGGCAGGATACCTTACAACCCTACAGGTGCAGATTCAATGATAACACAAGATACTTTATGGCAAACCAATGGTAAAATCATAGAATTACCTTTATGGCCTGCGGCTTACAATATAGACCTGGATCAGGATGGTAAAAAAGATCTGGTTATTTCCCCAACAGCTGCAAATACATCCCAAAACTATAGTTGCATTTGGTTTTACAAAAATGAAAGTACACCCGGCCATCCTTCTTTTGTGTTCCAGACAGATACTATGTTCATAGACAAAACTATAGATCTCGGCACAGCAGCTTACCCCACTTTGTTTGACTATAACAAAGATGGCAAACCAGATCTGTTCATAGGTTCTGACGGATATTACCAAAACAGTGGCAGCCTCAGAAGTCGCATATCTTATTACCTCAATACCAGTACTGCTGGTAACCCGTCTTTCACATTGCAGACTACAGACTTCCTGAATATCAACGCATATAATTGGCAAGGGGCTGCTCCTGCTATGGGCGACCTGGACAATGATGGCAAGCAGGATATGGTGATAGGACATAGCGATGGCACCATTAACTTCTTAACTAATGGCGCTGCCAGCGATAACGTGCAGCCCATATGGCAAATGAGCCCGCAACCATTAAAAGATATAAACAACAACATCATATCGGTAAATCAGTATGCAGCACCTATTATCTACGACATCAACAAGGACGGCAAACCAGACCTGCTTATTGGCAACTTCAATGGCACCCTTACCTATTATCAGAACGTAAGCACACTACCGGGTACTGTGGCGCTTAAATTCATCACCTCCACTCTTGGCGGTGTTCGGGTCGATCCCTCAAGCAATATCGGCGCATCCAGCACACCATTTATTGGGAAGATAGACAATACCGGTAAAGACTACCTGCTCCTGGGCAGTAATAGTGGCGCTTTATACAGGTACGATGGCTTCCAGGGAGGTGATGTTACAGACAACTTCAAACTGATAGATACCAGGTATTCGTTCATCGATAGTTTAATGAATAATATCCGTACTGCCCCGGTAGTAGGGGATATAGATGGAGATGGTAAGTACGAAATGATAGTCGGTGAGCAATATGGAGGTGTAGAATTATATAAACAAGTTCTAAACGTAACTGGCATCAGCAATGTGAATGGTACAGCTGGCGAATTAAGCATGCACGTATATCCTAATCCTGCAAAAGATAATATTATCATTGCCCTCGATGAGGCTTTAAAAGAAAACGCGCAGGTACGCATCATCAATATACAAGGTCAGCAATTAATGACTGCAACTGTTACCATGGGGCAAAAAGATATAAACATTCCATTAGGCCACCTCCCTTCTGGTATGTATGTATGCATACTTGAGGTCAATAATAACAAGTACTACAACAGGTTTACTATACTGAAATAGATATTGAAATAATAAACGAGCCGAAAAGATTCAAAACAAGAGAAGAGAAAAAGGGTAAGATGTAGCATCTTACCCTTTTTCTCTTAGTAATATTTTGCTATAGAAAGGTATCCTTTTATATAGTCCTCAACACCGTCTTCAAGGGTTGTAAAAGGAATGTTGTAGCCCTTATCCAGAAGCTTTTTCATGTCTGCTTCTGTATAGTATTGATATTTATCCCGAATGTCCAGGGGGGTATCTATAAACTGGATATTGACAGGTATTTGCAGTGTGTTGAATATAGCAGTAACCAATGCCATAAATGTGCGTGCATGCCCTGTACCTGCATTATAAAGACCATTAGCAGGCTGGTGCTGCATCAGCCAGTAACAGATGTTTACAATATCGCGCACATAAATAAAATCACGTTCTTGCTCCCCATCCTTATATCCCGGGTTGTGAGATCGGAACAGTTTTACCGAACCGTTATTCTTTATCTGGTTGTAAGAATGAAAAATAACCGATGCCATGCGCCCCTTGTGATATTCATTAGGCCCATACACATTAAAGAACTTAACTCCCGCCCAGAAAGACGGTGATTCTTTTTGTTCCAGCGCCCATACATCAAAATCGTTCTTCGATGCTCCATATGGATTTAACGGCTGTAGTTGGCTAACTATATCATGACTGTCAACATATCCATGTTCACCATTACCATAAGTGGCTGCAGAGGAGGCATATACCAGCGATATATTTTGAGCTATGCAAAGCGCCCATATGTCTTTTGAATAGTCCAGGTTCCACTTCTTATGCACACTGTAGTCCATTTCAGTAGTGTCCGTGCGGGCACCCAGATGAAATATATGCTTTATAGTACCGGGGCGCGACTTGCACCAATCGAAGAATTGTAGCCGGGGCACCTTTTCAAGGTATTTTTTACCTGCAAGGTTCTTTGCTTTCCGCTCGTCCTCAAAATCATCAACCAGCACCAGGTTTTCAAAACCCAGTGCGTTCAAAAAACCCACAAGGTAACTGCCTATAAATCCGGCAGCGCCCGTTATGGCTACGGTATCGTTAGTGTGCATAAACGCTCTTTAGCAGTGCTGCTTATAAATGCTGTTCAGACTGGATGGTATCAGCATCATGACCATGCTTTACATTTGCAGTGTCGGTACGCTCTTCCGTTTTCTGCATTTCAGTAGCCGGTGTACCAGCTTCTTTTGATGCTTCAGACTTTTCGCCTTCACCACTCTTGCCCATAACATTTGCAAAGTTAATGGCCGCTATAAACAAGAATACGAGTATAATAACAAACCAGAAAGACGACTGGAATGCGGTTTTAGACTTAGCTCTTTCGGTCTGGCCCGGATTTTCGTGATGCGTATCGTTATGTATTTCGTTTGACATGTATTGTATAAAATTTTACAGGCTCCGCAAAAGTAAATATTTGCAGTCATTTATTTAGGTGTTCTACCAAATTAACGCCGAAAATAGTTTCCTCTATTTCAGAGCCTACTTTTTAGGTACAGGCGGTTGCATTACTGTACCACAGTTCTTGCATGTGCGTTTATCTTCATCTGCATAAAAACGTTCCATCAACGGTGGCAGTTGCTTCACTATGTCTTGTACATTCACCTGCTCTTCATATAGCTTTTGTTCACAATTTTCGCAAAACCACATAAAGGAATCCATTTCATCTGCTCCACGCACCTTTTCTATTACCAGCCCTATAGTATTTTCCTTACGTTGCGGGGAGTGTGGCGTATTACCAGGCAGCAAGAACATTTCACCCTCTTTTATGGGTATGTCCACTATCTTACCATCTTCCTGTATGCGTACTACTATATCACCTTCCAGTTGGTAAAACAATTCTTCTGTGGCATTATAATGGAAATCCTTCCGGCTATTGGGGCCACCTACTACCATTACTATAAAGTCTTTAGTGGCTTTGTAAACAGACTGGTTACCCACTGGTGGCTTTAACAGGTGGCGGTGCTCATCTATCCACTTATTCAAGTTAAAAGGACGCAAAACAGACATAAATGTATTTTTAAAAGAGAAAACTATATATACTTATTGAAAAACTTTCAGCTTCACCGTCTCAATTCGGGTATCGCTAACCAGCAATACATCAAACTCATACCGGTCTATTATAATACGTTCTTTCAGTTTGGGTATAGCCTCATGTTCTGCTATAATATAGCCCGAAAGAGTTTCAGACTCCCCTATCGGGAAGTTAAACCCATACTTCTCATTCAGGTAATCCAGTTCCAGCCTTCCAGATAGTATGTACTCATGCTCAGCTATCTGTTTTTCCACGTATTCCTGCACGTCATACTCATCATTAATATCTCCAAATATCTCCTCCAGCACATCCTCCATGGTCACAATTCCTGCGGTACCGCCAAATTCATCTATTACCCATGCTATACTTTTACGCTCCTTGGTAAATCTGTTCATAAGGTCCACAGCGCTCATGGCTTCAGGCACTGCAGTAATGGAGTGCAACACTTCCAGTATGTCTTTAGGCTTCCTGTTTAGGTCCAGGTGATGTATATAGCCTATCATATTGTCTGCATTACCATCATACACCAATATTTTAGACAATTTAGTTTCTATAAACTTATCGCGTACCACATGTATAGGCGTACTTACATCTACTGCCTCTATCTCGTTACGGGGCACCATACACTTACGTATCCTTACGTTTACCAGGTATAATGCATTTTCAAACAGCTCTGTGTTCACCTCGCTGTTCTCATTTTCATGGCCATGCAGGCTTTGCTTCACAAACACCTCAAGATCCACTCGGTTAAATACCTGCCGGTTGTCCTTAATACGCACATTGAACAGGTATTTCAGTATGAACTCAGATATGGAAACAAATATTTTAGCTACCGGGAAAAGTATGTAGTACATAATAAGCATCGGTATGCTGAACAGCGCCAGCACAGTTTCTGCCCTCGATCTGAATATTGCTTTAGGTAAAAACTCTGCAAAGGTCAGTATCACCAATGTTGCTATAAGTGTATCCAGTAAAAGATGTACATATTCAGAATTAAAAGGAGGAGGTAAATTTGAAAGGAATGGATCAGTGAGCTGCGTCATCAACAGACCATATATAACCAACAGCACATTTACGCCTACAAGACTGGTACCTATAAACTCAGAAGGGTTTTCCATGAACCTCGCCAATATGCGGCCAGAAACTGTACCCTGCTTCTTTCGTAATTCAATATTTAGCTTATTTGCCGAAATAAACGCTATTTCTGTGCCTGCAAAAAAACCGATCAACAGAATACAACCAAGTATGTAAAACAGCAGATGCGACATATCCATATAGACAAAAATAGGTAATTGTTTGGTTTATGGTAAAGAGTAGATGGAATATTAATGCTGGAATGTGTAAATACACATACTACACGATAGCAAATTTCCGTCTTAACTCATTAATTATAGGCATACTCTTGCAATCCGGTTCATTGCATATAAAATTGTTGTTCTCTTCATTGTCTCGCAGCAACTGCTCTTTGGTAAAGTATTCCCGTATTTTTTCTTCATAGTTGCCACTCTCAGAACCCTTATATTTCTCATTAAAGCAAAAACGACAAATGTTATTATTATCTATTTTATCATACCCTTCATACCGCAGTTTACCGTAAATGCTGCACTTCTCTTCATGCTCCAGGTTCATGAGCGGGTAAAAGTCCTTAATGAATATCCCATTAGTAACCTCGCCATACACGTCATTGTACAACGTGTTTCTGATCAGGTTGTACTTGGTAATCAGCAGGTTGTCAAAAGACCGTTGTCTCATTTGGGGATCTGTAGGGCAAGGTTTCAAATATTCTTCCCACTCCCAACTTTCGCCCGACTTTGATAAAGAACTGTAGAAAAACACCAATTGCTCGTAAACAGACATCTGGGCCCTATATGTTTTCACATAATGATACTTATCTTTTTCACTTAAAAATTTTTGTTCATCCACGTACTTTATAGCCTGGTACATATTTCTATAATAGTGTCCTAATCGCCTTGCATGACCTGAATAGTATTTTCTATCCGCATCTTTCACTGTATGCTCTGTATTCACATGCTTTAACGCTCCTCTTTCCACCTTTCTGTTTTCAAAGTTTATATAATCAAAGTACTCCGGGTGATCCCTGTACATCGTTTTTAGTATTCTTATACCATCCTCTCCTGCGCCATAGAGCACGCACTGATACACAAATGCAACAGCTATCTTTTTCTGATGTACATCGGGGTCTTTAAATCCGCAATTTTTAAAAAACTCCACTAGCAAGTCCCTCACCTGGTAGTGGATTACCATAAAAACCTGGCTATTGTTCCATATCTTATTTTCGTCCGAATTATCAGGATTTGTGTACCGCATTTGTGCTACATTATCACGGTGATAATCAATAAATTTAAAGAAACGATTCTCAAATGCGGCAACCTGGTTAGCCTTACTTTGGTCGTTTAAGGTCATGTACAACAAGCCTGCACTAATGCCGGTAGCAATGAATACAAGGTAGTTGGGTAGGTTATTAAATCGGTTAAATTCAAAGTCACCAAAGCCTCTGCTTTGCCGTATTGCATCACCTATAAACAAAAAAGAAAGTGCTATCAGCGAACTGATCACGATCCATATAATATTTTTTGTTCTCTTTTTCATATCGCTACCTCACAATTACTCTTTAAAAATAGTAATTATTTGATTGCGTGCATCGCCAGGCCACTCCCAGTATTTTTCCCAAACTGGTCAGACAAAACTGTACCATGCAATATTTTCCATATCTACCAAGTATGAGCAGCAGCTTTTACGTCTATATCTAAAACTCTATGAAAAAATCGTTATTACTTTTTATTCTATTTTGGGGTATCATTAGCTCACAGGCCACAGCCCAAATCGTTCCTTTACCTTATTACACCGGCTTCGATAGTGCTATCAATAGCATGAGTATTTATTCCTGGGGGCAATCTAGCGATGCAGAAGGTAATACCAGCAAATATAAATGGGCCATAGTATCATCAGCTTCTGCGCCATCTTCACCCAATATGTTACAATCCCCCAACGCAGCCCTTACAGATCCTGCCTTTGCTGACACCATTGCCCAATGGTATGTTTCCCCACCTCTGGATATTCATGGAGGGGAAGTCATCGATTCATTTTCCATAAACGTTTTTGCAGCAAATTGTACTGCAGCCCCATCAGATTCTATATTACTTTACCTAATTGAAGGTTCAAATCTTCCAGCAGTTTCTTACGGACAGATTCTGCTTGCAGATCTTACAGGTATGGCTTCTTGCAACCATAACTTTCGCGATACTGGCAATTTTGTTATTCCCAATACTATCTTCCCATTTTCGTGCATCGCATTTAAATATTATGGCGTACACGATTCCTTTCAGGTTTCAATCGACAATATACACATCAGCAGGCATACCACTGGCCTCACCAATATCTCAAACAATATAGATAACGTACTAGTATTCCCTAACCCAGCAAATAATTATGTACAGATTGCTCTACCTGACCAGCCAAATACAACAGGCAATATCAAATTATATAACACTGTGGGCATGCAAGTATTAAAACTAGATTTCAACGATCTTTCCAAACCTCTATCTATCAATTTATCAGGGTTCGCCGCCGGTATTTATTATGCCGAGATCCAGGCGGGTAGCAACAAGTACATCAGGAAAATAATCGTCTGTAGATAGCTACTTAAAGAAACAAGTTAGGGGAGTAACCCAAAGTCCCTCAGCTTGACTATCAATCAAAAAAAATGGCCGCCATTTTACGAATGGCGACCATAACCTCAAAAGATTTTATTCTTACTTTTTAGCAGCAGCCTTTGTAGCTTTTGCACCTGCGATCTTAGTCGCAAATTCTTTACCTGCTTTAAATTTAGGCGATTTGCTTGCTTTGATTTTGATCGTTTCTCCTGTTTGAGGATTACGGCCATTTCTTGCAGCACGCTCAATTACTGAGAACGTACCAAACCCAACTAATGTAACAGTTTCTCCTTTTTTCAAAGTTGCAACTATTGCTCCGGTAAGGGATTCTAATGTAGCATTAGCTTGTGTTTTAGTAAGACCAGCATCCTTGGCTATCTGATCGATCAATTCTGCTTTGTTCATAATTTTGTTATTTGAAACAATAATACTAAAAATATCAAGACAGTTAAATGTTTCTATTCAAAAAAACCGGCAAATTCACATAATGTGCAAATCGTGTGAAAAACAAAAATGGTTTCAAAGCGTAAAACCTTGAAACCATTACCATTTTAGTGTGACCCTGTCTGGATTCAAACCAGAAACCTCTTGATCCGTAGTCAAGTGCTCTATTCAGTTGAGCTACAAGGCCCTTTTTTCAATTGGGATTGCAAAGATAATTACTCTTGTCCATTTTTCAAAGAAGAATGTAAAATTCTGCGCTCCCTAATTACCACCAGCATTATTAAGGTGTTTAAAGCCAACCGCTATGGCTCTGGGTATAATATTGCCGTAAACTCATTATTTCCGGCAAATAGTACGTTTGCAGTGCTTTTAATATCCTCTTTAGTCATTTTATTAATATAATCTTCATAGTGCAATACCCTGTCTTTATCTGCATCATGAAACAAAATATTTTGCAACATACTGCTCCAGTAGCCATTTTCTTTTACTGATGTGCGGTATTTCTCTATCCAGGTATTCTTCACTTTTTGCAAGTCCTTCTCATCCGGGCCTTGCTCCTGCATATTTTTTATTTCGTCTTTGGCAGCAGCTATAAGCTTATCTACATTTTCAGGGCCACAAGGCAGGTGCAGGGTTATACTATAGTGTTGGTAAGGTTCTTTCTCTACCCGGCTACTAAAGCCACCGGTATAAATGCCACCCAGTTTCTCGCGCAGATTCTCTATTACTTTTATGTTTAGTATAT
Organism: Bacteroidota bacterium; assembly: GCA_013286835.1. Lineage (GTDB taxonomy): Bacteria > Bacteroidota > Bacteroidia > Chitinophagales > Chitinophagaceae > JABDEZ01. The sequence continues at coordinate 17,217 of JABDEZ010000028.1, forward strand.
CAGCAACTGCCTGTGCTTTCATACCCAGGTCTTCAGAATAGGGCACTTCGCCATAGTGTACAGATATGATCAGGCTCTTCTTTTCTTTGCCCTTATATATATTCATAGTATGTACACCACTTATTGGCCGCACTCCATTGTCCTTAAAGCTTGCTGGTTTGTTTTCTTTAGGCAGGCTGCCTATATAACGTTCTATCAATGGCAACGCTACATCTGGCACTACATTCCCCACTACAAAAAAGTGGTAACCATCAGCTGCCCCAAATTCGTCGCGGTATATTCGTAAGCTCCTATCCAGGTTTATATCATCAAAATCAGCCGCACTCGGGAACGGTCTTTTAGCCAATGGGTTTCCGTTGTATAATACCTTATTCAGGGTATCTGCAAAGGCAGCCTGGGGGTTAGAAGATATAAACTGCAGCATCGTCTTCGATTTGTCCTTTAGTGCATTAAACAACCCTTCATCCTTCCTTGGCTTAGTAAGATATAAGTTCATCAGCTGCAACATACTTTCAAAGTCATTCACGGTGCTTTTACCACTCACATCGTCTGCTATATCGCCCATACTCACAGATACCGATATAGATTTACCGGCAGTCACCTTTTCAAGGTCACTAGGGCTAAAGGTACTTACACCCATAGCATCCACTATTTCAGTTGCAAATTGTGCATTATTCTTATCCGCAAGTCCGTAGTTATTTTTGCCACCTTTCTTCAGGCCGATCATTGTTATTTCATCACTTTTAAAAGTGGTAGGCTTTATGGTCACCTTTATACCATTGCTCAGGGTATATGTTGTTGCATCCAGACCAGCTTCTTCTGTTTTGCTTACTACAGTCCCGGGTGTTGGCAGCGTGGTCATCAGGTTTGTAGCTACAGCTTTCTCTTCCGTATTTTTTATATCCTGCTTCAGGGCTGCGTTGGTCATGGCCAGCAGCTCATCACTTGTCGGCAGGTTCAGGTCGGCCTTATCTGGTCCGGTTATCAGGCTAAAGGTATTGCCATTTTTTGTCCATTCAGCCAGCAGGCCATTCAAGTCTGCCAGTTGTATGGCAGGTATCATGGTTTTATAATAACCATATTCTTTTTCAATACCAGGGAAAGGTTCATCTTCAGTAAAAGCGCGTATATATTCTTCCGTATAAGTACCGCTCTCTGTAGTATGCCGTTCGTTGTACGTTTTTTCAATGCTGCTCATCATATCCTTCTTTGTACGGTCCAGTTCGTTCTGTGTAAATCCATATTCCCGGGCTTTTATCAGTTCACCTGTCATAGCATTTAAAGCTTTGCTTGCGCCATCCTTACCAAATGCTGCGCCCAATCCAAAAGATTCATAACCTTGTATCAGGTCTTCAAAAGATGCTTCAGCGCCCAGGAATGGTGGGGTACTACTCTGCGCCAAATCGTTTAGTCTTTCATTCATCATTTGCAATACCAACTGGCGTTCCAGGTCTTCCTTGTAGTTTTCAATAGTTACCTGTTTACGTTTGGGAGTATATGGGTACAATATCTGCAATACAGAGTTGGTCGCTTCCTTATCAGTCACAACCATAGCCTCAGGCTTTGTGCGCGGTTTCACATCCGGGTGAAAACGGGCCTTCTCGTTTTCAGGATTTTTGATGCCACTAAAATGCGCAACAAGCATTTTCTTAGCCGTAACGGTATCTATATCGCCTACTATTATTACTGCCTCCAGGTCAGGGCGATACCAGTCTTTGTAAAAACGGCGTATCTCTTCATAATTAAAATGCTTAAGTATATCATCCTTACCTATAGGCAAACGTTCAGCATATAAAGAGCCTGAAGCAAGCATAGGGAAAAATTTATTCAGCATACGCATGTTGGCCCCTTTTCCTAGCCTGCTTTCCTCAAGCACAACACCACGTTCATCATCTATGTCCTTATCGGTCAATAAGGCGTTATGGCTCCAGTCTTCTATGATCTGGAATCCCTTATTAATGTTATCAGGTTTATCTGTTGGTATGGGTAGTATATATATGGTCTGGTCAAATCCCGTATTTGCATTCAGGTCGGCACCAAATTGCACTCCTATGCTCTGCAGGTAGCTCACCAGTTCATTCTTCTGGAAATTTTTGGTACCATTAAAGTTCATGTGCTCCATAAAGTGAGCTAGCCCAAGTTGCTTTTCATCCTCTAGTATAGATCCGGCCTTAACTACCAGCCTTAACTCCACTTTATGTTCAGGCTTGTTATTATGGCGTATATAGTAAGTGAGCCCGTTAGCTAGTTTACCGGTGGCTACTTCAGGGTCCACAGGAAGTTTCTGCCTATCACTGCCTATCCCTTTTATTGCGGCAATCGGTTTGCTATGCGTTTGGGCATGAACATAGCTATTGCCCGAAAGAGAAAATAAGACAAAAACAGATAATACAACTTTATTGAAACGCATGTATTGTAAAAATTTAAACAAAGTAACATCATTTGTTTACAAACTTTTCATAAAGACATGCTCTTTTCTAGCTAAAATATTGTTACAATAAACGGCTTCATATCATATTTCAATGCACCGCTTTTAATGAAAACATTATCTTCGTCCCGAAGCATTTTTAATTTATGGCACTTATAAAATCTATATCCGGCATCAGGGGAACAATAGGCGGTAAACCCGGCACAGGCCTCACCCCCATAGATGTGGTAAAGTTCACTACAGCTTATGGCGCATGGATAGCCCGACAAGGCGATAACAAAACAATAGTTCTCGGTCGTGATGCCCGCATATCTGGCCTTATGGTACGTAACCTGGTAGCTGCTACTCTGCAGAGCATTGGCATGAATGTAATAGACCTTGGACTCAGCACTACCCCTACAGTTGAGATGGCGGTAAAACTTGAAGGTGCAGCCGGCGGAATCATTATTACTGCAAGCCACAACCCCAAAGAATGGAATGCCCTGAAACTTCTAAATAAAGATGGTGAGTTCCTAAGCGCAGATAACGGCCAGTGGTTGCTTGACTATGCAGAGAAAAACGAAACTGTTTATTCCGAAATAAACAAAATAGGCACCTGTACAGAAGACAACGATTATATAAACAAGCACATTAACATCATCCTCGAGCACCCTCTTGTAGATGTAGCTGCTATTACAAAGAAAAATTTTAAGATAGTTGTTGATCCTGTTAACTCTACAGGCGCCATCGCCGTACCTGCATTGTTAAAAGCATTAGGGGTAGAAGATGTTACAGTTATTAATGAAGAAGTGAATGGCCGCTTTGCACACAACCCAGAGCCGCTGCCCGAAAATCTTTCTGAACTGTGCTCTGTAGTTAAAAAGAAAAATGCATCATTAGGTATCGCCGTCGATCCCGATGTGGACAGGTTGTGTTTTGTCTGCGAAGATGGCAGCCTGTTTGGCGAAGAATATACATTGGTTGCAGTGGCTGATTACATATTGTCCCACAAAAAAGGCAATACAGTTTCCAACTTGTCTTCTACACGTGCACTTAAAGATGTTACTGAAAAACATGGTGGCGAATACTATCCTAGCGCTGTTGGCGAAGTGAATGTTGTGACAAAGATGAAGGCAGTAAATGCGGTAATAGGTGGTGAAGGTAATGGTGGTGTAATAGTGCCTGAACTGCATTATGGCAGGGATGCACTCATTGGTATCGCATTGTTCCTTACTCATCTGGCAAAAAGTGGGAAAACAGCAAAAACCCTGCGCAGCACTTATCCCGACTATTTCATCTCCAAAAACAAAATAGAGCTGGGCGAAGATGTAAATGTGAAGCACATATTTGAACAGATAAAAAAGAAATACAAAAAACAACCCATCAATACAGAAGACGGCCTGCGGGTAGAGTTTGATAAAGACTGGGTACACCTGCGTACTTCCAATACAGAACCTATCATCCGCATATATGCCGAAAGCCATACAGAAACTATGGCCAACAATATAGCTAAACGTATGATGGAAGACATAAAAGAAATGATGCTGGCAAAATCAGAATAAGTCCAAAATGAAATACATAAAATGGGGCAGTCTATAAAGGCTGTCCCATTTTGATTTGCTTATAAGCGAACAAAGCAATACCGTTTGGACTTAAAAATAGGCATCGAAACCGTTCGTCTAATATATTCAATATGATAGGGCAAATGACGAGCGAAGTTTCATAAGAAAAGCTGAATCTATATTCAGCCACCTTTTTTTGTGCCGATTCTTCATCGGCCTCAAAAAACCAGTGGCCCTTAATCACGGAACCAATACTTAACGCGCAGCAAAGCTATCTTTTTTGAAGGCGGAGCCATTTCAAAAAAGTGTCTTTTTTCTTTGCTTCGTTTCTTTTTGGACAAGCAAAAAGAAATGAAGGTTCTCGCAATTACGAAATACAAAAACAGAACAAAAAGAGTTTAATACCTGAAATATATCTCAGTTGCCCCAAACCCATAACGGCCATGCCATTCATTGGTGAAGATGAACACCTCAGGAGTATTTTTCAATATTTTGTGTACCTCGTCTTTTAGTTTTCCCTTGCCCAGTCCATGTATAGCCACCATGCGCTCTTGTTTATTTACAATGGCTAATTGCAAGTAGCGTTGCAGGGCATCCAGTTGTATTTTAATTATTTCAGCATTGCTCATACCATCCGCATCCCCAACCAGCGCTTCTATATGCAGGTCCACTTCAGTCTTTGGCTTTTCCAGCTTGCTTATATTGGTACCGGTTATATAGTCTGGCTTTACAGTAGGTATGTAATGTTCTTTCTTAACCTTTTTAGGTGGTAAAAATTCGCTGGTAAGCAGGTAGCTGAATGTTGGTGTCCCCTTATGCAGCACATCGTTTATATGTTCAAATAATTTCTGTGGTCGTATCCGCAACACTCCATCAGCTGGGGCCAGGTCTTTATTTGTAGTATCTGTAAGCTGCCAGTTAAAACGTGGCTGGTCGTTCATGTCAGCATAGGCAATTTTATGCAAGTATATATCGCCAAAAGCGTGCAAGGTCCCCTCGTGCTTAAACTCGGATGCCTGCAGCAATTGCACATCATAAACAAACTTTACCGGGTGTGGCATTTCATTAATGAGGTGTATTTTTACATGGTCCACTATATCCTCCATTTCCTCGGTCTTAAATACCGGAACAAATGAAAGATATATCCCCTTAGCCAACCGTGGCTTTCTAAAAGCAACTTTCTCCACAGGCAACTGTTCAGAATATACCGGTTCCTTCTTAGCTTTTTTCTCTGTGAACCATTTCAGGTACGGGTGGTCTATCTCGTTGATGTAAACAGGAAACCGGGTACCATTTACCTCTACTTCTATCATTTCCTTATTAATATAATCGGTAACGTGGCCTTCCTCCCCGCTTTGCTTCAGCAATATCTTATCCCCTATCGTAAATTTCATACATCCTGTTGTTGCAGGAAAGCTATCATTTTAGCTATAGCTTTTCCCCTGTGGCTTATTGTGTTCTTTATATTAAGGGGTATATCCCCAAACGTCTCTTCAAAACCATTTGGCTTGAAGATGGGGTCATACCCAAATCCATCATTACCTTCCGGCGCTTGTGTTATTTCACCATCGCATCTACCTTCAAAAAAGTAAGTTTCACCATCCCATATCAGGCAGATCACCGCTTTGTAATAAGCACTACGGTCGGTTTGTCCTTCCAGTTCTGCCAACACCTTATTCAGGTTTTGCACATCATTCCTTGTACCAGAATAATGTGCACTATCTACTCCCGGCTCTCCCCCCAACGCTAACACGCACAAACCACTATCGTCGGCAAACACATTCTTCCCGCAAAACTCATATATAGCTGAAGCCTTAGCAAGTGCATTCTCTTCAAAAGTATGGTAAGGTTCCGCTATTACGTCTGTAAATCCAATATCCTTAAGCGATAGCAGTTGCACATCATCCAGCAAAGCAGTTATCTCCCTTATCTTGCCCTTGTTGTCCGATGCTATGACAAGTTCTTTCATACTGCGAAATTAATCAATTCCAAGGTGGGATGGATTACACTTAATTCAAACTACTACTCATTACTAAACAATAAATCGAGCACTCGTTTCTATCAATTATTTGATTTTTGCAAACAACGGATTGAAGCTTGCAAATGATGTCACTCCATGCAATTCTACCTTTGTATCATCAAATTTTAAAACAAAACGAGATGAAAACAACAAACAAAATAGCATTAGTAACTGGCGGTAGTCGTGGTTTGGGTAGAGATATGGCGCTTAGCCTGGCACATAAAGGGAATAATGTGGTACTCACCTACAACAGTAAAAAAGAAGAAGCGCTGACTGTAGTTGCAGAGATTGAAAAAACAGGACAGAAAGCCGTCGCCTTGCAATTAAACACAGCCGATACAAAAAGCTTTGATACTTTTTTTAAACAAGTAGCGGAAGTATTAAAAAATACATTCAATACAGATCGCTTTGATTTCCTGGTAAATAACGCTGGCATTGGTATTAATGCTCCTTTTGCCGAAACAACAGAAGAGCAGTTCGACCAGTTGATGAACATTCACTTTAAGGGTGTGTTCTTCCTTACCCAAAAGGCATTGCCTTTTATAAATGATGGTGGCCATATTATTAACCTATCCACAGGCTTGGCTAGATTCTCTATGCCCGGATACGCTGCTTATGCAAGCATGAAGGGCGCTATAGAAGTGCTCACCAGGTACCTGGCAAAAGAAGTTGGGGTACACGGCATAACTGTAAATGCCGTTGCTCCCGGCGCTATAGAAACCGACTTTGGCGGTGGTGTAGTACGCGACAATGATAATATAAACAAACATATAGCTGGCATTACTGCATTAGGCCGTGTAGGCCTGCCAGAAGATATTGGTGGTGTAGTTGCTTTCTTGTGCAGCGATGACGCCAGGTGGGTAAACGCACAACGGATAGAAGTAAGCGGCGGAATGAACCTTTAAACAACTAGGATAGTGATAAATGCCCGGCTGATGTTTTCAAGCCGGGCATTTATGTTTTATTCTGCAAGCTTCAGTCGCCACGTAGCATGTATTTTCCCCATCTTGCCCATGTTCGCAAGTTGCTCTTCTTCAGCGCTTGCCAGTACATGTTGCAGTGCTCCCGATTGTGCATATTCAGGTTCTGCCTCTTTATCAATTACAAAGCCCTCGCTTTTAAAAAATGCCTCAGCTGCTTCAAAGCTGTCAAACATTTTCTCCTCTACGCGGTGCTTTGCAAAAAAATCTTGTAGCTTGTCATCTATCTGCACATCAATAGCACTGTGTACTGTTTTCTTATAAATGTCAGCAGTTATCCAATACCCGCCACGCTCTTTAAGTATATCCCTGATTATTCCACACAATATTCGTTTCTCCTCAGTTTCAAGGTACATCAGCAACCCTTCATTCACAATAGCTACCGCACCCGGTTCAAAATGACCTATCACCTCTTTAACCTGTGCTTCATCCAAAGCATTTACAGGCAATATTTCCAGTTTGCCTTTGGGTATTGCATTCTTATCTCGTAGCTGTTCAGTTAGTTCTTTCTTAGCAGTTATTATACCTGGCAGGTCAGTATCTATATAGTGTACATCACTATCCTGCACAGCAACAAGCCCGCGAAAAGAAAACCCCGACGACAGCTCTAAAACATTTTTCATTTCTAATCCGGCCAATAACTGATTGATGCTCCTGTATCGGATATCAAAATGCAGCACCCTGGCCCAAAATGTAAAATCCTTTTTATCAAAATCAGGTTGAAAAGCCTCTGGTAACGATATTAATTCGGCAACAGCTCGTGCATACGGTATATCTGTATATCCCTTCAGTAGCAATACAGATTTTGCAGAAGGGCTTATGGTACTATAATCTCTGTTTGTTGGTGTTTGTTCTGTGTTCATAGTTGTAAAAAAAGCACCGTAAAATTACGGATTATATTTACTCATTTTCTTTATCCTCCATTCAAAAAAGAACAAGAAATATTCGCCCAAGATTATCAATGGATGCAAATAAAGAAAGGCCACCCACCGGGTAGCCTTTCTCTTTATAATACGCACTTACTAAGTTCTATAAATGTATCGCTTCGCCCAGTGCCACTTCAATAGCGTCATGTACATGCTCGCTAATGGTTGGGTGTGGGTGTATGGTATCCAGCATTTCATGCCATGTAGTTTCCAGCTTGCGGGCTGCAACGGTTTCTACTATGATCTCAGTTACATTATAACCTATCATGTGTGTACCCAGCCACTCACCGTACTTGGCATCAAATATCACTTTCACAAACCCTTCTGTTGCACCTGCAGCGCTTGCCTTACCAGATGCTGACAGCGGGAATTTACCCACCTTAATTTCATAACCCGCATCTTTAGCTTGCTTTTCAGTAAGGCCCACAGATGCTACTTCTGGTATGCAATAGGTACAACCTGGTACATTGCCATAATCCAGTGGTTCTGGCATGTGCTTGAACTTGCCTTCTTTAAATGCAATTGCTTCAACGCATATGTGGGCGCTCTTCATAGCTACGTGTGCCAGTGCAGGTCCTACGGTAATGTCGCCTATAGCATAGATACCTGCTACATTGGTAGCATAGTACTTATCGGTAAGCACCTTGCCTTTATCAGTTTTAACGCCAAGCCCTTCAAGTCCAATATTTTCAATATTAGTAGCAATACCTACAGCGCTCAATATCACGTCAGCTTCCAGTGTTATTTCGCCGGTAGCCGTCTTCACAATTGCTTTAATAGTGCTGCCACTTGTATCTGCTTTCTCAACAGATGCATTGGTCATTATTTCAATACCTTTTTTCTTCAGGCTCTTTTCCAGTTCTTTAGATATGTCTTCATCTTCAACCGGTACTATTCGTGGCAGGAACTCAACCACAGTAACCTTAGTACCCAGGCTGTTATAGAAGTAAGCAAATTCAATACCTATTGCGCCACTGCCTACAACTATCATTGTTTTAGGTTGTGTAGGCAATACCATTGCTTCGCGGTAGCCAATTATCTTTTTGCCATCAATAGGCAGGTTAGGTAGCTGGCGGCTGCGGGCACCTGTAGCCAATATCACATGTTTGGCCTCATATGCAGTTGTTTTACCATCAGCACCGGTTACTTCCACCTGTTTCGTGGCGTTCAGTTTACCCATCCCCATTATCACGTCTATCTTGTTCTTCTTCATCAGGAACTGCACACCTTTGCTCATCTTATCGGCCACACCGCGGCTGCGCTTGATGATAGCCGGGAAATCCGGTTTAAAGTCTGTAGCAGTTATACCATAATCAGCAGCATGAGAAAAATTCTCGTAAACGCTTGCTGTCTTCAATAATGCTTTGGTAGGTATGCAACCCCAGTTCAGGCATATGCCACCAAGGTTTTCGCGCTCTATTATTGCTGTTTTTAAACCCAATTGTGATGCGCGGATAGCCGCTACATAACCGCCCGGGCCGCTCCCGACTACAATTAAATCATATGCCATATACAGGAATCTTTAAAAGAATTAAGGTAATTAAATGCCCCGCAAATGTAATAAATAATTGAACAAACAGATAAGGTGTAAATAATGGTATTGCAATAGCTTATAAAACAAAAACAGGCAACCAAAATGATTGCCTGTTTTCATCTCTTCAAATAATGTTTTATGAAATACTACGATTCTGAATGTCCATTATTTTCATGCGGGTGGCGGTGATGTGGTTTATGTTTGCCTCTAAAAGCAGGTATAAATGCCTTAACATGCAATGTTCCACCACCGTCATCATCAGCGTTTTTCCGATCAGCTATTTTTTTAGCTATCAATTCATACAATTTCATTGCAGGATAATACAATACCACACCTGCAAGTGTGATAATGGCTGCTGTTCTGAGTGTCTTTTTCATAGTGATAAGCTTTTATACTATACCACAGCTAAAAAATCACGCCACCCCCTAGTGTAATAAAGCCAAAGCCGCATAAAGCAACATCAAGCCATCTACCAGCCCCATGTACGCTCGGTCTGTAGGATGGTCGCGTACATAGTCCAGCACCCATTTCGTCACCAATGCAGTAATGAAAATACCCACAAACTGCTCCACATGAAAAATACGCAGGTATTGCACAGACCCAAGCAAAATGAACAAGACTATGCCAATGTTCATCACTTTATAGCTTTTTTTTACACCTATAAGCACGGGTACTGTATTTACATTAGCTCTGCTATCGGCTTCTATGTCGCGCACATCAAATGCTATACATAAAATAGAAATAAATATAAGCCTGATAAAAAATTCGTAAGGGTAACTTGATATTTGTTTATGTAAATAAAGAACAGGCAGTATTGTTGTAACCGTGGTCCATACACTGGCCAGTACCAGTATTTTAATAATGCCAACGTCACGCATTCGTTTTAGTTTTTTGAAAGGCAAAAAGGGTAGGGAGTACCCAAAAGCAAACAATCCCATCACCACGCAAGCAATAATAACACCAGCTGGCATAAAAAACAGCGATGCAATACACCCTGCAGAACCTGCCATAAGAAAAAAGTACAACCAATACTTATTGCGCTGTGTCCAGGCATATAACTCAGTCCTTTCAGGGGTTGGCTTTTTAACCAATATATGGGTATTGTAAACTGCCAGGGTGGCCCCAAAAACAAGCAGGTGTAGCGGATTGATGAAGGCAGGGATGCCTCCTGAAACTAACCGCTCGGTACTCATACAAAGCCCTGTAGCACAAAATGCTGTAAATAGACTGGTAAAAAGGACCCAGTTTGTAAACTTTAATATCTGGTGCTCCATAGC